>NZ_DXVR01000065.1:0-16348 GCF_019417265.1 Bacteroides sp.
CACATATACTGCTCAATGCATAGTAATTAAAATTCCTCATAACCAAAATTTTGTTTTTATTATCAATACGAATTTAAGTATTTATTGCATAAATAACAAAAATATCTCCATTTTGATTGCTTCATATACCTACTTATAGGTATTTTTAAGTATAATTTTACCAATTTATAGGTATTGACGTAATATAGAAAAGCCGATACCTTTGCCATGACTTAAAAAACAATAAAACAGACATCAAATCATGGCAACAGGAAGAATCTTATTTACGGCCATTTTCTCGGCCATTACACTCAATGCCGCTACAGCCGACAGCAGTGCAGAAAACAAGAAAGAGGAAAAGAAAGAAAGCAGACTGACCTTCGGAGGTTATGGTGAGGCTGCATACAGCAGGAACTTCTTCAGCGACAATTATCTCAGGTACACGGATGCGAAAAACTACAGAGGAGAAAGTCACGGCAGATTTGACCTGCCGCACGTAGTATTCTACGTTGGCTATGATTTCGGCAAAGGATGGTCTTTGGGAAGCGAAATAGAAATTGAGCACGGAGGTACTGAAAGCGCCGTAGAAATAGAAGAGGAAGAAGCCGGCGAATACGAGAGTGAAATAGAACGCGGAGGCGAAGTGGCACTCGAACAGTTCTGGATTCAGAAATCATTCTGCAAGGAATTCAACATCAAGATGGGACACATCATAGTGCCTGTGGGAGGGACAAACCAGCATCATATGCCAACTGAGTTTTTCGGCGTTTACCGTCCGGAAGGCGAAAACACTATTATGCCTTGTACATGGCACGAAACAGGAATCAGCCTTTGGGGACAGGCAGGAAAATGGAGATACGAGGCCATGTTACTGCCGGGGCTTGATTCCGACCGTTTCAACCGCATGAACTGGATTCAGGGCGGAGCCGGAAGCCCATACGAATTCAAGATTGCAAATGCCATGGCAGGTGCTTTCAGGGTGGACAATTACTCGATAAAAGGACTGCGGCTTTCTGTAAGCGGATATATAGGAAACTCATTCAGCAACACTCTGAGCAGAAGCAAGAAGGAGAAATTCAAGAACGTGAAAGGTACAGTGGCTATAGGAGCGTTCGACTTCGGATATAACGGTCATAACTGGATAGTAAGAGGAAACTTCGACTACGGCCACCTATCCGACGCACAGCTGATAAGCGAATATAACATGGGAATGAGCAAAAATTCTCCATCGCCCAAACAAGCGGTAGCATCCGATGCTATAGCTCTAGGTTTAGAAGCCGGATATGACCTGTTCTCCCAGTTTGAAAGGACAAGGGCAAAGAACCAAAAATTCTACATCTTCGGAAGATACGATTATTATGACTCAATGCACAAAACCAGCGGACTGAAATACGAATACTGCGGCAGAAACCGTGTAGCAGCAGGTATCAACTATTTCCCTATGAAACAGATTGTCATCAAGGGTGAATATTCGATAGGACTTCTGAAAAGCATGTACAACAACGAACCTGCCGTATCGCTTGGCATAGCCTACGCAGGATTTTTCACAAGATAACCACAAAAAACAAACATGTATAACTTTAATTCAAAATCAAAATCAAAATGAAAAGTATTTTAAAGACTTCTGCCTTTATAGCAATGAGTGCTATCATGGCAACATCGGTTACATCGTGCGATGACAACAATGGTGAAAACACAGGCGACTTGTCTGCAAAGGAACAGACTCTGAAGGATGCCGTTACTCCTTACGTGAACAACACCGTGATACCTACCTACAAGAGTATGGCAGATGCGGCTATCAATCTGATGAATGCCTGCAATGAAGCGAAAGAGGCATACATAGCAGACAACAATACTTTGGCCGCAAGCAAAATAGCTGAAGCCGGAGACTACTGGAAAGAATCAAGAAAATACTGGGAGCTGAGCGAAGCATTCCTTTTCGGTGCTGCAGCAGATTATAATATCGACCCACATATCGATTCTTGGCCACTTGATAAAGATGCATTAGAACAACTGCTGAAAAACAATGGCATGATGGATGCAATTGGTAACGGAGGCGGCTCATACGTTAGTGCCAACTTAGGTTATGGTCTGCTTGGTTTCCATGCTATAGAATACATGCTGTTCCAGCTAAACGGGGATAATTCAAAACCACGAAGCATCGATGAATTCACTGACAATCAGATGATTTACATGGCAGCCGTAGCAGAAGACCTATGCTTCCAGTGCATCCGTCTTGAAGCATCATGGGCAGGTATGGACAATGTTTCATCAGACAAACAGACTATACTTACAGACAACGAACTTGAACCGACCTTCAACTATGGCAAAAGTATGCTAAATGCCGGACAGGGAGGTAGTAAATACGTCAACTATACAGATGCCGCACAAGAAATCCTTCAGGGATGTATAGATATAGCAGACGAAGTGGCAGAACAGAAGATGGGTCGTCCTGCCAACGGAAGTAATGATGATGACAAAAACTATATAGAATCTCCATACAGCCTCAACTCTATTGTTGATTTTGCCGACAATATCAGAAGCATCCAGAATGCATATCAGGGAAGCAAAGACGGTGACAAGTCTGTAAGTGATTTCATTGCATCAGTCAATGCAGATAAGGACAAAGAACTTAAGGATGCCATAACTGCAGCCATAACTGCTATAGGAAAGATTCCTGAACCATTTGCAAAAAATGCTACAGGACAAGCGACTAAGGATGCCATAAACGCAGTAACAAAAGTATCCGATTTGCTAAGCCAAGCATCAAAAATCCTGACAGAGAATTAATAATAAATATCTACAATGAAGAAACTTTATTTATTAGGTACAGCATTACTTGCAGGACTTACTGCATGTAATGACAATACAAATGACCTGCCCGACAAGGGCAATCAGCAGAACGGAGACTTGCCGGAATGGTACTACACCGGTGGTCAGCTTGGTACATCTTTCCTAGCTACCTCAAACGCCCTCGAACAGCCAACTCCGGCTGTGGAACAGGCAGGAATGGACAGCCAGTTTAAAAACGGTGAGGCTCTGTTTGAGAAACCTTTCATGAGCAATCAGGAAGGAGTGAGAAGCGGACTTGGCCCTGTGTATATCCGTACTTCGTGCATCCACTGCCACCCGGGCTACGGTCACGGTAAAAGGCTTCCCGCAGGAAAATTCGATACCAATGGTATAGGAAACGGATGTCTGCTCGTGGTATATAACCCGCAGAATGATGCTTATGTCAGCTGGCTTGCAGGTATGCCGCAGACACATGCCGTAGAACCTTTCAAGGCTCCATTGGACGAAAGCAAAATTACCGTGGAATGGAAAAACCATACAGACCAGTGGAACAATACCTTCCCCGATGGTGAGAAATACGAGCTGCAATATCCGGAAGTGACAATTCCTAAAGAAGCTATATATGTCTATAATCAAGGATATACACTGCCCGAAGATTATGCCGTCAGATTAGAATCAACTATCGGTATATATGGAACAGGACTTCTTGACGCTATCTCAGACGAAGACTTGAAAACCGAATATGCAAAACAGGAAGCCGACAGACTATTGCCTAACGGTATAAACCCGGCATTCTTCAGGAACGGAGAATGGGTGAAACAATACAGCAACACCAAACCTACAGATGTTATCTCCGGAACCCCTATGGAAAAACATCCGTTCAAATTCACATATGCCCTTAGCCGCGGACCTCTACAGGATGCAGCTGGAATAAACGCCCTATGGAATATCACAAACGTGACAAGAACGAACAGAAGATATCATTATCTTGACGCGAAAGGAACATATGCTTTATATTCTTCAAAAGACAAGGAAGTACAGGCCGGATATATGGAATATATAGAAAAGGTAGATCCGAATAATAACCATCCGACATGGCATCCGGCAAGCGAAAATGCAGCAGACATCGAAAAAGCAATTAAGGAATATCTCACTTCGAAAGAACTTGACGTAGAAATGAGCGACGAGGATTACGTTGATTTCATGGTATGGCACAGAGGACTTGCTGTTCCGGCAGCAAGAAATGTAGACGACCCGGATGTACTGAAAGGCAAGGAACTCTTCGAACAGATAGGCTGCACATACTGCCACAAACCGTCATGGACTACAGGCGACGACAATTTCTACGACCCTAACGGCGTTTTCAGCAAGGGCGACAGCCGTCTGCCAAAGTATCCTAACCAGAAGATATGGCCTTATTCGGATATGATTCAGCACAAGCTATACATGGTGAACGATATCCGTACAGGATGGTGTCGAACCACTCCGCTCTGGGGAAGAGGACTTCACCAGAGATGTACCGGCTCGCCTACGGCAGACAGACTGCATGATAACCGTGCACGTAACGTAATAGAAGCTATCATGTGGCATGGCAACGAAAAGAGTGACGCATATTATATTGTACAGAAATTCAGAGAGTTATCAGAAGAAGACAGAGATGCAATAGTCAAGTTTATCGACTCTATCTAAAGATAAATCTTCTGAATTAAAATCATAAACGATTAGACTTCAGCAAGCTTTATTCGGATTGCGAAGTATATTCAGACTAAAAAAATCTATCGTTTGACACGTGTCAAACATATGGCTGACAGCTGTCGGACATATGGACGACACGTGTCAAACGTTCGTCCGACAGCTGTCAAACAATATAGATTTATAGTTATCACATAACATGACTGCCCTCGGAAAGAAGTCCGTGGACAGTCTTTTGAATAAACACAGATTTACATATGATAAAACTGCCGCCCCAAATATCAAAACGCATTTCCATCACAGCCATGTCGCTGCTGATAATTATCATGGTGACAGCCACTATAGCAGAAAAAACTTACGGTACACCATTTGTAAACCGGCATTTCTATTCCAACCCACTGTTTATAGCCCTATGGTTCGTTGCAGCCATTTCCGGAATAACCTATATTCTCAAGCGGAAACTATACCGGCGGATAATCACTTTCTGTATGCATGCCTCCTTTATAATAATCCTGACAGGGGCATTCATCACTCATGTCTTCGGAGTGCAAGGTAGCATACATCTCAGAATGGACGAAAATCCCCAACAGTGTTTCCGGACGACCGACAATGCGGAACACAAACTCCCTTTCAGCGTTTCGCTAAAGGGCTTTCGTACAGAATATTATTCCGGTACCACCACACCCATGGACTATGTAAGCACGATAACCATACAGGATGGCACGGATATAGAAGGAACAGTTTCTATGAACCGTATATTACGACACAGAGGCTACCGCTTCTATCAGTCGGGATATGATGCCGACGGAAAAGGCAGTACCCTGTATGTAAGCCACGACCCGATTGGGATTGCTGCCACCTACAGCGGATATATACTCCTCTTTCTTTCGATGGCACTGTTCTTTCTTGAGAAAAAATCGGCTTTCATGAGGAGGATTTCTGCGGCATGCGTACTCCTGCTCATACCTTTTGTATCATCGTTTGCCGGAAGCAAATTACCACCGGTACTACCGGCAGGCACGGCTGAAGTATTCGGAAACTTACGCATAAATCACAACGGACGAATTGCACCGCTCCAAACTCTTGCCATAGACTTCACCAAGAAGATATACGGAAAGAAAAGCTACGAAGGGCTGTCGGCAGAACAGGTGCTTACAGGATGCTTTTTCTACTACGACTACTGGAAGGAGGAACCTTTCATCCGTATAAAAAGCAAATATGTGCAGAAAGTTTTGGGCATAGAAAGCCAATACGCAAAACTGACGGACTTTATCGGAACCGACGGATTCAAGATAGACGAACAGCTGAAGACTGAGAAAGACAGAACGCACATCCGTGAGCTGGAAGAAGCAGCAGAGAAATTCAGCCTTATCAGCTCTCTATGTACGGGAAATCTTCTGAAGATATACCCCGTGTTCGATAAAGAGAAAGGTACATTTACATGGTATTCCATCCCCGAGAATCTGCCGTCGAGCATAGAACGCGAAAAATGGCTTTTCATAAGATACAGCATGAACTATGTGGCCGAAAAAGTGGCAATGAAGGATTTTGAAGAAACAGAGGAACTCGTAGACAAAATCATAAGATTTCAGGAGAAGGAAGCGAGAAAATCCTTGCCTTCAAATCTGAAATTCAAGGCTGAAAGGATATACAATTCGTTTGCAAATCTGAAATTACTCGCCATATTCTGCCTCACGGTTGGACTTTTCGGTTATATCTTTCAGATTTACAATATAATAAAGTCTAAAAACAATCACGGAATAAACCGTTGCCTTTACTTTTTGCTGTTCCCTACCCTCGCCTATGTGGCAGGCATTATTGCGCTGCGATGGATAATAAGCGGACATATCCCTGTTTCAAACGGCTTTGAAACCATGCTGATTATTTCCGTTGTATCTATAACATTCAGCATTGTCTTCCGCAAGCGGATGAAAAACTCCGTTTCCGTAGGATTTATGATTTCCGGACTTGCGTTATTGGTAGCAATGATGGGCGACAGCAATCCTGCCATAACTCCACTGATGCCGGTACTCTCGTCGCCTCTTCTGAGCATACATGTCATGTCCATCATGATTTCGTATTCCCTGTTTGCCATAATGATGCTGAACGGTATTTCTGCCGAGATTCTCCATAGGAGCGGAAACAGAAGCAGTGACATCAGCAGTCTTGAAAACAGCAGCCGGATAATTCTCTATCCTGCCGTATTCCTGTTGGTTTTCGGAATCTTCATAGGAGCAATCTGGGCCAATGTATCATGGGGAAGATATTGGGGATGGGACCCGAAAGAGGTATGGGCACTCATCACCATGCTGATTTATTCGGCAGCCATACACACAGAATCTATCCGTTGTTTCAGGAATCCTATGTTCTTCCACCGTTTCTGCATATTGGCTTTCATATCTGTGCTGATAACATATTTCGGAGTAAATTTCATACTTGGAGGTATGCATAGTTATGCCTGAGTGAACAAGTAGTGAACGGTTGCTGAACAGAAATTAAACGATTGCTAAATGATAAATACAACAATAATTGATTATCTTTGTGCTTAAGGCTTGATAAATAGGGCTGGTTCAAATAGAATTAAAAGACGTAACTGCCATTTGTTTACGGTCAGGAGAAATCCTCATCATAAATTTAAAATACACGAAAGGAGAAGTTTATGGAAGACAAAAATATTATACAGTCTCAGGAATATCAGTTTGGCAAGGTAGTTGATATTATACTTAAGCATCGTAGCCGTGCATCTAAAGCAGTAAATGAAGAGGTGTTACTAACAGCATGGAATGTTGGACGTTACGTTTCAGAAAAACTGAAAAGTGAAGAATGGGGAAGTAAAGTAGTTTCACAACTTTCCGAATTCATCCGTTCCCGACATCCGGATTTAAAAGGATACAGCCGCAGCAGTATTTACAATATGGTGATGTTTTATGATGAATATTCTTCAGAAGCGTTCAGAAACACCGTACAACAATTCTTTTCCAATGGAATTGTGCAGCCAAAAACTGCACAATTAACGGAAGAGGTTTTGGTAAATGCTAATGAAATTGTCCAAACAACATCTGGACAATTGACGGTAAACAATGACGAAATTGTCCAGCCAAAAACTGGACAATTTATGAGCCTGCTGAATTTGACCACATTGACTAATCACGTTGAAATATTGTGCCGATGTCATAGTCAGGAAGAACGTCTGTTTTATATCCTTTATGCTCACAAAGAACATTTGGTAAAGAGGGAGCTCCAACGTTGCATATCCAACCAGACATACGCAACACTTCTAAGTAATAAAAGTAATATATCGAAAGGTATGCTTGAGATTTATCCCGATGCCCCGATAATGTTTAAAGATACACTGTTTGTAGATTTCCTCGGACTACCGAAAAAGCACAGTGAAACAAAATTGAGAAACGGACTGATAGAACACATGAAACAGTTTATTCTTGAACTTGGGAAAGATTTCATATTTATGGATCAGGAATACCGTTTAAATGTAGGCTCATCTACTTACAAAGCTGATTTGCTATTCTTTCATAGAGGTTTGCAGGCACTTGTAGCTGTAGAACTGAAAAAGACAAAATTCCATCCTAAAGATCTTGGCCAATTGGAATTTTATCTGGAAGCACTCGACAGGGATGTGAAACGTTCCAATGAAAATCCATCTATAGGTATCATTCTTTGCCCGGAATCAGACCGAGTTGTAGTGGAATATGCCATGAGCCGTAGCATGAGTCCTACTATGATTGCAGAATACAAACGTATCCTTATTCCACAGGAACGTATGCAAGAACAATTAAAAGAATTTTGCAACTTCTTTATGAAAGAAGAATAACAATAGTAACGCCCGCCGTACACCGAGTTCATCCGATGTTCAGTGGGCGTTCATCCAGCGTTCATTCAGCGTTTAGCACGCATTTAATTTCCGTTTATTTACTATTCAGACGTATCAATATACCTCAACTTTGTCGGCAAGTGACTTACATTTGTCACGGAGTGCATCAAGGTCACCACCTACCTTATCATAGCAGACTACTACACCCATACGACGGTTAAGCTTTGTATATGGCTTACCGAATATACGCAAGTATGTGTCAGGCTGAGAACATACATTTTCTATACCCTTATAGCGAGGAGCGTCCTTGCTTGCTATTGGTGAAAGAATAACGGCACTTGCACCGATATGTTCCTGAGTGATTCCCGGTATAGGCAATCCGAGGATGGCATACAGATGAAGTTCGAATTCATTAAGATTCTGAGTATTTGCCAGAGTCACCATACCTGTGTCATGCGGACGTGGAGAAAGTTCCGAGAAGTAAACACCATTGTCATGGCTCAAGAAGAATTCTACTCCCCAAAGTCCGTAACCAGTAAGGGCTTCAGTTACTTTTGCAGCCATCTGCTGTGCCTCTGCCAAATGTTCAGGAGCGATGCGTGCAGGTTGGAAACTTTCGCGGTAATCGCCACCCTTCTGTACATGACCTATAGGAGGACAGAACAATGTAGGACCGTTCTTCTGAGTAACTGTAAGAAGTGTTATTTCGCTGTCGAACTTGATAAATTCTTCTACAATGAGTTCCTTGATATCGCCACGGCTTCCGCTGCATCCATAATCCCATGAATACTGAAGATCCTCAGGACCTTTGGCTACAGACTGTCCTTTACCAGAAGAAGACATCAATGGTTTGATAACACAAGGGTAACCTATCTTCTCGGCAGCTTCTTTAAGTTCTTCGTATGATTTGGCATAGAAATATTTGGCTGTCTTAAGTCCTAATTCTTTTGCAGCAAGGTCACGTATCTCTTTACGGTTCATGGTAAAGTTCACGGCTCTGGCACTTGGAACAACCTGAATACCTTCCTTCTCCAGATGGAAAAGACGTTCTGTACGAATAGCCTCAATCTCAGGAACAATAATATCAGGACGATATTTTGCTACAACCTTGTCAAGCGCATCTCCATCAAGCATACTGAACACCTCACACGCGTCGGCAACCTGCATTGCGGGTGCACCGGCATAAGAATCACATGCAATTACATACTGTCCCAATCTTTTGGCAGCAATTACAAACTCCTTACCCAATTCTCCGGAGCCAAGCAAAAGTATTTTTTTAGTCATAATTATAAGAGTTTTTATCTATATGTCTGCAAAGATAACATTTTTCCGAAAATGTTATACATTCAGACTATAAGAAACTGTCAATTAGAAAATGTGAAGGGTGAATAATGAACGGTGCCTGCGAAACCAACACTATACTTACCGAAGCTGCTACCATCCATAACAATATCATAACTACCTTCATCGAAGTGGACATAGGCTCTTTCTTTCCGGCAAGATGTAATATAAGATGGATAAGGCCTACCACAGGGATTCCTATCAGCAACAGTCCGCAAACTACCATCGTAACTGCAAGACCTGCAGATGTCCCGACAGTGTCCCAATTGATGTAAGGTAATGCCTCATAGAAAAATGCCGGTACACTGACCAGCACTCCTGTAGCAGCCATCAGCAAGGCAAAAAGTACAATCAATGCAACTATCACAACCGGAGCACAACATATCGCAAGTATTACAATAGCCAACTTAATAAAGAAACCTATCACAGAAAAGAATACATTTCCAAGTTTCTGGATAAACGTACGAGGTTTGTCAGAATGTACATAGTCATTCATTCTTTCGAAGCCATCGGTTACTGTCTTTCCTATATTTTCCATATTCACCGGTTCTCCCTTCATCTGAAGTTTCTCTGTAGCTGTACGTGCCGGCGGAATTATAATCCACGCAATGATATATGCCAATATAAATCCGTGCAGGAATATACCACAAATCAAAACAGCAATACGTGTCCATGCCACATCCCATCCGAAATAGGCGGCAAGCCCTGATACCACTCCACCAAGGACTCTGTCATCCGGATTTCTGAACAGACGGCGTTTAGGCGACCCGTCGTTATCCGAAGTTCTGTACGAATCATCACCATTGCCGTTTGAGTCATTTTCCGAATTGATTTCCTCCGGTTTACCCATACGGGCTATAACCTCCTCTACATTCTCTATGGTTATGACCTGCTGGCCGTGGTTGATATATTCGGAAAACAGTTCCGCTATACGGTTTTCCATATCCTTTACTATTTCATCGGCATCAGTTTCACTGCGGAAATGGTATTTCAGATTGTTCAGATAATTATCCAACAATACATATGCATCTTCATCTATGTGATAAACAGTACCACCTAAATTAACAGTCAATGTCTTTTTCATTTTGATTCAATTGTTAAAAGTTCGTTTCTTAAATGATTTACCGTATTGGAAAGTTCGTCCCACGCCGTTTCCAACTCAGATAGCACCCCTTCCCCATCAGAGGTAAGTTTGTAGTATTTACGTGGCGGTCCCTGAGTAGATTCAACCCACTCATACGACAGAAGCCCGTCATTCTTCAGTCTGGTAAGCAATGGATAGAGTGTTCCTTCCACTACTATAAGCTTTGCATCCTTCAGTTTCTGGATTATATCCGACGCATACGAAGGCTCTCTGTGAAGTAAAAGCAGTATGCAGTACTCAAGCATCCCCTTTCGCATCTGAGATTTTACATTGTCAACATTCATTATTATCAGTATTACTTTGTTTGTATGGCACAAATATATGTATTATTGGATTACCTTGTATTACAAAGTACTTGAAATTTTCTTATTTTTAAAACAATTAACAAAAGAAGAATCACAATCGGCCTGATAAAAACGTACTTTTGTGAGAGTAGAACTAAAAAACATGCTTATGACCAATATCAGAAAAGCTACAACAGAGAATATCAAACTGATAAAAGAACTGGCATGGATAGCATTTCCTGCCACATACAAGGATATCCTGACCAAAGAACAGATAGACTACATGATGAACTGGATGTATTCGCCCGAGAATCTCCATAAACAGATGACAGAAGAAGGGCATATCTACTATCTGGCATATGTGGACAACAAGGCTGCCGGATATGTATCTATACAGAAGGAAGGAGAAAATTTGTTTCACTTGCAGAAAATATATGTTCTGCCGGAATTCCAGAAGGAACATATCGGGAAACAATTGTTCTGTAAGGCAAAGGAAGCTATAAAGGAAATAAATGAAAAGCCATGCAGAATGGAGCTGAATGTGAACCGCAACAATCCTGCCTTAGGATTTTATCTGCATATGGGAATGAAAAAGGTTTCCGAAGGTGATTTCGATATAGGTGGCGGATACTATATGAATGATTATATAATGGCAATTGACATTGAATAATAAAAAATATGCATGCAGATAGTGAGAAACTCCACACTGCATGCATATTCTATATTATAAATCTGTAAAAAGATTATTGATGCTGTTCTCTCAACAAATCGTTGACAGTCTTAACCGGATTGAAAGTGCTCAAAGGTACTTCAACGAAAACGGTACTCCAGTCGCTCATTGAGCCGTTCCACAATCCAGGAAGTTCCAGAGCTTTAAGTTCCTTACCACCTTTAGATTTGTATGAGATGAAACCTGTAGCCTTGTCTACATAGTTAAGCAGGTTGAACTTGTTTCCCTTATAATCGCGAACGGCACAAACCAAATCTACAGGATTGAAGTGTGTACCCTTTTCGAACATTGCCTTCTTTTCAGGGTCGTTCATATCTATCTGAGAGCTTTCAAGAATCTGCAGAGAAACAGAACCGTCAGGGTTATATGCAAGGAACGGACCACCGCCCGGCTCACCTACATTCTTAACCATACCGCACACACGCATCGGACGATTAAGTTTCTTACGCAAATATATTACCAAATCAGTATCTTCCAAATCCTTTATATCATCCTTACGACAATGGAGTTGCTGCTGAACAAAACGGATAATGTTTTCAAGTTCGTCATGACGGTAATGTCCGCTATCCAGTAATTCCATATATTCGAAGGCATGTTTCTGCAAAGTCACCAATACACCGGCAAGCAATTTCTTATAAGTTACAGTGTCAGCTTTCAGTCTGTCAGGAACAACATTATCAATATTCTTGATAAATACAACGTCTGCATCAAGGTCGTTAAGATTTTCAATCAACGCACCATGACCGCCCGGACGGAACAACAGTTTACCGTTATCGCGGAAAGGCTTGTTTTCCATATCGGCAGCAACTGTATCTGTGCTTGGTTTCTGTTCAGAGAAACTGATATTGTATTTTACTCCGTATTTAGCAGCATACTGAGCTACTTTTTCATCTACGAGCTTGGCAAAAAGTTCACGATGTTCTGTAGATACAGTAAAATGTACATTCACTTCTCCACTCTTTCCGGCTGCATACAAAGCACCTTCTACCAAATGTTCTTCAAGAGGAGTACGGACACCGTTCTCATACTTGTGGAATTTCAGCAATCCCTTTGGCAAAGCTCCATAATTCAATCCGGCTGCTTCCAGAAGATTAGCAACAACAGCCTTGTAATTACCTTCAGAAATCAAAGCATCTATACCCTTGCCGTTATTCTTTACGCAAGCCTCGTCAAGGTCGGCATAGAAAGCAAAATTCTTTATATTGCTGAAGAATTTCTTTTCGAAGTCTGTAGTAGGAACATCATAATCAGCTCCAAGGAATTCAAACAAGTTCTTGAACATACGGCTGGCAGCACCTGAGGCAGGAACAAACTTAACAATTTTCTTGTCACCTTCCATATATGCGTCCCATGCTGCAAGATATGTTTTCCGGGCATTTTCGTCTGCAAGCATTATACCACGGTTCTCAACTGATGCAGCTGCAAATAATTTGAGGAAAGGAAAACCTTTTTCGAAACAAGCCAACTGTTCGGCAATCTGCTGTTCGGAGATGCCTTTCTTGGCCAATAAATCTTTGTCTTCTTGTGTTAACATAATGTATAAATTAAGTAATGAATTTGTTCAATAGTATAGAATTGTGCTCAAAATTATAAAAAAGGACGAAATATAACGAATATAAACAGGAAAAAAACTACCTTTACACGAAAGAAAAAAGATAAAGCCATGGAAGAAACTGCTTTTTTTAACAGTGATGAAAAGAAACTGCTCTTCTCACTCTACAGAAAATTACTCAGACTGTCCAAAGATACACTACAGAAAGACGACTGTAGAAAAATAAAATCCCACCTGATAAAGGTAATGAAAGGAGGCGGCATTCCGAGAAATGTTTTCGGAATGAATCCTATCATTAAAGATATGCAGACGGCAGTAATTGTTGCCGAAGAGATAGGTATGCGCAGGGCATCCATTCTCGGCATCATGCTGCACGAATCGGTGAAATATAATCTTTGTACGCTTGAAGAAGTTAAGAACGAATATGGCGAAGATGTTGCGGGGATAATAAAAGGGTTAGTCAAGATAAATGAACTGTACACCAAAAGTCCTACCATAGAATCGGAAAACTTCAGAAATCTGCTGCTCTCCTTTGCAGAGGACATGAGGGTTATCCTTATTATAATAGCCGACAGGGTAAACCTTATGCGACAGATTAAAGATTCTGAAAACGAAGAGGCAAGAATTATGGTTTCAAACGAGGCGGCATACCTCTATGCCCCACTCGCCCATAAGTTGGGACTGTACAAACTCAAATCGGAACTCGAGGATTTATCACTTAAATATACTCAGCACGATGTATATTACCACATCAAAGAAAAACTGAATGCCACCAAAAAGGCACGCGACAAATATATCGATGCGTTCATAGGACCTATAAAGAAGAAACTGGAAGAAGCAGGATTGAAGTTCCACATGAAAGGAAGAACAAAATCAATCCATTCCATCTACCAGAAAATGAAGAAACAGGGATGTCCTTTTGAAGGCGTGTATGACTTGTTTGCCATCAGAATTATTCTTGACTCTGAGCTGGACAAGGAAAAACAGGAATGCTGGCAGGCTTATTCTATAGTGACAGATATGTATCTGCCAAATCCGAAACGTCTGCGTGACTGGCTTTCTGTGCCGAAAAGTAACGGTTATGAGTCTTTGCACATCACTGTAATGGGTCCCGAGGGTAAATGGGTGGAAGTACAAATCCGTACTGAAAGAATGGACGAGATAGCCGAGAAAGGTTTGGCTGCACACTGGAGATATAAAGGTATCAAGGGAGAAACAGGACTCGACGAGTGGCTTAACTCCATCCGTGAAACACTGGAAAATGCAGACAGTGACATCGAGGCCATGGATCAGTTCAAACTTGACCTGTACAAGGATGAAGTATTCGTGTTCACCCCAAAAGGTGATTTATACAAACTGCCTCAGGGAGCAACTATACTTGATTTTGCCTTTACAATCCATACCAATCTTGGAAGCAAATGTATCGGAGCGAAGGTAAACGGAAAGAATGTACAGCTCAAACAGGTACTGAACAGTGGCGATCAGGTAGAGATTATGACATCTAACACCCAGGTTCCGAAACAGGACTGGCTGAATTTTGTAACTACCTCAAAAGCAAGAACAAAAATACGCCAGGCACTCAAGGAAATAACCGCACGCCAGACTCAGTTTGCCAAAGAAACACTCGAACGCAAATTCAAGAACAAGAAAATAGAATACGATGAAGCCATATTAATGAGGCTCATAAAGAAAATGGGCTTCAAGAGTGTTACTGACTTCTATAAAAGCATTTCAGATGAAAGCAGCGACGTTAATGTTATCATCGAGAAATATTTAGAATTGCAGAAACGCGAAACCGAACAGCGTGAAGAAATTATCTACAGAAGTGCCGAAGGATATAATCTGCAGCAGAATGCCGATACTAAAGACTATTACAAAGATGATGTGTTGGTCATAGACCAGAATCTGAAAGGTATAGACTTCAATCTTGCCAAATGCTGTAACCCTATATATGGCGACGATGTTTTCGGTTTCGTAACTATATCCGGCGGAATCAAGATTCATCGATGCGACTGTCCTAATGCTCCGGAGATGAAGGCGCGTTTTCCTTATCGTATAGTACGCGCCAGATGGGCAGGAAAGAGTCAGGGCAAACAGTATCCTATCACGCTGCGCATAGTAGGACATGATGACATAGGTATAGTGACAAATATCACTTCCATCATAAATAAGGAAAGCAATATCCTTCTGAGGTCTATAAGTGTAGATTCACACGACGGACTATTCTCCGGCATGCTTACTGTAATGGTGGATGACATTTCCAAACTGGAAACGCTGATAAAGAAACTCAGAACAGTAAAAGGCGTAAAACAGGTGAACCGAGGTTAAAATGAACCTTTTAGCACATAAATCTGTTAATTTAGGTGATTAAAAGTATATACAGATTGGATAATATTCTAAATTCGCAATTGCAAACAAAAAATTAGAGATATATGAAGAAATTTATTCTTACCACAGTAATGTTCTTCATGGGCATAATCATGGTAATGGCTGCAGGTACAGCAGAAATAAAGTTTGAGAAGACTACACACGATTTCGGAAGTTTCTCTGAAAACAGTCCGAAAGTGACATGTACATTCAAATTCACTAATGTAGGTGATGGACCTTTAGTTATTCATCAGGCAATAGCCACTTGTGGATGTACAGTTCCACAATATCCTAAGGAACCGATAAAACCGGGTGAAAGCGGTGAAATAACTGTTACATACAACGGTGCCGGAAAGTTCCCAGGAAGATTCCAGAAAACCATTACACTACGCACAAACGGTAAATCTGAAATTACCCGCCTGATAATAAAAGGTGACATGATGCCGGCTGCGGCAGATGTGAAATAAGCGTTTGTTATTATTACTTATATATATAGGTGTACTTAATGTTAGGTACGCCTTTTTTTATTTTAATTGAAACACAACTTTTAGTTATTTGATAGAGTGTCCAGTTTAACGTTCTCAATTTAGCCTACATTTTTGAGCTGTTTGGTACGTTCTGTAACCCAGTTTATGGA
>NZ_DXVR01000066.1:0-16293 GCF_019417265.1 Bacteroides sp.
ACCCGTTCGGCAGTTTAGCAAACTGCTGGTTTCAGCCACTCACCCAAACTTCCAATAATTCAGTAGTGCATTTCCTTAAATGCGGTGCAAAGATATGCGTACTTTCCGATATATCCAAACATTTTCAAACATTTTTATACTATTTTTTTATTGCTCCATAATATCAGTTTGATTTTAAAGTAGTTAGTAGTTATAGCATTTTTACAATAGTTTTACCGAATGACAGTATTCTATAACGGATAATCCTATTGATACAAATCAAAATAACTTTGTAATTAATACAAATTAATAATATACCTAATTGTAGGTATTGTGTATTATAACAATTATTAGTACCTTTGCAGTGCTTAAAAATCATTTTTAAACATATTAAATATAAATCACTATGGTAATGAATTTCAAAGAAGGTCGTTGGAATCATGAAATCAATGTTACAGATTTTGTAAAGACTAACATCACTCCTTACGAGGGTGACTCTTCATTTCTGGTAGGCCCAACAGAACGCACAAAGGCAGTTTGGAACAAATGTTTGGAAGCTTTGGCTGAAGAACGCGCTAACAACGGAGTACGCTCGCTTGACCCTTCGACTGTTTCTACCATCACATCATTCGCTCCGGGGTATATAGATAAGGATAACGAAGTAATTGTAGGTTTGCAGACTGACGAAGTACTGCGCCGTGCAATCAAGCCTTTCGGAGGTATCAAGGTTGTAGAAAAAGCATGCCGCGAAAACGGTGTAGAAGTAGACCCTAAGGTAAAGGATATTTTCACTCACTACCGCAAGACTCATAACGACGGTGTATTCGATGCTTACACTGAAGAAATACGTTCTTTCCGTTCATTGGGATTCCTGACAGGTCTTCCTGACAACTATGCCCGTGGACGTATAATCGGTGACTACCGCCGTCTTGCACTTTACGGTATCGACCGTCTTATCGAAGCTAAACAGGATGACTTGCGTCACCTCACAGGCCCTATGACTGAAGCACGCATCCGCCAGCGCGAAGAAGTAGCAGAACAGATTAAGGCTCTTAAGGAAATCAAGATAATGGGAGAACAGTACGGTCTTGACCTTAGCCGTCCGGCCACTAACGCTCAGGAAGCTGTTCAGTGGGTATATATGGCATATCTTGCTGCCGTTAAGGAACAGGATGGTGCTGCTATGTCACTTGGTAACGTTTCATCATTCCTTGATATATATATAGAATATGATATGGCTCACGGCCTGTTGGACGAAATGCACGCACAGGAGTTGATTGACCAGTTCGTTATCAAATTGCGCATGGTTCGCCACTTGCGTATGCAGGCTTACACAGATATCTTCGCAGGTGACCCTACTTGGGTAACTGAAGCTATCGGCGGACGCTTCAACGACGGACGTACAAAGGTTACAAAGACTTCATTCCGTTTCTTGCAGACTCTTTACAACCTCGGCCCATCACCGGAACCAAACTTGACAGTTCTTTGGAGTCCTGAACTTCCGGAAGGATTCAAGA
Source organism: Bacteroides sp. (assembly GCF_019417265.1). GTDB lineage: Bacteria > Bacteroidota > Bacteroidia > Bacteroidales > Bacteroidaceae > Phocaeicola. Next base: position 1,497 of record NZ_DXVR01000066.1, read on the forward strand.
GATTCTGCGCTCAGGTTTCCATAGATACATCATCTATCCAGTATGAAAATGACGAGTTGATGCGTGAAGTACGTAACTCTGACGACTACGGTATAGCATGCTGTGTATCATATCAGGACATAGGCCGTCACATACAGTTTTTCGGTGCACGCTGTAACCTTGCAAAGGCTCTCCTTCTTGCAATCAACGGCGGTAGATGCGAAAACACCGGTACACTGATGGTTAAGGATATTCCTGTATTGAGCGGCGATGTTCTTCAATTTGAAGAAGTTCTTGCAAACTACAAGAAAGTATTGAAGGAAATGGCTCGTGTTTATAATGAGGCGATGAACATTATCCACTATATGCACGACAAGTATTATTATGAAAAGGCCCAGATGGCTTTCGTTGATACCAACCATGCAATTAACCTCGCGTACGGTGTGGCAGGTATGTCAATAGCTGTTGACTCTCTTTCTGCCATCAAATATGCTAAGGTTAAGGCTAAACGTAACGAAATCGGTCTTACTGAAGGTTATGAAATCGAAGGTGAATTCCCATGCTTCGGTAACGATGATGACCGCGTAGACCACCTGGCTGTAGACTTGATTTACTATTTCGACGAAGAGTTGAAGAAACTTCCTATCTACAAGAACGCTAAGCCAACACTTTCTATCCTTACTATCACATCAAACGTTATGTATGGAAAGAAGACAGGTGCTACTCCTGACGGACGTGCCAAAGGTGTTGCTTTCGCTCCGGGTGCAAACCCAATGCACGGACGCGACAAGAACGGTGCCGTAGCTTCATTGAGTTCGGTTGCAAAACTTCGTTACCGCGACTCACAGGACGGTATCAGTAACACATTCTCTATCGTTCCTAAATCACTTGGTGTAGATATGGAAAACCGTATCGAAAACCTCGTTACAATGATGGACGGTTACTTCGTGAAAGGTGCTCACCACCTGAACGTAAACGTTCTGAACCGTGAAATGCTGGAAGACGCTATGGAACATCCTGAGAAGTATCCGCAGTTGACTATCCGCGTATCTGGTTATGCTGTAAACTTCATCAAGCTGAGCCGCGAGCATCAGTTGGAAGTTATCTCACGCAGTTTCCACGAACGTATGTAATTGATTTCCGTATCCCGTCACTCTCCTACTGAGGATTGACGACGGACACGATAACTTAAAGCAGGGGCTACCGACCATCAGTAGGAAGCCTCTGCTATTTTACTATCTTTTAAAAAGGAAATTCCGGATATAATTGCATAACATAAATATAATCTCAATATGATAAGAGTACATTCATACGAATCGCTTGGCACATACGACGGACCTGGAATCCGTCTTGTGGTTTTCCTTCAGGGCTGCAACTTCCGTTGCTTGTACTGCGCAAATCCTGACACGATAGACGCTAAGGGTGAAAGCAAGGAAACTGCCCCGGAAGAAATACTCAAAATGGCTGTGAACCAAAAACCTTTCTTCGGCAAGAAAGGAGGTATCACATTCAGCGGAGGTGAACCTACTTTCCAGGCCAAGGCACTTGTTCCACTATTCAAGATGCTGAAAGAGGCAGGAATACACATCTGCGTAGATACCAACGGCGGCATATGGAACGAGGATGTAAAGGAACTGCTCTCGCTTGCAGACCTTGTATTACTTGATGTGAAACAGTTTAACCCGAACCGTCACAGGATTCTTACTGAGAGAAGTAACGAACAGACTCTCAGAACAGCTGCATGGCTTGAAGAGAACGGCAAACCTTTCTGGCTAAGATACGTTCTTGTACAGGGTTACAGTGCATTCAAGGAAGACATGGAGGCATTGGGCGAACATTTCAAGGACTATAAACAGATTGAAAGGGTGGAAATACTGCCTTACCATACACTCGGAGTACACAAATACGAGGCTATGAACATGGAATACAAACTTAAGAATGTAGAGTATAACACACCAGAACAGCTTGAAGATGCTAAGAATATATTTCAGAAATATTTCAAAACTGTTTATGTAAACTGATTTTTTTGAAAAAAAATTATGATTGTCGTGCAGTAATATCGCATATGCTTCATTTAGTCTATACAACAAGGAGCTAAAAGACGATATAAGAACAAAACCAACAATTAAAAACAAACGACATGAATAGAAAAACGGTGAACATTTCAAGCAAAAAGATAGAACAGAAAATTACAGCTGTTACTTCAATCCTTGGTATCATTATAATGAATATCATCTGGATTGCAGGCAGTAAAAGCATGAATGAACAGCCACATACATCCATAACACAGAACGAGGAGAATAAAGAAGACGTAAAGGAGAATATTGCAGACAAGACTCTTTACGTTTCATATGTACAGACAAAACTCAACTATTAATAATGAGTGCACCCCGCGAATCACTTCGCAGGGTGCGCCCAACTAATAACTAACTTTTTTACTTTTTGTGGTTTACGTAATTTCTATATGACTAACACTGCAAAGGTAATCACTTCGGCCATTTCAGGCAATACCTAAAAGTAGGTATTTTTCAATTCAAAGTTTCATCTTTACCTCGCTTATATCTACTAATTTATTCACTATTGCATATATGGTAAGACCGGCAGCAGAATGAACCTGCAGTTTGCGCGTTATGTTTCTTCTGTGTGTGATAACCGTATGTACTGACAAGTACAGTTTCTCGGCTATCTCCTTATTGGTCAAGCCCTTGACTACATAGCCCAATATCTCTTTCTCGCGCTGACTCAATGAATTCGGGTCGGTGTCCTCTTCATCACTGACATTTATTATTCCTGACAGTTTTGCAGAAAGCGTGTCGATATCGTCGAACAGGTTTATGCTCTCGTCATAGTCTTTAAGCATATTCGAATCCACTACGGTACATATCAGTGATATGACTTTCATTTCATGGGCATCGTATATGCGCTTTGTTTCCTCCACATTAAACCATCCGTCGAACATCGGATTAACTATCAGTATGTCAGGTTTATGCAATTCCAGACACAGTTGCAGTCCCTCCATAGAGGAAATCTCCAATGTTTCTATGTTATAGTCAGGAATATGCCTCAACACTGATATCAGACCTGTTCTGACTATCATCGAAGCCTCTGCAACTGCTATATTTATAACATCATGCGATTTCATTTTGCCTCCTTTTCCAACTTCTTGATTGCCGGCACAAACAGGAAGTCTTCTACCCTGTTGTGCGATGCCAAATCTTCCGCGCAACTGAAGATATCGAACAAGGTTGCATTAAGCAAACGGTTGTTTCCTCCTGCAGGGAAATACTTGATAATTATGTTCTTAAGCTCTGTAAGCTTGGTGTCTATATGTTCATGATGACTGGCAAACACACTGATATTGTAACCCTGAGGATGTTCGCCTCGAAGAAGCTGTTCCACATACGTGAAAACATTCTCATTCTCGTGCTCCATATGTTTCTTCACTTCGTCTACATATGCATCGAAGAAACGGAGGATAAGGAATGTCACTTCCTTTTCCTTTGAATCACCTATCGCTTCCATCAGTTTCTTTCTGATGGTAGGCAATTGAAAATCAAGGAAATAGCTATGTGCTTCCCTCAGATAGTTCATCAGTGAGGATACTGATATTCCCTCTAAATGGTCTTCCATACGGTTGCTGTCCTCGATGAGGAAGTTCACCACCGTCAGGAATGTATTGCAGTCCACATTATTCAGTTCACAGACCTCACGCACATTCTTATCTCCAAACCCGAGAGAGATACCAAAGCGGCTCAAGACCTGAAGCAGTGCATAGTTCTCGCATATAAGGTCACTCATTTTATCAGTCGGTTTGTAGATTCTGGTTCTATTCATATTCAATACATTGTTCATAATTCTAATCCGATTGCAAAATAATATATAAAAATCAGAGCTGTCAATACCTACTTTTAGGTATATTTCATTTTTACAAATATGAGGAAAATAGCCGAAAAAATCTAATTTCATGCATTAATTTTCAAATTCTGACTGAATGTCCTATCTTTGCATATATCAAAATACGAAACAGAATGTCCGACAACAAATACATTTCAATAAAAGGCGCAAAGGTTAATAACCTTAAGAATATAGATGTCGATATACCACGCAACAAACTCGTGGTAATAACCGGTCTGTCCGGTTCAGGAAAGTCATCACTGGCTTTCGACACACTCTATGCCGAAGGGCAGAGAAGATATGTGGAAAGCCTCTCATCATACGCACGGCAGTTCCTCGGAAGAATGGGAAAGCCGGAATGCGATTTCATAAAAGGTATTCCGCCTGCAATAGCCATCGAGCAGAAGGTAATCAGCAGAAACCCGCGTTCCACTGTAGGAACATCGACCGAGATATATGAATATCTGCGGCTGCTGTTTGCAAGAATCGGCAAGACTTATTCTCCCGTAAGCGGAGAACTGGTAAAGAAAGACAGCCCGGAGGATATTGTGAACTGTATGCTCTCCTACCCTAAAGGTACTAAATATACAGTACTTACACTCCTTTTGCCACGCGACGGACGTACTCATCAGGAACAGTTGGACATGGACCTGAAGCAAGGTTTCACACGTCTGGAAGTTGACGGAGAGATAGTAAGAATAGAAGACTACAAGTACGACGAAAGCGACAAGGTATATCTGCTTATCGACCGTATGAGTTGCAGCGACGACAAAGACTCCATAAGCCGACTGACTGACTCTGCCGAAACAGCCATGTACGAAGGCGACGGAACATGTATGCTACGTTTCTATCTTCCGGACGGAGAATCAAGACTTCACTGTTTCAGCACTAAGTTCGAAGCCGACGGTATCAAATTTGAAGAGCCGACGGACCAGATGTTTTCATTCAACTCTCCTATCGGAGCATGCCCTACATGCGAAGGATTCGGTAAGATTATAGGTATAGACGAACATCTGGTAATTCCTAACAGGGCACTGAGCGTTTACGACGGAGCCGTGATGTGCTGGCGTGGGGAAAAGATGGGAGAATGGCTTCAGGAATTCCTGCGTGAAGCACCAAAACACAACTTCCCCATTTTCGCACCATATTACGAACTCACAGAAGAACAGAAGGATTACCTCTGGCATGGTCCACGCGACAAGGCTTGTATCGACACTTTCTTCAAGATGCTGGAGGAGAACCAGTATAAAATACAGTACAGGGTTATGCTGGCACGCTACAGAGGTAAGACCACTTGTCCTACTTGCAAGGGAGGCCGACTGAAAAAGGAAGCTACTTATGTTAAGGTAGGCGGAAAGAACATCTGCCAGCTGGTAGACATGCCTATCACCGAACTGATGGAATTCTTCCGTACTCTCCAACTGAGCGAACATGACACACTTGTGGCACAAAGACTGCTCAACGAAATAAACAGCCGTCTGAGGTTTCTTATGGATGTAGGATTGGGATATCTTACGCTCAACCGACTGAGCAACACGCTCTCCGGCGGTGAAAGCCAGCGCATAAACCTTGCCACATCACTTGGAAGCAGCCTGGTAGGCTCGCTTTACATTCTTGACGAACCGAGCATCGGATTGCACAGCCGCGACACAGACAAACTGATAAAGGTCTTGCGACAACTCCAGCAGCTTGGCAACACCGTAGTGGTAGTGGAACATGACGAGGAAATTATCAGAGCTGCTGATTACATAATTGATATAGGTCCTAAAGCCGGACGACTTGGAGGCGAAGTTGTTTATCACGGTGATATGAAAGACCTGCAGAAAGGCAGCAACAGCTACACCGTGAAATATCTTTTGGGCGAAGAAACCATTCCTCTCCCGTTGAGCCACCGCTCATGGAACAACTATATCGAAATAAAAGGTGCAAGAGAAAACAATCTGAAAGGTATAGACGTTAAGTTTCCGCTTAATGTAATGACAGTGGTTACCGGTGTGAGCGGTTCGGGAAAGAGTACTCTTGTACGTGACGTGTTCTACAAGGCTCTGAAAAGAGAATACAGCGAGGCGAGCGAACGTCCGGGCGAATTCGTATCCCTCGAAGGAGATATAAAGATGATTACAGACATAGAGTTTGTAGACCAGAACCCTATAGGAAAATCATCGCGCAGTAACCCTGTGACATATATCAAGGCCTATGATGAAATCAGAAAACTGTTTGCCGAACAGCCCCTGTCAAAGCAGATGGGATATACAGCCGGCTATTTTTCCTTCAATACGGAAGGCGGACGATGCGAGGAATGTAAAGGAGAAGGAACAGTAACTGTAGAGATGCAGTTCATGGCCGACCTTGTTCTGGAATGTGAATCCTGCCACGGAAAGCGTTTCAAGAGTGACGTACTTGAAGTCAAGTTTGAAGGAAAAAATATTTACGACATTCTTGAGATGACAGTCAATCAGGCGATAGAGTTCTTTACGGAACACAACCAAAAGAAGATAGTAAAGAAGCTGCAACCTCTGCAGGAAGTAGGACTTGGATATATCAAGCTGGGACAATCATCCTCTACTCTCTCTGGTGGAGAAAACCAGAGGGTGAAATTAGCATACTTCCTCAGTGTGGAAAAGTCGCAGCCTACGATATTCGTGTTCGACGAACCGACTACCGGTCTGCATTTCCACGACATAAAGAAACTGCTTGAAGCTTTCGACTCACTGATAGCAAGAGGTCACACGATAGTGATAATCGAACATAACATGGACGTGATAAAATGTGCGGACTATGTTATAGACCTCGGTCCTGAAGGTGGCGACAAGGGAGGTAATTTAGTTATAGCAGGAACACCGGAGGAGGTAGCCAAATGCGGGGCATCGTACACAGGGCAGTTCCTTGCAGAAAAGATGAATCCATAAGGTTCCGGCAATCTGAAAAAGCTCACTGTAGAGGTGAAATAAGAGATATTTCTTGCATTCAAAGAAAAAGAGTTGTAATTTTGAAATCAAAGAATACAACTCCAGACATGAATACAGAAACAATAAGTAAATTATACAGACAAGTTACCGGTCAGCAGCACGACAACATCGAGCTGCTGACCGGTTCCGGTTCTAACCGCAGGTATTTCCGCATGACAGGACCACGCAGTCTGATAGCCGTATGCGGAGAATCTATTGCAGAGAACCGTGCTTTCATATATATGGCACGCCATTTCCACAACAAGGGAATACCTGTCCCCGAGGTTCTGGCCGTTTCAGACGATGAGAGTTGCTACATCCAGGAAGACCTTGGCGACACTCTCCTGTTCAATGCCATAACAAACGGCAGGACAACAGGCGAATTCAGTGACTGCGAAAAAGGACTCATACGCAAGAGCATAGCCAGACTCCCTTCAATCCAGTTCAAAGGAGCAGAAGGAATGGACTTCGGAATGTGCTATCCGCTGTCGGACTTCAACCGCCGCACGGTGATGTGGGACTTGAACTACTTCAAATACTGCTTCCTAAAGGCAACAGGCATCAGTTTCAATGAGAGTACTCTTGAAGATGATTTTGAAGCAATGACAGACATTCTGCTCAAAGCATCGTCCGATACATTCATGTACCGCGATTTCCAGAGCCGGAACGTAATAATCAAGGATGAAGAGCCTTACTTCATTGATTTTCAGGGAGGACGCAAAGGTCCTATATATTACGATGCAGCCTCATTCCTATGGCAGGCAAAGGCCAACTTCAACAGTGATTTGAGGGAAGAGATGATTGATACATACATAAGCGAGGCAAGCAAGTTCACAGATATAAATCCTGCGGAATTCAGACAGACATTACATCATTTCGTGGTTTTCCGCACCATGCAGGTACTCGGCGCATATGGTTTCCGCGGACTGCTTGAGCGTAAAGCCCACTTCATAGAGAGTATTCCGTATGCTTTAAACAATCTTCAAACACTGTTTAAACACCATTTAAACGAATATCCATATCTGAGCAAGGTGCTTGTTCAGTTATCACAAATGGACATAAACGATATAACAACATTAAAACGATGAATACAGACAAACTGCTTACAGTAAAAGTGATGAGTTTCTCATACCGCAAAGGTATTCCGGAGGATAATTCCGGCAACGGCGGAGGATATGTTTTCGACTGCCGATATGTACACAATCCGGGAAGATATGACGAATACAAACCTTTGACCGGACTTGACAAACCGGTTATTGATTTCCTCGAAAACGACGGCGAGATAACTGAATTCCTTACTCACGTATATGCCCTCACGGACGCTCATGTGAAAAGATATCTTAAAAGAGGATTCACCAGTCTGATGATTTGCTTCGGCTGCACAGGCGGACAGCACCGTTCGGTCTATTCGGCACAGCATACGGCAGAGCATATCCACAACCGTTTCGGAGTAAGAGTGGAACTCCTTCACCGTGAGCAGAATATAGAACAAATCTTCGAAGCCAATAATACAGAAGTATGAGAGCAATGATTTTCGCAGCCGGTTTGGGGACAAGGCTCAAGCCACTGACTGACACTATGCCTAAAGCCATAGTACCGGTAGCAGGCAAACCGATGTTGGAGCATGTCATTATGAAACTTAAATCATCCGGTTTTGATGATATCATAATTAACATCCATCATTTCGGAGAGCAGATAATTGACTTCCTCCAAGCCAACAATAACTTCGGGGTGAACATCCGTATAAGCGATGAAAGGGAAATGCTTCTCGACACAGGCGGAGGAATAAAACGTGCCCTCGAACTCTTCCCTACCGACGAGCCTGTGCTGATACATAACGTAGATATCCTGTCGGATGTAGACTTGAATGCGCTTTATGGCTTCCATCTCCGCTCGGGAAACGATGCCACTCTTATGGTAAGCGAAAGAAAGACATCGCGTTATCTTATATTCGATAAGGAAGACAGACTATGCGGATGGATAAACAAGAGCAGCGGTGAGACAAGACCGGAGGGTTTCGTCTACAATCCTTCGGAACATTCGGAATATGCTTTCAGCGGAATACATGTAGTTTCGCCATCTATAATGAAATATATGGGAGACAACTATAAAGGTAAGTTCCCTATAATGGATTTCTATCTGGGTACATGCCGTGAAGCACGCTTCGGAGCATGCATAAAGCCGGAAATAAAACTGATAGATATAGGAAAACCGGAGACTTTGGAAAAGGCTAATGAATTTATAAATATGATATAACAATAAAGGCGGTCCGCAAGAACCGCCTTTATTGTTATATCATCAATTCCAAAGCTTAAGTCTGTTTTCGCGAGCCTCATCAAGCGAAACCACATTGACTTTCTTTTCCTGATGAGCATCTGTCAGTTTCTTATATTCATTATATAGTTCTCTCACGAATATCTCCTTCTGCTCAGGATTAAGCAGTTTGGCAGCAACAGGAGCATTCATAGAAGCATCCTTAAGATGGACAACAGGAGCATGATAAGCAGGAACAATCTTCAATGCTGTGTGCAGTTTAGATGTAGTAGCACCACCTACAATGACCGGAATATCAAGTCCGGCACGCTCCATTTCCGATGCAGTATGCACCATTTCGTCAAGCGAAGGGGTAATCAGTCCGCTCAATCCTACTATATCAACCTTCTCACGTACCGCTGTTTCTATAATCTTGTCGGCCGGAACCATAACACCGAGGTCTATAATCTCGAAGTTGTTGCATGCCATTACCACACCTACAATGTTCTTTCCGATGTCGTGCACATCACCTTTCACTGTAGCCAAAAGAACTTTTCCTGCACTTGCCGCTCCGTCCTTCTTTTCAGCCTCGATATACGGTTGGAGCACTGCAACAGCCTTTTTCATCGTACGGGCTGTCTTCACCACCTGCGGAAGGAACATCTTACCGGAACCGAACAGTTCGCCTACATGATTCATTCCGTCCATCAGCGGGCCTTCGATAATACTCACGGCATTAGGATATTTGCCTAGAGCCTCATTCAAGTCGTCTTCGAGGAAGTCGCCCACACCTTTCACCAGTGCGTACTTCAATCTTTCCTCTACTGTAGCCCCTTCCCTCCATGCTATCTTAGACGAAGAAGCCTGTTCCTCAGTCTGTCCTTCCTTTTCAGCTTTCAGGCGTTCGGCTGTTTCAATCAGTCTTTCAGCCGCATCAGGACGACGGTTAAGAACAACATCCTCTATCCTTTCAAGTACATCAGACGGAATGTCTGTATATAGAACTGATGCTCCCGGATTTACGATACCCATATCCATACCCTGCCGGATGGCATGATATAAGAATACGGCATGCATAGCCTCGCGGATATAATTGTTACCGCGGAAAGAGAAAGAAAGATTGCTCACCCCACCGCTGATATGCGCACCCGGAAGGTTCTTCTTTATCCATCCTGTAGCACGGATAAAGTCAACCGCATAATTGTTATGCTCCTCGATACCGGTAGCCACAGCCAATACGTTAGGGTCGAATATTATATCGTGAGGATTGAAGCCTACCACCTCTGCAAGAATGCGGTATGCACGTTCGCACACTGAAATCTTGCGTTCGTATGTGTCTGCCTGTCCCTGCTCGTCGAATGCCATTACTATGACAGCCGCGCCGAAAGCCTTGACTGTACGTGCATGTTCGATAAACACTTCTTCTCCTTCCTTCAGAGAAATGGAGTTTACCACACACTTGCCCTGTACACATTTCAGTCCGGCAAGGATAACATCCCATTTTGATGAGTCTATCATCACCGGAACGCGTGCTATCTCAGGTTCAGAAGCAAGAAGATTGAGGAAAGTAGTCATTTCAGACTCGGCATCAAGCAGACCGTCATCCATATTGACATCTATAACCAAAGCACCGTCTTCCACCTGCTTGCGAGCTATGGACAGAGCCTCATCGTATTTCTTTTCGTTAATCAGACGGAGGAACTTTCTTGAACCGGCTACATTACATCTTTCGCCGACATTTACGAACCTCACTTCGGGAGTAAGCTCCATCAGTTCAAGACCCGACAGCCACATGCACTCAGGATGGGCAGCAGGCTTGTGAGGAACAGCATCTCTCACCAGTTTCTGATACTTGGCAATATATTCTTCGGTTGTTCCGCAACATCCGCCGATAATGTTCACCAATCCTTCGTTGATATATTCTTGCACCTCTTCCGCCATCTGCTCCGGGGTCTGGTCGTACTGTCCAAGACTGTTAGGCAGACCGGCATTAGGATATGCGCTTATATAATAAGGTGCACGGGCTGCCAAAGATTCAAGGAACGGCTTAAGCTGTTTTGCCCCGAAAGAGCAGTTCAGACCTACGGAAAGTATGTCGGCATGTTGTACCGATGCAAGGAAAGCATCGAGAGTCTGACCGGAAAGAGTTCTGCCGGCAATGTCTGACACTGTGACAGAAAGCATCAAAGGCACTTTTCTACCTGTCTTCTGCATAGACTTTTCAGCAGCCATGATTGCAGCCTTGGCATTCAGTGTATCGAATATGGTTTCTATAAGTATCGCATCGACACCGCCTTCAAGCAAGGCTTCCATCTGTATGCAATATGCAGAGCAGAGTTCATCGAATGCCAGCGCACGGTATGCCGGATTGTTTACGTCCGGACTCATCGAACAGGTCTTATTTGTAGGTCCTACGGAACCGGCCACAAATCTCGGCTTGTCAGGATTCATGGCTGCAAACTCATCAGCCACCTTTCTTGCCAGACGTGCAGCCTCAAGGTTTATCTCGCGGCACAGATGTTCGGCATGATAGTCTGCCATCGACACCGGAGTGGCATTAAAGCTGTTTGTTTCTATGATATCGGCTCCGGCCTGCAGATATTTGCGGTGTATTTCTTCTATAACATCCGGACGTGTAAGACACAGCAGGTCATTATTGCCTTTCTGCTGTCCCGGAAGTTCCCTGAAACGCTCTCCACGGAAATCCTCCTCTGTAAGTCCATATCGTTGTATCATCGTACCCATGGCTCCGTCGAGAACCAGAATACGCTCGTCTAAAAGTTGTTGTATTGTCTTTGTCAGCATATACTATGTTTATCTCTTAAACATACGGTCCATCATTCTCTTGTCATCTTTCTCTTTCAGCGTCTCTCGCTTGTCGTACTGCTTCTTACCTTTGGCTAATGCAATAACCACCTTTGCCAGTCCGCGTTCATTGATAAACATACGTGTGGGAACAATGGTAAATCCCGTTTCCTGTATTCCGCGCTGCAACTTGCGAAGTTCCTTTTTATTAAGCAAGAGCTTGCGGTCGCGACGTGCGAGGTGATTGTTATACGAGCCATAGAAATATTCGGCAATGTGCATGTTCTTCACCCAAAGTTCTCCTTTTGAGAAAAAACAGAATGTATCCACCAGACTCGCCTTACCCTGTCTGATAGACTTGATTTCCGTTCCGGTAAGCACTATTCCGGCCGTATATGTGTCAATAAACTCATAATCGAACGAAGCACGCTTATTCTTTATATTTATATTGTTGTTAGTCTGATTTTTCATATTCAATAATCATTTAAAACGTCAGTGCAATGTAACCGACAATGTATTAAACACCAGCTCGATAACAGACGGACAGAGCAAAATTATCACAGTGGTCACCAATGTAAACAATGTCACCTTGTCTTCACTAAGTCTAAGGTATCTCCTTGCTCCTTCGAACACCACGAAAAGGGTATATATCTGAAGTATGACAAGCAACAGTTTCAACGATAAAAGACTGCTGAGTATGTCCAACACAAATTTTACAGTCATGGAGTAAGCCACAAATACAACGACTGTATCCTTTGCAACTGAAGTACCGAACCATTTACGCAACATTTTATCAATCAAATATACCGACAGGAAAAATCCTCCGAAAAGAGCCACTGCCACAGCACAGCAACGAGTCAATGCCACCTGAAACACGTCAGGGATAAACTCTTTTCCGAAAAAAGTACCTATAAACTCGCTAATACTGCAAAGGCCTATCAAAGGATAAACGAAACCGGGCAGTACAGTTTTTCCATCCCCCTCGGCAGATATCTGTTCCCACGCCTTCGAAGGCGATGAAAGTATAAACAATGTCCTTGACAACAAATCCTTGTAATTCAATTTTCCTAAGTTTTTAAAGTTTGTAACTTTCTGATTTTCTTGACTAATACCTGATGCCGTAAAACCGGCATGCTTAAAATCAATTTGAACTGCAAATGTACAAAAAAAGAATGAGAAACGTCCTTGCATAAAACCATTTTTTCCTAATCACTTTCTCTAAATACAATCTGTGTTTTTATAAATATAAGTTATATATATAAATATACAAGTTGTATTTATATAAAAACAAGTTATATATAGAGAAAATGTAAAGGCATTTATAAGTTTCCGCAATGACAAAGAAGATTTATTTCCCTGTCACTGAACAATCCGGTATTTAATTATGCAGACACATATATATAAGCGGTAAAAGGCAGACGAAAAGTGACAAAAATCATGTTTTGTCAGTACCGCAAAGAATAAATTCAGACAATTTGTCAGTTTTCAGCCGTGCCACGACAGATTTCAGCTGTGGCACAAGGTTTGTTTATGATACAGCGTAACGCAAAAGTTACAGAAATAACTTAAATAAGATAATAATAAAAAAAGATAAAATTATGGGAAAGATTATTGGTATTGACTTAGGTACAACAAACTCATGTGTAGCAGTGTTCGAAGGTAACGAACCAGTTGTAATCGCTAACAGCGAAGGTAAGCGTACTACTCCATCAGTAGTAGGTTTCGTTGACGGCGGCGAACGTAAAATCGGTGATCCTGCAAAACGTCAGGCTATCACAAACCCTACTCGTACAGTTTACTCAATCAAACGTTTCATGGGTGAAACTTACGACCAGGTAGCAAAAGAAATTGAACGTGTTCCGTATAAAGTAGTTCGTGGTGAAAACAACACTCCACGTGTTGATATCGACGGACGTCTTTACACTCCACAGGAAATCTCAGCAATGATTCTTCAGAAAATGAAGAAGACTGCCGAAGACTACCTTGGACAGGAAGTAACAGAAGCTGTTATCACAGTTCCGGCATACTTCTCAGACTCACAGCGTCAGGCTACAAAAGAAGCAGGTCAGATTGCAGGTCTTGAAGTAAAACGTATCGTAAACGAACCGACAGCAGCAGCACTTGCATACGGTATTGACAAATCAAACAAGGACATGAAGGTTGCAGTGTTCGACCTTGGTGGTGGTACATTCGATATCTCAATCCTTGAATTCGGTGGCGGTGTGTTCGAAGTACTTTCTACAAACGGTGATACTCACCTTGGTGGTGATGACTTCGACCAGGTAATCATCGACTGGTTGGTTCAGGAATTCAAGAACGACGAAGGTGCTGACTTGACTCAGGACCCAATGGCAATGCAGCGTCTGAAAGAAGCAGCAGAAAAGGCAAAAATCGAATTGTCTTCTTCTACTTCTACAGAAATCAACTTGCCTTACATCATGCCGGTAGCTGGTGTTCCAAAGCACTTGGTTAAGACTTTGACTCGTGCTAAATTCGAACAGTTGGCACACGGATTGATTCAGGCTTGTCTTGAACCATGTAAGAAAGCTATGAGCGATGCAGGTTTGAGCAACTCAGATATCGACGAAGTAATCCTTGTAGGTGGTTCTTCACGTATCCCTGCAGTTCAGAAACTTGTAGAAGACTTCTTCGGTAAAGTTCCTTCTAAAGGTGTTAATCCGGACGAAGTAGTTGCAGTAGGTGCAGCAGTTCAGGGTGCCGTATTAACAGACGAAATCAAGGGTGTTGTTCTTCTTGATGTAACTCCATTGTCAATGGGTATCGAAACAATGGGTGGTGTGATGACAAAACTTATCGACGCCAACACTACTATCCCTTGCAAGAAGAGCGAAGTGTTCTCTACAGCAGCCGACAACCAGACAGAAGTAACAATCCACGTACTTCAGGGTGAACGTCCT
>NZ_DXVR01000067.1:0-16108 GCF_019417265.1 Bacteroides sp.
CAAAGGTAATACTTTTGGGGGAATTTTTCGCAATTCAATTACTTTTGACTATATTATTAACATGGTGTTCTTATTGAACGTTTTTTAGGTACAATCAATTGAACACCCTAGTTGATAATTATTTGTTATACATTTAATTCTGGATATTTATTGCTTTGGTCAGGAAGAAACGATTACTCTGAGGCATGTCATTTATCGGATTCTCCGTCCACGCATGATTATTTATTTTGTTATATCAAAAGCTACATAATATTCTAGATTAGATTCTACTAAACCGTCATGGCCTGTGCTACCATGAAGATAGTAGCATCGTCCATCATCAGAACAATAATAATCATCATAAGAATCTTCTACTATGCCTGCATCACATAAAAGTTTAAATTCTGCAAAGGTGACGAGCCGTCCTCCGATTTCCTCTGCCTTTTTTGCGGCTGCCTCTTTGTTTTCAGCTCCCGCTTGTCTGGTCTTGCAGGCTACGATGGCAGAAGTGCCGGTAGAAGAGAGAACTATGCAGTCATAACTGCCGCTTTTGTTGACAAGTGTGTAGTCTCCATTAACATTCAGCAACTTACCTTCCTTGTCCGAAGTACTCCAGGTGGTATTGACATCTATAAGGAATTGCTGGTTGACCTTTGCTCCATACTTTCCTGTGATGTAAGTCTGATAGTTAGCTTGTACGGGTACATTACTTATCGTCTTTTTTTCTTCTTCATTGTACTGTGTAATGAAATTGTCGAGGTTTGCCTCATCCGCACTTGCCAACACGTAGAAACTGCCTATTTCCACAGGAGAATCGGTTGTCCCATGTATTTCGTTTTCGATGGACAGTGTCTTGGTGTCAGATTCTGTCCCTGTTGTCGTACCGTCTGCCACATTGAAGCTCGATGGGCGGCTATAAGTCACGGTCATGCTTCCAGGCTCCAACACATCGGTTTCCCTCAAAATTACTTTGGCTACAGCACGATTCAGCGTAACGTTTACCTGATTGCCATTGCTGACTTTAACCGATTGGTTTGCATAAAAAGCCTCGGCATTGGCGTCTGCCTCAGTGCTTTTCAATTCTTTCACACTTGTCAAGTCCGTTGCGTCATAGTTCGTACTGCCATAGTCTGCCCAAAAAAGACACTTGTATGTACCCGGAGGCAACATGATGGTAAAACTGTTGTTTTCGAAAGTTGTTTCCTGCTTTACTTCTGTCGTACCAGCCTCATCATAGACAGCAACCACATAACGCAAGCCATCCACGGTAGCTCGTGTTTGGGGCTTCTCGTCGGTTGCGAGTGTGAAAGTCACCTGTTGTACTGTGTTGTTTCCCTTGTCGGTAAACAACTCCTCGTTCTGACTGCACGATGCCAACATCGCTGCGATGCCCAGCATCAAAAAAACTTTTTTAATCATTTTCTAATTGTATATTTAGTTGTTACTTAAAACCACACATTGTATATTCCGCTCCATTCGGTATTTATGTCGATGCCGCCCTTGTTGATGCCAGCCGTAAGAAAATTGCCATACACTGTCGTAAGGTGGCTATTCCGGTAATTTATCTGAACACCCGAAGCACGACATAACGTATTACCAAGGTTGTCGGTTACGGTAACTGTAACATTGACAAGTGACTCTGTTCCATTTACCAACACCCAATCGCCGCCTAACAAAACCTCATTGTCAACATCATTATAATGAAGTGATACCTGCGAGTAACTTATACCACCTACGGCATCATTTGGTTTTCCTGTAGAAACATTAAATACAGAGGGGAAATATCCCTCATACTGAACCTTTACCGTCAGATTCTTCAACGGGGGGTATATATCTGGCTTCGCTTCCATCAGCTTGCGGTAGTTTTCTACGTCTTTGGCTATGAGGCGGTACTTTGCCAATGGGCGTTGGAGTTGCACATTCATTGTTGCGCCCTCTTCCGACAACGTGATGTCACTTTTGTTATAGTACGCCGCATCCTTGGCATCGGTGTTCGCTGTGTATGGCTTCGTGACGATGGTCACTGCTTTCAGGCTTTCCGTATGATAAAATGTGTCGGCAAGCGGATTGTCAGCGCGGGCATAGTCCGTCCACAGACGCAGGTCGTAAGAGCCTTCTGCCAATTCAAGCTCCACGAGATATGTGCCGTCAGCTTGCGGGACGGGTGTCACGGCTTTGTGAAGCACCACGATGTCCGTGCCTGCCTTGCAGAGTTCTGCCACACACCTTATTGTATTGGCGCTTCCGGCGGCACGAGTCTTGCTCTCCTCTGGTGTGTAATCCGGCAGTTTCTGGACGGGCAGCGTGAGCAGCAGACGGAGCGTGGACAGCGTGAAAACACCCCGCTGCAGGAAGACGGTGACAGGGCTGATGCCGTCCTCCGTCACATTCACCTCCGCTATGCCCGAAAGCAGGTTGGTCTCGTGGCTCATCTCTATCTCTAACCACTCGTGCAGGGCAGTGAGGGTGGAGGTCTCCGCCGCTTCTTCGTCCGCATTGATGACCACCGCTACCGTGTAGTGTCCGGCTTCTAAGGGATACAGGACGGAAGCAATGCCCCGTGCGTCCGCATAGTTGTAGGTGGCGTAGAGGTTTCCCCCCGTGCCGTAGATGTAGAGCTTGATTGCCCCGATAGGCACGTCTGGACATTGGGTATTGTCGATGGTTACGGCCATACCCCTCTCTTCCTCGTGCGGGTCACGGTTGCAGGCTGTCAGGCACACGAACATGAGCAGCGTACATATCTTCAGATAGATGTATCTTCTTTTCGTATTCATCGTCTTTGGTTCTCCTTTATTTCTTTTTTCAGTCACGACACGGCTGCCCCATAGAGGAATGAACAAGCCATCTCATTTTTACATAATTCATCTTCATATCTTTTGTTTTTGAATTAATAATTTCTTGTAAAAATAAATACTTTTGTGCGTTCTGTCGAATCTTACCACTATGCAGCGGCATTATCCACCGAACGACACCTGTTCTCTCATTGCCATTATATATACTGTGATTCCCAGAATGACAACAAAAGTCAATCCGAGAAACAGATAGATATAGAATCTCTCCCTCTTGATGAAATCACAGAAGCTATAGCGAGCCTTCCAATGATTCTCAAGATACATCCTGTACTCATGTATCATGGCATATCCGAAGATAATACATGATATGAGTACAAACACCCCGATGATGATCAGGGCTAATTCAATCCTTGGCATTGTTTCTATTATTTCTTTCATGGCACAAAGATAGTGTTTTTCATCAAAAAAAGGTGGCGCATTCCCCTGTCAAAGTGTCTACTTCCTATGTTTTAGGTGTCTACTTCGTAGGAAGTAGACACCCATTTTAACGATTTATTCCCTTTTATTATGCGTTTTTCTGATATTTATTGAAAAATGGTTAATCCTGTTTTTATCATCTGGTGCTGCATTTGCAACTTGTTCTTCTCGCCATTCGGTAGGCGTACAACCTTCCTTTAACTTGAATATCCGGTACAGATAGGTACGGGCAGAGAAGCCACACTCGGCAGAAATAATGTCATTACTATAGTCTGGAAATTCCAACATCATCTTCTTTGCCTTATTGAAACGTATATCACCAAGCCATATTCTGAATGTAGTTTTCAGATACTGGTCGAAGAATACAGATAACTCATCCTTGGAGATACAAAGTGTGCGAGAGAGGGTAAGCATATTCACAGTACTGTCCTTATATCCTAAATTCGCACACCATGCATCAAGACTTTTCTGGATGAAATCTCTGCGCTCATCGGAAAGTGGTTGTAAAGATTCTGTTCTGCTATCAGCAGAGGTCTGCTGTTTAGCAGAAAGTGCCCCCCCCATACCTATATTTTGTTCCCACCAAGGCATCGTTTTCCACTTCTTTATCCAAGAGTTCTTCGGTAGGGATATAACTGCTGCCGAGAGCAATAAACGTAAGGTTGAAGAACAACAAGGCAAGCAATACGGCAGGACATACTATATATAACAAGGTAGTAGAAAAGATGGCAACTGGCATAGCGAGAACTGCGAGCCATAGAATGACTACACTTGCACGCGAATATCTTACGTAAGGCAACAAGTCTGTTGCAGCCATTGTCTCCAACATATTTTTACGCCTAATCATCTCCTGAATAATCATGTATATGCAATAGAAAACACTTACGCAAAACAGAGTCAGCATCAGATAAAGCCCTTCTCTGATATACAGGCTATGATGAAGACTGATTCCCACGCAAAAGACCACAATGATGGCAGCATAAATGCCACTGCACATCAGTATCATCTTTCTGAGGTTAGCACGGGTGGTTTCTATGTTGTAGATTCCCATGGAGATAAGCGAAAAACAGGGCGTATAGACGAGGATGTTAACGACAGCCCCAAGACTGTCGTCAGCTGCACGGAAGCCGAAACCCATCTGAATGACATATTGTATCGCCAGTCCTATCAGGGCAGCAACGATCATCCATCGAGAACGCTCATACCGCTTGTTCTCCCATCTTACATGCAGATGAGAGAGTGCTACGATGAAGGCATTGATGAGCATGAATATAAAACATGCAAACTGAAGTAGAAATAATGAATCCATACGCTTCTTATCTTTTGTTTACTTTCTTGTATTTTTGATTACTTGCTGTAGGATTATCCGGATTAGTCATCTGCAAATACCCTGCTGCAACAAGGGATGTGATGTAACGCTCACGGTTCTTTGTCTGATTGGATAAACCAAGGCGTTCCATGATCTCTGCGGTGGTTCGAGGAACTGAACAGAAATTGACTATATCCCTTTGCTTATTAGACAATGACACTTTTTTAGTGTCAGAGTGTCTAAGTCGAGTGTCAGAGTCTTGGACTTGGTTACTTTTTTCCTCGACTTCGTTACTTTTTTGTTCGACTTGGTTACCGACTTGGTTACTTTTCCCCTCGACTTGGTTACTTTTCCCCTCGACTTGGTTACTTTTTTTCTCGACTTCGTTACTTTCTTCTCTCCAAACCGTGATGACAAATTCCTGCGCCTTGTCATTATTCATAAACGTGACATTAACACCTTCATCAAGAGCACGAGTGATGCCGCTACCCACACCAGTGTATGGCAGCAAGTATATAGCATTGTTAAAAAGGAACATATTGCGAGGCATGGATGTTCCAGCCTTTATGTCATCAATAGTGAGTCCGTTAGGCAATGCACCAGGACTATGAATCTCAACACGATTGTCGAAAATGAAAATGCGAACAGGAGCTTTCATGTTCAACGAGCGATGTACAAGACTGTTTACCGTGAACTCAACCAAGCTTGTGTAAGGTATTTCCAACTTACCCATGCTGTTGAATTCATCTCCCACCTGCACATTATGTAGGTTACGAGTGAAGAAATCCATGATAGTTTCATACTGATGAAGCAGATTTTTTTCAGAAGCAATGTCACTCAATAAGTTGGTAGTTTCTTGTACCTCCGAATACGACAAGGCATTGATCTCTCCTGTTTTATCCTTTATACCAACTACTAATTTCCCACCATGTGAATTACTGAACGCCACTAACTCGCAAGCAATATCATATTTGTCGAGGATGCGCTCCTTGAACTGCACCCCCGACACCTCGCCAGCCTTTATCTGTTTCAATATATCGTCCATCATTCTTTGATACATTCTTTGTTTAACAAATCGTTTACATCCACTTTCAGCAAATCAGAAATCCGTATTAAGGTTTCCAAGTCTGGTTGGCAAGTGTTTGTGCACCATTTAGAAATGGTTGCTTGGTCTTTACCCAACATTTCTGCCAACCACTTGTTTGAGTGCTTGGTTACTGCCAACATTATCTTCAATCTGTTTACATCTTTCTTTGCCATACATTATTATAAAATAAGTAAATACACTTGCAAAAGTACGAAAATAATTTCAGAAAAAGGAACAATATTTTCAAAATATTTACGACATATGCAAATAATTGAGTATTTCGCAATAACCGACTTTTACATAAGGATATCGCAAAAAAAACTGATAGCAACCTAATTATATAAGAAATGTATTTCATAATTTGATTTTTATGAAGATAATCCGTACCTTTGCAATTAGTTAAAAAATAAAGATTATGGCTCGACCTATTAAAGAAACTCCGGTACTTACCGGTAAGGATGCTAAACGCTTTGCGGAGAAAATGGCTCACTTGAAACCAGAGGCCAAAGAGGAAAAGAGGCTGCAAAGAAAGTTTATGAAAAGTTCAAGGCCATAGCTGCATTTACATTCTGATATAATCATGGCCCTTGAAGATTATTATTTTATACCGTTGAAAGCGGATAGCGAGATAATGCCGTTTAAGTGTAAAGACGATGACTTAAACGGCTTTTTATTTGAAGATGCCCAGAAATATCTGACTGATTTAATGGCTGTTACTTATCTGCTGGAGGATTTGTCTAAAGGTAAAACTGGTTTTGACTTTTTGTCTATAAAAGATGAAAAAGATAAAACACGTTCAATGTATTATGATTTAAAACGTTTTTTAGATAACGGAGAATAAAGTTGAATGAAGATATAATTGTCTGAACGTTTTTTCGGTATAAAAATGATATATTCAGTCCTACAGATTTATTGCTTACAATAAAAAGAAGTATTTTTGCGCTCGCAATGATAAAGTGACAGGTAAAAAATAATAAACTAGACAAAAGACTTAAAAATTTGTTTTTATGATAACATTAGACAACATTTACAGGGCTTCGTTTGCCCTAAAGAATATAATAAGAAGAACTGACCTTATATATGCGCCTCAGATAAATCCGGAGAGTCAGATATATCTTAAACCGGAAAATCTGCAATACACGGGTTCTTTCAAGCTGAGAGGTGCTTGCTATAAAATAGCTTGTCTGACTGAAGAAGAAAAGAAGAAGGGTGTGATAGCCTGTTCGGCTGGGAACCATGCTCAGGGGGTTGCTCTGGGTGCTACGAAGAATGGTATTGACTCGCTGATTTGTCTGCCTGCGGGAGCTCCTATATCAAAGGTTGAGGCTACGAAAAGATATGGTGCGAAGGTTTGCCTTGTGCCGGGAGTGTATGATGACGCTTATCAGAAGGCTCTTGAACTGAAGGAGGAGAAGGGATATACGTTTATTCATCCGTTTGACGATGAATGTGTGATAGCAGGGCAGGGTACTATAGGTCTGGAACTGCTGAACCAGTTGCCTGATGTGGAGGCTGTTATCGTTCCTATTGGTGGTGGCGGTCTTATTTCCGGTGTGGCGTATGCTTTGAAATCTTTGAAACCGGACGTAAAGGTTTACGGCGTTCAGGCTCAGGGGGCGGCAAGTATGCTTCGTTCTATAGAAAAGGCACATCGTGAGTGTCTGCCTTCTGTTTCGACTGTGGCTGACGGTATAGCGGTGAAGGAACCGGGAGAACATACTTTCGAGATTTGCAGCAAGTATGTTGACGGTATAGTGACTGTGACCGAGGATGAGATTTGTGCGGCTATTCTTGCATTGATGGAACAGCAGAAGCTTATTGCCGAAGGGGCAGGAGCTGTGGCTGTAGCGGCTGCAATGTTTAATAAGGTGCCTGTGGCCGGAAAGAAAACCATCTGTGTGGTGTCGGGCGGAAATATTGATGTTACTATACTGAGCCGTGTAATCAATAGAGGTCTGGATATGTCTGGACGTACTTATACTGTGACACTCGACTTGCACGACAAACCGGGAGAGCTGAAGGGGGTAGCGGAGATTATCGCCAATCTTGGTGGAAATATCATTTCCGTGCTTCATGAGAGAAACAACAATACAAGTAATGTCACCGCATGCTTCCTGCGTCTTGTTATGGAGACACGTAATGCCGAGCATATTGCGCTTATAAGGGGTGCCCTGGAGCAGGCCGGATATTCTATTGTGGGCTAACGGTTGCATTATGGAAAAGAAAAATGTATATTTGCAGGACATTGACAACTCAAAATAAAATTGGAATATTATGAAAAGTTTTTTTCGGAAAGCAGGTGTAGTACTGCTGAAGTTTTTAGGTATAGTGTTTTTCATCGCTCTGTTTGCCATTGTTGCAACAAGCGTCAGTCCGGTATATAATTTCAGCGAGGCAAGGCCTTTCAGCGGACCGGATATATTCAATCCGTATGCGTCGCTCGAAGGTGTGGATTCCATTCCGTGGAAGAGAGCGAACTTTCATACTCATACACGTGTGAAGGGTATATTCAACGAGTGTGAATACCGGCCTGACCAGACTGACAGTGCGTACAGGAAGTTCGGATATGACATCGTCACTTTCTCAAATCATAACGAGCTGACTGTCCATCCGTATGATACGGCATTGCAGGTGAATGTATATGAACATGGTATAAACATCTTCAAGTATCACAAATTGGTGTTCGGATGCGAGAGTGTGAACCGTTTTGACAATCTGTTGCCGTTGTTCGTATTCCAGAAACAGTTTCAGTTGGATTTGCTCGCAAAGGAGTCTGATTTCATCCAGATGAATCATCCGCTCAGAACGGGCGGTACGTCTGAATATCAGATGAGAAGACTGGAAGGCTACAGGCTGATGGAATTGGACAGTGGCAAAAGCAAGGAAAACGAGTATTGGGACTGGGCTTTGAGTGCAGGAAGATACAGTTTCGGACTGGCAAACGATGACTTGCATTATCCGGACAGGTCGGGAAAGATGGCTGTGAGATGTAATTTCCTGTATTGTCCTTCGGCAAGATATGATGATATTAAGAAGACGTTGCTCAGTGGTGAATATTATGCTATGCGTGTTCCTGATTATGGTCATGGCGACTGGGAGGTGAAATATGCTAAGAACAGGAACCTGCCTTCTGTAAATAAGATAGGTATGGACAGCACAACTGTGTTTATCTCTCTCTCGCAGAAAGCTGACAGCATTAAGTTCATCGGACAGAATCACACAACTCTTGCGCTGGCCAAGGATGCGTATGAGGCAGAATATGACATGAAACCGGAAGACTCGTATGTGAGAATTACTGCTTATTTCCCGGAAGGGGAGGTTATTTATTCTAATCCGTTTGCAAGATATGATGCTTCTGTTTCGGATTCTCCGTACAGGGAACCATCGAATACTGTAAATATACCTCTCACGGTACTTTTCAATCTTGCTGTTTTGGCTTTGTGCACCGGGGTAATAGTATTGTTTTATAAAGTGTATTTTAAATGAGATTTTTTTTGAAAGAAAGAGTATCTCTTGCACGTGCGGCAGGAGAATTGAGTGTTTTTACGCTTATTGCGTACCACTGGCCGTTTTTCAGTCATGTGGTTGAGAATATAAAGGCTGATTTTAACGGTGTGCTTATTACAGTCGGGCTGGTATTCATAATGCTTGGCCTGAATTATTTCTTCTACTATCTCGTATTGTTTCTCGGACGTGTGGTGGGCAAGGGTATTCTCGGTTTTCTTTTTTTAGGAAATGCACTGTGCCTTTATTTTATAAATACTTATCAGGTGCTAGTCACTGACAAGATGATGGGTAATGTGTTCAATACGCAATATTCTGAGGCTTCGGGATTTTTCTCATGGCTGTCAATCCTGTATATACTTCTGTTGGGCGTTCTGCCGTGTATTTACCTGTTTAAAAGGAAGGTAGATTACGGCAAGTCGAAACGCTTCTTTGCTCATATCGGTTCGTCGCTTGGTATTGTTCTTGTTATAGCACTTGTGAATATCCAGAACTGGCCTTGGATAGACCGTCATGCTACTCAGCTGGGCAGTCTTCTGATGCCTTGGTCATATACGGTTAATTCGATACGCTTTTATAATGCAGAGAAGAAGAGAAACCGTAAGGCTATTCCTCTGCCTGATGCAAAGATAGTAACTGACAGTAAGGATGTATGTGTGCTGATAATAGGAGAGTCTGCCAGAAGGGAGAATTTCTCGCTTTACGGATACGGCAGACCTACGAATCCTTTCTTGGAGAAGGACAGTGTGACTGCATTGGTGGCTAATGCTGCTGCTACTTACACTACAGCCGGGGTAAAGGCTATTTTGGATTATCAAAAGACTAATAAGCTTTATGAGATACTTCCCAATTATCTTTTCCGTAATGGTGTAGATGTGGTGTGGCGTACTGCCAACTGGGGTGAGCCTCCGGTACATATCGACAAGTACTATAAGGCAAAGGATATCAAGAAGAAGTACCCTGAGGCTGATGAGAAATATGACGGTATTCTTTTGGCCGGACTGAAAGAGGATATCCTTTCGTGTACAAAAAACAAGATGTTTGTGGTGCTGCATACCAGTACAAGTCACGGTCCGACATACAACAAGAAATATCCTGCAAAGTTTGAGGTTTTTACTCCGGTATGTACCACTGTAGAAATGGCGAAGGCCGACAAGCAGGAGCTGATGAATGCTTATGACAATACTATTGTTTATACAGACTATCTGGTGCATTCGGTGATAGAGATACTGCGCGAGATACCGGAAAGGCGCGGATGCGTGATGTTTGTATCCGACCATGGAGAGTCTTTGGGAGAGGGAAATCTGTATATGCATGGTGTTCCTATGGCCGTGGCTCCTAAGGAACAGGTGGAAATTCCTTTTATAGTGTGGACTTCGGACAGGAATATGAAGGTTGATGCAAGCCGCGAAGTGGGACAGTATCATGTATTCCATAGTGTATTGTCTTTCTTAGGTATTGAGAGCCCTATATATAATGGTGAGATGGATATATTTGCGGGGAATAAGAACTGATAAATTAGATATATAATGAAGAAAACATTGGTAGATTTGTTTGAGGATTCCGTAAAGAAATACCCGAACAATACATTCCTTCTCGAGAAAAAGGGTAAGGAATTTGCTTCTACTACATATGCTCAGGTTAAAAATGAGGTGTATCGTCTTGGGGCCGGATTGCAGGCATTAGGGGTAAAGAAAGGGGATACAATGGCTTTACTGAGTGAAGGACGCAATCTGTGGATTATCGGTGAACTGGCTATGTTTTATGCCGGGGCTGTCAATGTGCCTCTGTCTGTAAAATTAGAAGAGAGTAATGATTTGCTGTTCCGCCTTGTGCATGGCGACGTGAAATATATAATGGTGTCAGGAAATCAGTCGCCCAAACTGCGTCAGATAAAGGCTCAGTTCCCTCTCGTTAAGAAAATCATAATATTCGACAAGCAGAAGGAATATGCAGAAGGAGAGATATATGTAGAGGATGTAATGGCAATGGGGGATGAATTCCTGAAGAAAACTCCTATGGATGAGTTCCTTTCTGTAGCCAATTCGATAAACAATGATGATTATGCCACTATAACATATACCAGCGGTACTACAGCTGACCCAAAGGGTGTTGTGCTGACTCACAGGAACTATACTGCTAATGTAGAACAGGCTCTGACTTTGGTCAATATTGACGAAGCCTGGCGTACGCTTATCATTCTGCCGCTTGACCACTGTTTCGCTCATGTGGTGGGATTCTATATCATGATGTCGCGAGGTGCTACAGTCGCTACAGTGCAGGTGGGACGAACTCCTCTGGAAACATTGAAGAACATTCCGGTGAACATACGTGAGGTGCGTCCGCATTTTATTCTGAGTGTTCCGGCTCTGGCTAAAACATTCAAGAAGAATATAGAACAGGCTATTCGTGCAAAGGGTAAGACTACGCTCAGGCTTTTCAAAATTGGGCTTGCCGTACGTCAGATGTATTTCGGCGACAGTAATCTTGATTCTAAGGGATGGAAACATCTGTTGCGTCCGTTAGTGGCTCTTTTTGACAAGGTTATTTTCTCGAAGGTACGTCAGAGCTTTGGTGGAGAACTGCGTTTCTTTATCGGTGGAGGCGCATTGCTGGATAAGGATCTTCAGAAGTTTTATGTTGGTATCGGTATTCCGATGTATCAGGGTTACGGGCTATCTGAAGCTACTCCTGTTATTTCGTCAAACGGTCCGGACCTCTATCGCTTCGGCTCAAGCGGAAAATTGGTTAAGCCTATTGAGATAACTATCTGTGATGCAGACGGTAAAGAACTTCCAGTGGGAGAAATGGGTGAGATAGTTGTAAAAGGCGAGAATGTGATGGCAGGATATTGGAAGAATCCGGAATCTACAGCTGAGACAGTTAAGAACGGCCGTCTTTATACAGGTGATTTGGGGTATATGTCTCACGAGGGACTGCTATATGTGAAAGGTAGATTCAAGAGTCTGCTTATATCGAGCGATGGCGAGAAATATAGTCCGGAAGGTATAGAAGAGGCTTTGGTGGAAAAATCATGTTATATCGACCAGGTGATGCTCTATAATAACCAGTCGGCTTATACAGTGGCTCTTGTCGTTCCAAACAGAGAACAGCTTTCACGCAAACTGAAGGAAGGTGGTTTGTCTTTGGATACGGAAGAGGGCAGAAAGGCGGCACTTCAGAAACTGGAATCGGAACTGAACAAGTTTAAACGTGGCGGAGAGTATGAGGGTATGTTCCCTGAAAGATGGTTGCCAAGCTGCTTTGCCGTACTTGCAGAACCGTTTACGGAACAGAACAAGATGATAAACAGTACGATGAAAATGGTTCGAGGAAGGATAGAAAAGGCTTACGAGGATAGAATCAAGTATCTTTATACTGCAGAAGGCAAGACTCTTCTTAATCAGCAGAATATTGATGCTCTGAAATAAGGTCAGATATAATGAAAGAGCGCAACGCGAAATATTGTCATTTTGTGTTGCGCTCTTTTTGTACGGTAATGATGACGGAAAGATTATTCTTCGTTCATAAATTTCTCTATAGCATATGCCGCTCCGTCTTCTTCGTTGGTCAGTGTGATAAAGTCGGCATTGTCTTTTACTATCTGCTGTGCATTGCCCATAGCGACTCCCATTCCTGCAAATTTAATCATTGAAAGGTCGTTGAAGCCGTCGCCTATGGCTATCATTTCGTCTTTGGTCATACCCAATTCCTTCAGCAGGACTGCCAGTGACAGTGCTTTGTCGATGCCTTTAGGCACTAACTCGAGGAAGTATGGTTCGGAACGGAACACACCCATACGGTCTTTCAGATGTTCATACATTTCTTTTTCAAGTTCGGCAAGACGGGTTGGCTCACCAACGATAAGGCATTTTGCTATCGGATGTTTTACTGCTTCGAGGAAGTTATCAACTTTCTTGATTCTCATTACGTTGAGGATGGCTTCTTTCAATACATATTCATCGTCAGGATGTTCGGTGAGGACATATTCGCCGTCGTATGTCACTATGGCAAAATTGTTGTCATTGGCGCATTTATAAAGGTATGGAAGAACATCGTGGTCGAGCAGGTTCTTGTACATCAGTTCGCCTGTTTTCCAGTCTATGATTTCACCGCCGTTGTATGCAAGTATATAGCCTTCATATTTTGATAACTGTAACTTTTCTGCCAATGGAACGATGCCGTATGTAGGGCGGCCTGATGCCAAGACTACCTTAATACCTTGTTCCTGTGCACGGATAAGTACTTCGAGTGTGTGAGGGGTTATTTCTTTTTTGCTGTTTGTGAGTGTACCGTCAAGGTCTAAAACGATGATTTTGTATTTCATAAATTACTGTTTGTTTATTCTGTTGCAAAGGTACTAATTTTGATGTTAAAATAAAAAAGCCTCGTACGAAACTTCACGTTTTGTACGAGGCATGGAATTAAACTTGTGACTGTATATCATCCAATGTAAACATTAACGTTCAGAAAGAGTGTGTCGTGCTGATCGCTGATGTCAAAATCAATCTTGTCTTCTCTGGCCAGCCAGCCTATTGCAGCATTCAAATCTCTGTCAGTTAAACCTGTTGCTGCCTTCAGCTGTTTGTAATCCCAATGTACATTGTCTTTCAGTTTGTTCCAGACAATTCCGGCATTTGTGCCGATTTGATACTTGCCCATTTTGATATGTTTTAAATTGTTATTAGAATAAGGTTATAACCTCTGATTACAAATATAGACTTATTGGGTTAGAATAAAAAGGTTTATACTTCTTTTATTTTGGTAAGATTTTTGTATTTAGCATTTTTAACAGTGCAAGGCAAAACTATTACATAATGGTTTCCTGTCTATTTCGATTTTTACTACCTTTGCATAGTATTTCAATATTGATTTTATGATAAGAAACAAAATAAACTGGAAAGTGCCTAAAGGTGCTGAACTGACTGAACTTGACAAAAAAGTTCTTTACTTTCAGAATAAGGGACATCTAGTTCCTTCAAGAAAACTTATTAAAACTCCTGAACAGATAGAGGGAATACGCCGTAGCGGACTGATTAATACAGCTGTACTTGACTTAGTGGCAAGCGAGATTAAAGCCGGTATGAGTACTGCCGAAATTGACAAGATGGTGTATGACTTTACTGTTTCGCACGGGGCTATTCCTGCTCCTTTGAATTACGAAGGATTCCCGAAAAGCGTTTGTACATCTATTAATGAGGTAGTATGCCATGGCATTCCGTCGGAAGATGAAATCCTTGAAGAGGGCGATATCATCAATGTGGATGTATCTACTGTCTTGGATGGATATTATTCTGATGCTTCGCGTATGTTTATAATAGGAAAGACATCGCCGGAGAAAGAAAAGTTGGTAAACGTGGCTAAGGAGTGTCTGGAGATTGGAATGAAGGCTGCAACTCCTTTCGGATTTGTGGGCGATATAGGCAATGCTATAGAGAAGCATGCCAAGAAGAACGGTTTCTCCGTAGTAAGAGATTTGTGCGGACACGGTGTGGGACTGGAATTTCATGAAGAGCCAGACGTGGAGCATTTCGGAAGAAAAGGTACCGGTATGTTGCTCGTTCCGGGAATGGTGTTCACTATCGAACCGATGATTAACATGGGAACATACAGAGTTTTTGTAGATGAGGAGGATGACTGGACTGTTGTTACAGAGGATGAGCTTCCATCTGCACAGTGGGAGCACACTTTCCTTATGACCGAGAACGGATTGGAGATACTTACTTATTGATTTCAAACTTTAATATTATAGATTACAATGGATAATGTCGTTATATTAGGTATAGAGTCGTCGTGCGATGATACTTCGGCTGCCGTAATACGCGATGGCGTGTTGCTGTCAAGTGTAATTGCCAGCCAGGCAGTGCATGAAGCTTATGGCGGTGTGGTTCCGGAGTTGGCATCGAGAGCTCACCAGCAGAATATTGTGCCAGTAGTGCATGAGGCTCTGAAAAGGGCAGGTGTGCAGAAGGAAGAACTGAACGCAGTAGCTTTTACACGCGGACCGGGACTTATGGGCTCGCTGCTCGTAGGAGTTTCTTTTGCGAAAGGACTTGCGAGGTCGCTTGATATTCCAATGGTGGAGGTGAATCATTTGCAGGGACATGTGCTTGCACATTTTATTAAAGAGTCAGGTGAGGATAATAACCAACCGAAATATCCTTTCTTGTGTCTGCTGGTTTCAGGAGGTAATTCGCAGATAATCCGTGTGAATGCCTATAATGATATGGAAGTGTTAGGACAGACTATTGATGATGCTGCAGGTGAAGCAATAGACAAATGTTCTAAGGTTATGGGGTTGGGGTATCCTGGTGGCCCGATAATTGACAAATTGGCAAGACAAGGTAATGCATCGGCTTATACTTTCAGTAAACCGCATATCCCGGGATATGACTATAGTTTCAGCGGGCTGAAAACCTCTTTCCTGTATTCTCTCAGGGAATGGCTTAAGGATGATCCGGATTTCATTGAGCATCATAAGGAAGACTTGGCTGCATCGCTTGAAAAAACAATAGTGGATATTCTGATGGATAAGTTGCGTAAGGCTGTAAAGGATACTGGCATTAATGAAGTGGCTGTTGCCGGAGGTGTGTCTGCAAACAATGGTCTGAGAAATGCCTTCAGAGAACATGCGGCTAAGTATGGATGGAATATTTATATTCCGAAGTTCGGATATACAACCGACAATGCGGCCATGATAGCGATAACAGGATATTACAAGTTCCTCGACAAGGATTTCTGTTCGATAGACAAACCTGCATATTCAAGAGTGACGATAAAGTAGAACAATATAAAATATAGGTATATTATGTCAGTAGAGAGTAAAATGTTAAGTAGAGATATAAGTGAGATTTTCTGGAGAGAGGAATTCTCGCTTGCAACTGCGGAAAGTTGTACGGCCGGTAATGTGGCTGCTGCCATTACGGCTATACCAGGCAGTTCTAAATTCTATAAGGG
>NZ_DXVR01000068.1:0-15742 GCF_019417265.1 Bacteroides sp.
GGAAAACGAAAGTAGGAAGAAAACTACTTCGTTTTCCTCCTACTCGATTATAATGTATATTCAG
Organism: Bacteroides sp.; assembly: GCF_019417265.1. Classification (GTDB taxonomy): domain Bacteria; phylum Bacteroidota; class Bacteroidia; order Bacteroidales; family Bacteroidaceae; genus Phocaeicola. Next base: position 65 of record NZ_DXVR01000068.1, read on the forward strand.
ATTATTCCTTCATCGTTTCATCTATAGCTTCAATCTTCTTCTGAGTCAGTTCAAGGTCGTTTTTCAGTTTTTCAATTTTTCTTGATATTTCATTTACCAGAGAATTACCTTTTTTCGAAGACGAACTTAAGAAACCAAGGTTATTTTCGTAGGTCTTGATTTCGTTTTTGATTCTTTCGTATATTCTGACCAACTTTTCCCTTTCCTTATACAGATTTGTTTCTTTGCTCAGTCCCGATTTATAAGTATTGAGCTTCTTCTCAGCTGCAGAAAGGTTTGCCTTGTCGAATATCTTGTCTACTAAAGTGCGGAACTCTTTGTACAGTCTGTCTTTATCCTTGAAAGGAACAAAACCGATACTGTTCCATTCCGATATCAGTGATTTGATTTTGTCTCCTACAGTTTCATCGTAAACTTCAGTTTTTTCAAGTTCCTCTATCTGTTTCAGAACAGCCTCTTTCTTACTTAAATTCTCAAGTTCTTCCGAACGCTGAGAAGATGTTGCCTTGGCTTTCTGTTCGAAGAAGTAATCACACGCTCCTATAAAGCGTTTCCATACAGCATCCGAGTACTTTTTCTGTACAGGACCTATTGTCTTCCATTCCTTCTGGAGTTTTGTCAGGATGTCTGCTGTTTCCTTCCAGTTTGTACTGTCTTTCAGTGCCTCGGCCTTTTCGCACAGCTCTTTCTTCTTTTCAAGATTCAGCGACATGTTTTCTTTCACGTTCTTGAAGAACTCTGCTTTACGCTTGAAAAACTCATCACATGCAGCACGGAATCTTTCGAAAATCTTCAGATTCATTTTTTGCGGTGCATAACCGATGGTTTTCCATTTAGCCTGAAGAGCGAGTATTTCCTGAGTCTTGTCTTCCCAGTCGGTGAATGTTGTGAATTTGTCGTATTCCATAGCTTCTGCTATTTCGCAAATCACAGTTTTCTGGTCAAGATTGTTCTGTTCCTGCTCTTTCAAGTCCTCAAAATGCTGTTGGTGTCTTTTGTTTACGGCAGTCGATGCAGCTTTAAATCTTGCCCAGATGTTTTCGCGCATTTCTTTTGCTACAGGGCCTATTTCGCGGAATTCCTGATGTAACTTTTGTAGTTGGTGGAAAGCTGAAATCACGTCAGGTTCTTCTGCCAACTTTTCTGCAGCTTCGCAGATACGTGTCTTCAGTTCAAGGTTCTTTTTGAAGTCATATTCTCTGAACTCATTGTTGAGTTTCAGCATATCATAGAATTTCTCAGTATACAACTGATAAGTCTTCCATATTTCATTTATTTTGTTTGCAGGAATCAACTTTATCTCATTCCATTCCTGTTGCAGAGCCTTGAATTCATTGTAGTTCTTTCCTGCATCTTCTGATAAATCTGTAAGATTCTTCATCTTCTCCAGAATGTCCATTTTCTTCTGGAGATTTTCTTCTTTTTCTTTCTCTAATGCAGCTATCATGGAATTTCTTTTTTCCTTTATTTCAGACAACACGGATTTCATTTCTGCTTCCATTGGGTCTGGACTTGGAGTAAAGGAACCGGCGTCTCCGCCCGATTCGATAAAGGCCTTTTTGTTAGCTTCCTGTTCAGCCTTATGTAGTTTGTAAAACGTTTGTTTCAGCAGGTCAATTTCCTGTTTGTCTGCTTCACATGCGTTTTTGTTTATTTCTTTTAAACGTAGTATTACTTCCTCCTTAGTCTGCTTAGGTTCATACTTTACGTTATCTGTTGTTTCTTCAACAGTAGGAACCAAAGTTTCAGATACATTTGTCTGATCTTCGGTTAGCGGGCGGTTTGTTTCATTAACTTCCATGCGTATGTAGATATTTATGAATGTTTCTTTTTTTAGAATGTTATAATTACAAATTAAAGAAATAATATTTAAAAATCATAATTTTGTGTACAGTATTTTTATTTTCGGCAGAAAAATACTACACTTTTACAGCTGTTACAATAAATATGAATAACTTTCTTATGACAATAAAACGGTTATTCCCATATATAGCATCATGCCTATAATGTCGTTTGTAATTGATATGAACGGACCGGTAGCTATAGCCGGATCTATCTTCAGTTTTTCCAGTGTCATAGGGACTAATGTTCCGAAAATAGATGCAAACATGACAACTGCAAAAAGACTGATAGATACAGAATAACTTACTGTTGCAGTTGCGCCGAAGCGTATAAAGTTATATACATATACCAGCAGTGAGATTATGGATGCATTAATCAGTGCCACAACAGCTTCCTTTGCTACCTGCTTCAGTGTATTTGCAGAGTCAAGCGAACTGTTGGCAAGTCCCTGTACTACAAGTGCCGATGACTGTGTACCGACATTTCCTCCTGTACCACCAATCAGCGGAATGTACAAGGCCATTTCCGGATGTGCAGCAAAAGTACTGTCGAAGTTTCCCAAAATCATTGAGTTGCCTATTCCTCCGAGCATACCTATGATAAGCCATGGCAGACGTGCCGTAGTCTGTCTGAATACGTTATCGTCTGATTCTACGTCCTGCGAGAGACCGGATGCCAACTGGTAATCCCTTTCGGCCTGTTCACGTACTTCGTCCATAACGTCGTCTACGGTGATTCGTCCTACCAGTCGTCCTATACTGTCTACTACAGGCACAGCCACAAGGTCATACTTTTCGATTATCTGTACCACCTCTTCTATCGGTGTGTCCACATGTACCGATACAGGGTCTTTCTTCATCACGTGTTTGACTTTTGACACGGATGGGCTGGTTATCATCTTTTTGAGTGGGAACACACCTCTCAGACGTTCGTCGTCGTCTACTACATACACATAGTAGATTTCGTCCATTTCTTCAGCCTGAATACGCATTTCCCTCAGACATTCGGGCATACTCCAGTTCTCTTTCACTATCACCATTTCCGTACCCATCAGACCGCCTGCGGTATCTTCATCATATTTCAGAAGGTCTACGATGTCACCGGCCTGTTCGATGTCTTCAATGTGCGACAGGACTTCTTCCTGTTTGTCCTCGTCCATTTCTCGGATGATATCCACGGCGTCATCCGAGTCCATGTAGTCTACAAAGCGTTTAGCGATTGTTTCCGATGGCAGAATGTCAAGAAATTCTTTACGTGCGTCCTCGTCCATTTCCACGAGTACGTCGGCTGCTGTTTCATTGTCAAGAAGCAGATAGACGAATCTGGCATTCTCTGCATTCAGTTCGTTGCAGAGTTCTGCTATATCGGCAGGATGTAAATCATTAAGGAGTTCCTTTACCTTGTCAGGTTCCTTATTCTCTATTAGTTCCGTGATTTTTTTGATTTCTTCGCTGTTCATCCTGATTAACTTTTAGAGGTTTATGATGAATAAAAGTCTCTTATTCCACTTGGTTTAGTAAATCCGGCTGAGCCAAAGCCTTTTCCACTCTGTTTGTCAGTTCGATAAAATCTTCTACAGACAGCTGTTCCGGCCTTTTGTTGAATATCGGGTCTGCACTGAGCGGGTTTGCCTTGTCTAAGATTGGTGAGATGGAATTTCTCAAAGTCTTTCGTCTTTGGTTGAATGTAGTTTTTACTATCTGTTTGAAAAGCTTTTCATTGCATCCCAACTCCTGAGTTTCGTTTCTTGTCATTCTAATGACTGCACTTTTTACCTTAGGAGGAGGATTGAACACATGTTCATGCACTGTGAACAGATATTCCACATTATACCATGCCTGAATCATCACACTCAGTATTCCGTAAGTCTTGTTTCCGGGCTTGGCGGCAATACGTTCGGCCACTTCCTTCTGAATCATGCCTGTGCAGCAAGGTATGATTTCCTTGTTGTCAAGCATCTTGAAGAATATCTGGCTTGAAATATTGTACGGATAGTTACCCGTCAGGACGAAAGGCTTGCCGTCAAACAGGCTGTTGAGGTCCATTTTGAGGAAATCCTTCTCTATGATATTCTCACCTAATTCAGCGAAATTCTCTTTTAGGTAAGCTACTGACTCAAAATCCAGTTCGACAACTTTCAGAGGCCTGTTTTTAGGGATAAGGTACTGTGTCAGGACTCCCATACCCGGACCGACTTCCAGCACAGGTATATCAGGACATGTATCTATTGTGTCGGCTATATCTTTAGCCACTTGCAGGTCTTTCAGGAAATGTTGTCCCAGAAATTTCTTTGGTTTAACTAATTTCATTCCGTATTCTGATATTTCTTTGTAATATTGTGGTATTAATTCAGTTAAGCATTGTATATTTGCATTGTGCAAAGTTACATAATAATATCTAAATAATTTCAGATTTTGGTACGAAGTGAATCAAAAAAAACTATTAAATAAATTATGGCAGTTTGTTTTGCCCCTTCTTCTCGGTGCTGCCATCCTTGTCTGGACGTACAAGGGATTTGATTTCAAGAGAATGCTCTCAGTGATGGAAGAGGGCTTCAATTATTGGTGGATGCTTTTTTCGTTGGTGTTCGGAGTATTCGGCCATTTGTTTCGCGGCTGGCGGTGGAACCTGTCATTGGCTCCGTTGGGTGAATATCCTAAGGCGAGAAACAGTGTTTATGCCATATTCGTATCCTATGCAGCCAATCTTGTTATTCCCAGAGTAGGAGAGGTGTCACGTTGCGGCATTCTTGCAAAGTATGAAGGAGTGTCTTTTTCCAAATCTCTCGGAACAGTCATTACAGAACGTATCATCGATTCGGTCTGTGTTCTCATAATAACTTTTACCACTCTTTTGTTGCAGTCCGGAGTTTTTGCTAAATTTATAAAGGAGACAGGTACGGACACTGCCTTCTTCGTTCACCTTTTTGCCTCTACCAATTTCTACATCACCATTGCCTGCATATTGGCTTTGATAATATTCGCATATTTGCTTATCAGACGTTTTTCCATATTCACTAAGGTGAAAGGAATAATATCTGAGATATGGCAGGGATGTCTTTCCATACGTCATGTGAGCAATTTACCGTTGTTTATCCTATATACTGTAGGTATTTGGATATGCTATTTCCTGCAGTTCTATGTCACTTTCTACAGCTTCGATTTCTCTGCAGATTTGGGTCTTATGCCCGGTCTTGTGATGTTTGTAGTTGGAAGTATAGCCGTTATTGTACCTACCCCTAATGGTGCCGGTCCATGGCATTTTGCTGTCATAACCATGATGATGATGTATGGGGTAAGTAAGGACGATGCAGGAATATTTGCACTTTTAGTGCATGGTATTCAAACTTTTTTACTAATTTTGTTAGGCATATACGGATTAGTGGCTTTGCCGCTTGCCAACAAACAATATAAACCCAAAACTCATAATTAAAAAACAAAACCTATGAGCGAAATTCTTTCATTAGCTCCACAGAATGTGTGGAAACATTTTCATTCCATAACACAGATTCCTCATCCATCCGGACATCTGGAGAAAATTCAGTCTTTCTTGCTTGAATTCGGAAAGAGTGTCGGTGTTGAAACGTTTAAGGATGAAGCAGGAAATATTATCTATCGCAAGCCTGCCACTCCTGGTATGGAAAACCGCAAGACTGTAATCCTTCAGGCACATATGGACATGGTGCCTCAAAAAAATAAAGAAACAGAACACGATTTCGAAAAAGACCCTATCAGCACATACATCGACGGTGAATGGGTTAAGGCCAAAGGTACTACTTTAGGCTCGGACAACGGTATGGGAGTTGCTGCAATCATGGCCATCATGGAAGATAAGACTTTGAAACATGGTCCGTTGGTAGCTCTTGTCACAGCCGACGAGGAAACCGGTATGTACGGTGCATTCGGATTGAAACCCGGCACTATCGAAGGTGACATATTGCTGAATCTTGACTCTGAAGAAGAAGGAGAGCTTTATATCGGTTGTGCCGGAGGTGAAGACCTTACAGCTACATTGGAATATAAGGAAGAAGAAACAGACCCTGAAGACGTAGCATTGAAGGTAAGTCTGAAAGGCCTGCGAGGCGGTCATTCCGGAATACAGATAGGATGGGGACATGCCAATGCCAATAAGCTTATGGCACGCTTCCTGAATCAGGTTATCACTTACGATGAGGCTTGCCTGGTGTCATGGGAAGGCGGAAACATGCGAAATGCCATTCCGCGCGAATGTGAAGTGGTAATAACAGTACCTGAAACAGAAGTAGAAGATGTACTTGCTTTCGTAGGCGAGTGCGAGCAGGTATGGCGTGACGAGTTTGCCACTATAGAAGAAGGTATCACATTTACTGCCGAACGTGTGGAACTTCCTAAGACAATGGTACCTGAAGAAATCAGAGATAATCTTGTGGATGCAATCTTTGCTTGTCCTAACGGTGTGGAACGTTTTATTCCTACTATCCCTGATACAGTGGAAACATCGTCTAACCTTGCGATTGTAGAGATTGGCGGTGGAAAAGCAGCTGTAAAAGTTCTTACACGCAGTTCACGCGAGTCAATGAAGGATTATCGCAATACATCAATAGAAAGCTGTTTCTCAATGGCCGGTATGCACGTAGTCCGTTCAGGAGGCTATTCAGGATGGGAACCAAACGTAAATTCTCCTATACTTCATGCCATGAAAGCATCTTATAAGGCACAGTTTGGCGAAGAACCGGAGGTGAAGGTTATCCATGCAGGTCTTGAATGCGGTATTATCGGTGCTGTAATGCCGGGATTGGACATGATTTCATTCGGTCCGACACTGCAGTGTCCTCATACTCCGGAAGAACGTTGCAACATACCTTCAGTTCAGAAATTCTATGATTTCCTTATTGCAACTTTGGAAAATACTCCGTTGAAGTAATAAACCATAGTCATAAAAAGTAAAAGGCGGCTTTTTGGCCGCCTTTGCTTTTATATATTTATTTCATCATCATAGTTTCCTGCACAGACAGAAAGAAATATACTCCTGCCGCTATCATCCCAATGCCTAACAAGGCATAGAAAACTCTCGACCTGTTCCTTCCTAATGCTTTGACGATGAACTGTGAGTTCTGGGCATTGAAAAACCATTCCCAGTTGAATACAGAGGCCAGTAAAGCCAATATTCCTACCAGTACGAAAACCGACTGTATTATATAATGTGCAATCATGTTTATTCGGCATCGAAGTGTACAGAACGTGTTCCGTCTTCAGCTTCTTCTATATATACATTAACTGTATTTCCAGGGAGCAAATCTTCTATCAGTTCCGGCCATTCTATGAAACAAAGTGCTCCACTGTAGAAATAATCCTCGTATCCCATGTCGTAAACTTCTTCAATCTTCTTTATTCTGTAGAAGTCGAAGTGATAAATCAGTTCTCCGGCAGTTTCAGAACGATATTCGTTTACTATTGCAAACGTAGGAGAGTTTATCACGTCTGTCACTCCAAGTTCCTCACATACAGCCTTTATGAATGTAGTCTTGCCGGCACCCATTTTGCCATAAAATGCAAAAACTGTATTGTCACCCATTTCGGCGATGAACTGTTTCGCTACCTCGTGGATTTGATCTAATGAATTAATCTTTATTTCCATACTTATATTTTTTAAGTTTTAAGTTATTAGTTTTTAGTTCTTGCTTTTTATTGAGCTTATCAGTTTCGCTATTGCATATATCACTATAGAAGTAAATATGATTGATGCTCCCGACGGAACCTGCAGATGATACGATAGCAGCAGCCCTCCAAGACAACTGATGTAACCTATAACGACCGACAGCAGTATGATTTTCCTGAAACTGTATGTAAACAGGTTTGCTGTCATCTGTGGCAGTGTGAGCAGTGATATCACAAGAACTATGCCAATCATTCTCAGGCAGGCCACAATGGTAAGTGCTATAAACATCATCAGTACATATTCAAACTGTGCTACCGGCAGATGCTGTGAGCGGGCAAATTCCCTGTCGAATGCTATTGATACTATCTGCCTCAGGAATACTGTAAAGAATATTGCCAATGCAAAACTGATTATGCAGAGCAGGATAATATCACTGAGCGTAATGGTGAGTATATTCCCGAACAGGAAAGAAGACAGTTCAGGTGTAAATCCCGGAGCCAAGAAACTGAAGATAATTCCTATTGCCATACCCAATGTCCAGAATACTGCAATGGCCGAATCTTCCCTCATATCGCTTCTCTTGCTCAGCCATTCCACTCCGAATGCCGACAAAACTGAAAAAATCGCAGCGGTAAGCAGGGGAGAGATTCCGGTGTATAGTCCTATCCCGATTCCTCCGAACGACGCATGCGTAATTCCGCCACTAATGAAAACAAGTCTTCTTGTTACAATGTATGTGCCTATTATACCACAGGCTATGCTTGCAAAAAGACTTCCCAATAGCGCGTTCTGGAAAAATGTATATTGGAACAGTTCTATGAAATCGGACATATATTTTGAGTTTTTAGATTTTAGTTGTTAGTAGCATACCCATTACTCTAACAACCAATAACTATTAATTCTTAATTCTTAATTAAATCAATGTACCCTCCGTTCCCTCACAATAAGGAACAGTTCGTCTTTAAGTTCATCGGGCAGTTCTATACCACGCAGTTGCAGGCTTCTGCACCATCCTGCCACTTCCACTTCCTGAGTGGAATACATGATATCTCTGAACTCCTCGACTTCCTCTTCAGTGTAGCTGTCGGATGGACGTCCTTTAAATCTGTCCAGCTCCTCATCGTCATAATATTCTATTTTTTTGCTCACTGCGGCAAGAAGACTGTCTTTCTCGCATGTTTCGTGCTGTCCGCAGCATTCGCTGTCCACTTCCACCACTTCCGGTTCTTCGGCTATTTCACCTTTTTCTATTTTCTTCTGGATGTTCCGGTTATAGAAATATCCGGCTATAAGTCCGAACAGCGTTACTCCTATAAGTGCAATTATCAATATCCACATAATATTATTCCTCCGTAATGATGAAACCGGCCTTTTTCAAGTCATTCCAGAATCCCGGATAAGATTTGGAAACCACTTGCGGATTATTTATTCTTATGTTCTTGAGTTTCAGTGCAGCAGGGGCAAACGCCATAGCCATTCTGTGGTCCTCATATGTGTCAATAGCAGGGGTTGTTTCACTTTCACATCTTTCACCGTTCCATAACAATACCGAATCATTGCTTTCCGATATAGTGTAACCTAATTTTCTCATTTCTGTTATCAGAGCCGCCATACGGTCTGTTTCCTTTATCTTAAGGCTCTGCAAACCACTGAAGCGGAACGGAATTCCCATCATGCAGCAGGTTACAACAAAAGTCTGTGCCAAGTCAGGCTGGTTCACAAAATCATACTCCATCATCTCTGTATGCTTTCCGCTTTTCCTGAGTGTGACATACTTGTCGCCATATTCTGTGCTTACACCAAGCTGTTCAAACAGTTCGGCCACTTTAGAATCTCCTTGGAAACTCTTTTCAAAAAGTCCCGGAAGTTCTATACACGCTTCGTCCGAGAGAGCCGCCATCTCATACCAGTAAGACGCTGCACTCCAGTCGCTTTCCACATAATAGGGGATAGCTTTATAAGGTTGGGAATATATTGTTATGAGATTATCGCCTGTCCATTCGGCTTTTCCACCGAACTCTTTCATAATTTCTATTGTAAGATTGATATACGGGCGTGAAATTATATCACCTGTAAGCCTCAGTCTAAAACCGTTTTTGAGGACAGGACCTATCATCATTAGAGCCGAGATATATTGTGAACTCACATTTCCAGGAAGTTTGATTTCTTCTCCTTCAAGTTCTCTTCCTTTTATTCTCAGAGGAGGAAAACCTTCATTCTCAGTGTATTCTATATCTGCACCGATACTCCTAAGAGCATCCACAAGAATTTTTATCGGGCGTTGTCTCATTCTTTCAGTTCCGGTAATAACATGTACTCCCTCTGTGACTGAAAGATAAGCTGTGAGAAATCTCATTGCCGTTCCGGCAGCCATAATATCTATCGTTTCCGGCATATTTTTCAGAGCCTTTATCATTACACTCGTGTCGTCGCAGTCGGACAGATTGTCAATGCTTTTATCCTCATTTTTTGATAAAGCCTTAATAACAAGTGCCCTGTTGCATATACTCTTTGACGAAGGCAGCTGTATGCGTGCAGTTATTTTTTCAGGAGATGATACCTTTATTTTATTCATGTTATACTCAATTTACATTGCAAAGATACATATTTATTTTTTATCAAATCGTTATATGGGAAAAATCCAATCTTGCAAATGCAAATCACGACGATGCTTGCAGAAACACCGTCGTGACCAGATGAAAGTATTAAGTTTTTTTATTTATATTATTTTCTTCTTTTTCAGCCAAAGGTAGTATCCCGTCAGTGGGAGAGTGGCACCTATCAGTGCTGCCAGGAAGTAAAGGACTTTTGTAACAGAACCACCCCAAGTTCCTACGTGCAGCGAATATATCAGTCCTCTGAGATTCTGTCTCACGCTGTTGTCCTCGAATTTCCTGATTTCGGTTATTTTGCCGGTCTTAGGGTTGAACTTTATGTTGTCCGATTCCTGTCTGTATCCGTTTTTGTTCAGTGCTACTGTCGCTTCGTTCTTGCTCAATTTGATATAGTTGTATTCAGGATATTGGCTCTGTATTTCTTTAAGAGCAATATCGTATGTTATGGTATTCTCTTGTTGGCGTTCCGTTTTACCGTTTTCCTTTTTTTCATTATGTCCGTAACCGTGTCCGGTTTTAGGGCTCTGGGTTTGAGGTTCGGCTCCAAGTAGTGAATATGCGGCTTCTCTATACCATCCGAACGACCATGTCGGTCCGGTCAGTGCCATGAGCAGGAGGAATATTGTGGCATAGAAACCGAGTGCTACGTGCGAGTCGTATATCAGCCTTCTGTTTCCTTTGCCGCACGCTACAGTAAGCCTGTTTTTCAATGCCTTACGTGTACGTGGAATCCAAATCACCAATCCGCTTATTAGAATTACCGTCATCGCTATGGTAGATATTCCCACAATCATTCTTCCGGCCGATATGCTTTCTTTGCTTTTCGGAGCGTCAAGAAACCATCTGTGCAGTTTTCTCATAGTCTGGAAGAAAGGGTATGACTTCGACAAGCCTATGCTTTCACCGGTATAAGGATTTACGAAAAGAACTTTCTTTCCGCCATTGCTGAAGCTAATCTGGTATGTGGCATCTGCGGCTTTCGGGATGCTGACAGACGAAATTTCCATTTCGTCATGTCTGTCCTGTACGATATTTATAACCTCCGAAGGACTCAGCCTTTCTTTTCCCTGAGGAATCTCCACCTGATAAAGATGCTTGTTCAGGGCACGTGTGATATCCTGTTCAAATACCAGTGTGGCACCTGTGAAGCATATTACAGTGATTATCAGCCCAAAAGGGATAGAAAGCCAGAGATGTATCTTATGTAGTAGTTTTTTCATTCTGATTAAACATTTTTATTCCGTTACATTAAGTCTTCCTACACCCGAAAGTTGTGTAGCTTCTACAGTTAGTCCTTTTGTTGCGTTACCTGTAGCAGAGTCTATTTTGTATATTGCCGGATAACCTGAAGTAGTAGTTACCGCTATATAAGCTTTCCCGTTTTCCACATATGGAGTGTTGCCGAATCCGCTTATGTCGGAAGGCATTCCGGTAACATAAGTAAGCTTTTTGTCCTCTGCCTTGAAGATTGCAAGCTTATTTGCCGTATAACCTGTTTCAGAGAATGGACGGTCGTACATTAGCAAAAGGAAATAGTCGTCAGCTATAGGCCAGCAGCGCATGAATGATTTTCCACCCGACTGCTCTTCTATGTTGCAGTAATAATCGTCAAAAGCCTCTGTTCCGGCAGGTATTCTTACCACTCCGGCCGGCAGTGTAGTCTGCTGTCGGCTGTCTGTCATGGTTTTGGCATAGCTTGGTGAGAAAACATAAATATCACCGTTGCCTGCGCTCCAGACCATCTGGTAGTACTGCGATTTCATTCTCCCTGCAGCATAGCTTATCTTGTCAGTAGTGATGATTTTCTTTTCTGTAAGAGTTTCGTCATTGAAGATTGCTATGTGGCATTCATTCGGGTATTGTGTCCACTGCAGTTCATCTTTTTTGTATGAGCTGCTTCCACTGCCGCCTGCTTCTTTTTTTATCAAATCCTCATTGCCTGGCAAAACCCATTTCCCATTCTCAAATTTTGTTCCATATTGGCTCAGTCCCATAGGAATGGCAGCAGAAAATATTTTTCCGTTATTTTCAAAAAGTCCGGCTAAAGTTACATACTCTCCGTTGCCAAGGAAATTTTCCGACAGATACTTCTCGTTTTTAGTATCGTTTGTGGTGTATTTTTCTCCTGCGGCATCCAAGTAAGAAATAAGGAATGATTTCGGAGTGTAACCGTTCTCGTCGTTCCATTCTGTTGGCCCGTCGCCTGTAGAAGTGGTCATGATATATTTTCCGTATGTGCCGAAAGTCGTAAATCGTCTGATGGCGAATTCACCGTTTCTCTTCTTGATATCATTGTTTGCATCGAGTATGAATGATGTGGTTACACCTGCATTTCCCTGATTATATGCCAGTCCGTAAAGATACTGGTTGTTATAGTATATCCACTGTGTAGCCCCATCGTTCACAAGACCGTTGTTTCTTGTCGAGACAGTACCTTTGTCGAGTGATGAAGCTGTAAGAAGTACGTTTGTGGTATTCCCGGATGCCGTAACCGATGCAGCTATCACGTATTGTCCTTTTGAGGCATTGTTATTATTGTTGTTGCTGATATTCTCTTCTGTACAAGATGTTGCAGAAACAGCTATTCCACATACTATAGCTGCGCTTTTGATAAGATTTTTCATACTTAATTTTTAATTATTAATTTATTCATTAAATAAATATATTCTCAGTTTTCCGTAGAAAGCCCTTCCAGCTTTCTGAAGGCTGAAATTGTCGTATAGCTTTTCATCCGTCAGGTTGCGGCATTCGAAGGAAATGTTGTATCTTCCTTTCTTCATGCTGTATGAAAGGCTTATGTTGTGCGAAAACTGGTTTGGTACAATGTAGTCGCTGCTTGAGCCTATCACTTGCGAATAGTATGAAAAGCTGTGCAGATACTGGTTGTCGTATGTAAAAGTCAGTGTATTGCCTTTCTCAAACAAGTTGTGCCAGTAGAGGTTTATATCCGAATCGGCAAACATATAAGGAATGTTTGGCATACGTTCCTTATAAGCTAAATTGGGCTGATTCGTTCCAATTGCCATTTCCTGATTGTCCCTTACATCCATTCTGGTGAAATTCCCTCCGATACTCAGCCGGTTGCTGAAACCGTATCTTACAGAAGCATTGACTCCCTTAGTTAGGACTTTTCCGTAGTTTATATACGTTGCAGCCATCTTGCCGCCGCTAAGGTCGGCAATGTTTCTCTGTATATAATCCTTTGTATCGCGATATACAAGTCCTCCTTCTACATAAACACTGTGTTTACCGAAGGTTTTGTTATAGCTGATATTCAGATTTATATTGTCGCTGTTCTCCGGACGGATACTTACATCACCCATTTCCAGGTCTTCGTCACCGAACATTTCTTCTATAGTAGGCAGACGGTAGGCTTTTTCATAAGAGAGTTTAATCTGCAATGACGGTATTACGAAGAATGTACCTGCCGCTCCGTAGCCTGTTGAGCTTACTTTTCTATCTGTACGCACAAAGTCTGAATTATTTGCGTCAGTGGCTTGCGGACCGGACACATACTGTAAATATTGCTTTGCGAAAGCTGAAAAGTTCCACCGCTCCGACATCATCAGTCTGTATGAAAGCCCACTGATATTTTTTCTTGTACGTTTTTCTATAGGATCCGTCTGTTCTTCCTTTGTCAGTAGCGAAGTGTTTTCGCGTCGGAAAGCATTGAACACATTATTAAATGTAATGAAATGAGCCTTGCCTATTCTGTAGTTCAGTGTGAGGGTACTGTTCCAGTTGTCATTATCCGCACGCGAATACTGATATGACTGTTCGCCGCGGGTATTCATCAGTTTTTTGTCGCCCAACCAGTTGTACTCATAGGCTGCTGTGTCTACATTATAAGTGGTGTTTCTGTTGTAGTTTCCTGTCAGTGTCAGTTCAAGTCCTTTTAGTATAAGGTCTCTCTTTCTGTATTCCACCGAAGGCATAAGCGAATACCCTTTTCTGTGCTTTTCGCCATAGACAATATTCTGACGTACACCGGTCTGTATGTCCTGATACATATTCGAATAGGTAAATCCGAGCATAAGTCGGTCTGCCCATCCCTTGTCAACTACGCCAATTTTTCCGATTACAGCTTCATTGTGATAAGTGTCATTAAATCTTTTCACTCTGCTTATTCCAGCATTGATATTTCCGGTTTCGAAATCCTTTATCGAGCCGTCTATGTAATAATTGTTGTCCGAGTAATTCTGGAAAGCATTTATCTCATAAGTAAATCCGTTCCTCAGAGTCCGGCCGAAGTGGATATTCGATTTGTGCGTATTGAACGAACCGTATGAGTATGAAGCATCAAGAAACCAGTTACGCTTTTTCTTGTTTGTAACGATGTTGATAACTCCTCCAATGGCGTCCGAGCCGAAGCCTACGGGAACAACACCTTTATATACCTCTATTCTTTCTGCAAAATTAACCGGGATATTGTTGAGGCCGAATGAACTTCCCACTCCTTCCTGCGGAACACCATCGATGAAAACCTTCACATGTTTGCCGCTGAATCCGTCAAGCATCATCTGCATATCCGAGCCTACACCTCCAGATTCTCTGAGTTTCATACCCGGAGCTTTTGCAAGTGCGTCGCTGAGGCTTTTCGTACTGTTTTTCATTTCTTTTGTGTCAACCGCCACAGCATTGAATGCCGAACGTTTCAGGCGGCTGACACCATTGGAAACCACCACTACCTCGTCAAGCTCTGTCACCGACGGTTTAAGCGTAATTCTGTGTTTGCTGTTGTGGCTGCCTATTGTGATACTCTTTTCGTATGTCTCAAACCCTATGGCCGAAACCACAAGTGTGTAATTTCCTGCCGGAGCATTAAGACTGTATTCACCCCTTTCGTCAGTAGTACATCCGAAGTTAGTATCTTTCAGATAGACAGTTGCAAAATCCACAGGACTCTTGTCTGTCGATTTCACACTACCCGAAAGAATTACTTTCTGTATCTCTGCTTTAGCTGTAATGCAAAATGCCATTGCGGCAAAAAGAAATAAAACTTTAGAATACTGACTCCACAGTGTTTTGCTCATAAACTAATACCTTATAAATATGTTTTCTAATACCTTTAATTCCGGATGCAAAATTACTGCCGTCCCCATTTTCATGCAATCGCTATTTTTAGGTATATTTTTTCTGTATTTCACCTCCTCTCTAATCATTTTTAGGTATTGCCCGAAAATGGCAGTATTCATATTGTTAAAACTTTCTAATAGAATGTTATTAATTCGTCTTTAGAGTGAACAATCTATTATTTTTGCTGTTGAAAACATTTAATATATTTATGAACGAAGTCTTTATTATCATCGGATTGATATTGCTCAACGGTGTTTTTGCGATGTCCGAGGTAGCACTTATATCAGCCCGTAAATCACGTCTTTCCGCTGACGCTAAAAACGGAAACAAATCTGCTAAAACAGCTTTAAAACTTGCAAACGAACCGGACAGATTTCTTTCTACAGTACAGATAGGTATTACTCTCATCGGAATCCTTACCGGTATTTATTCAGGAAACCAGATAGCTGTGGACTTATAGTCAAAAAGAAATGCTTTGCGAATTGAGCAATCGGAAATTGAGAGTCAG
>NZ_DXVR01000069.1:0-7117 GCF_019417265.1 Bacteroides sp.
ACCGGATACACCTTCCATTCCTTCTCCATGGCATCAATCTTCAGCCCCTTGAACAGCTCCTTCCTGCCGAGGAAGTAATTCTTCAGCGTCGATACCAGCAGACTCTTTCCGAAACGGCGCGGACGGCTCAGGAAATAGATACTACCTCCATGCGTCAGGTTATAAACCATGTCTGTCTTGTCGATGTACAGATAACCGTCCTCGATTATCCGGTCGAAACTTTGTATTCCTATAGGGTATTTCATGTTGGTCAATTAATAATTAAGGGTTAATAATTAGAACTTCCTCTCATGGCAAAGATACGAAAACTTTTAGTATTTACCCGTTCCTGACTCATAATAAACTTCATCAACAGTTGTTTTTTTTAATGACATTCTTTACCTCCTCTACCTCCTTTATTCAATACGGTTCCCCCAGATGCTTCACTATAATCTCCACTTCCGGTTTCAGCAGATACTGGCGGTTCTTGTCATATCCCGCAGCTTCCAGTTCTCTCATCATCATGCCGCACCTCGAGAGCCACCTCCTGAAGCTTCTGGAGGCGGATTCCTTTGTGGCATTCGGGAAATACATCATTGCCAGTTCACATTTCTTATACAGCCGAGGCTTGAAAGCCTCCTGCTCGTCATCGGTATATCTGTTCATGTTGAGTTTTTAAGTTCTTAAGTTTTTTAGTTGTCAACTTTTATACCGTAAAGTTACTAAAAATCAGCCTGTTCTGCAAGATATTTCCCTATGACTTTGGCAGTTTGTCCTCCTTTGTACGGCTTTGTCCTTATTATGAAACGTTTTGAGGAAACATCATGTTTTATTGTATAAAAAAGCGGTAAGAACTTAATCCCACCGCTTTCATATTGCCTCCATAGAGGACTTTTGTAAACAAATGCCACAATTAAAGATGCACGGCAAGCATTTCGCTTCCTGCCCTATGTATAGCTTCTTCTATCTTTGATTTTTGAGATTCAGAAGCAAATGCTATGCGCTGTTTGTACTGGCGCATTAATGATGGATTTATCCCGGCATACTTTGCAAATGTCGATACGCTGATAAATTTGAAACATTCAAAGAATGATGCAATATCATACTTATAATCAAATTCGACATCCGACAATGAAGCCGGTACTTCTTTGCCGGCCTCCGAAAGCATAGATTTGTAATCATTCACTGCTTCGATCAAGGCCTGTTTGGCCTCCTCTACAGTATTTCCTTGTCCATTCAGGTTGAATCCGTCAAATTCCGGGACGTAGACGCTTATTGTCTTGTCATCCCACATTTCCACAATAGCTGTTGTTTTCATTGTCTATTCTTTTTTTAATTTGTAAACAAATGTGCGGGTCATTTAAGGCCCGCATCTTTCATCATGCTGTTCAATGTGCCGCCTTTAATCTCTTGCGAGCCATGTCGTCCAACACGAAAGTATTTGCCTGTCTTAGGACTAAACCAAACATCGTGTTCTTTGCCATGGCTCACGAAATAGCAGCCTATCTTAGCAGCCTTCTTCAAGAACTCTGTTGTTTTCATAATTCAAAGAGCATTTGTTTACGACTGCAAATATAACATATTTGTTATAAAAAACCAAGAGAAAAAGTGAATTTCTTCAGTGGAAATCTTCCCCTAAAAAAACGCCCCGTCGTTTTACCTTAAACGACGGGGCGTTTTACTTCGAACGACGAAGCGTTTTTCCGAAGCCTTCCGGAGCCATAAATTCCACCCCGAAAAATGCGGTTTAGGTTCAGGGTTCACCACCTATATTATAATATTCCCGTAAGCAGTATGTCTGTCTTTTCGTAGACGTTGCAACCCTTTGATACTAAGCCACTTTCCAAATATTTTTTCAGTGCCCTTTTTGCCGTACTTTCGCAGATTCCGCGTTTTTTGGCCTCATTTTTGAACTCGATGAACCTAAATTGAACCCCCATTTTCCTCAGCGCCGGCATCACTCTCTGGAAGCCTGTCATCTTGTTTCTCACACACCTCTCTATAAGAATGGTAGTGGTATTGGCAGAATGCTTCATACAAGTCTGCACTATTCTTACCGCACTGTCGAAATCCTCGTCCTGGCAGGTAAATTCCGTCACCTGCCATCCCGCCTCCAGTATCCTCAGACCGCACAGCACCATCGCCACCCTCATCGCTATCAGTCCGCCTCTGAACACTATGGCCGACATGTTCGGATTGCCCTCGGCAGACATCACCGCCAGTTCCGTTCCGAACACCTTGTCATGCTTCTCCCACTGCTCCTTCGTGAAGTTTATCGTCACCTCCTTGCCTAAGGAGTCGAAGAAATTCACTTTCAGCCTCTCTGCCAGGTCCTCAAACAGCTCACGTATATTTATCTTTCCCTTCTCCGACAGCGGCGACTGCGACTTCCATTTACAGTCCGACCTCAGGATGTAGAAGAGGAATCGGCTGTACATACCGTCCTCCACGGTTTTTACGAACCGTGCGAGCTGCTCCGGAGTGCCCGACATCATCAGTGCCAGCCGTGGCGATTCAATCTCCACCGGCTCCTTGTCCGTCTTGAAGCTCTGCCCCACCGTCTCATGGTGGAAAATCATTCTCAGCTCGGCCGTCTGTTTGCCGTAATCTGTTCTCAGTGCCTCCGCCAGGCTGTCAATCTCCGTCACCACCATCACATTGCCATGCTCCTGCGCATCCCTCAGAGTGTGCATCATCTGGCTTTTCGAGATATTGGGCGGCATGAACAGCATATCCCTGACAGGCTCTTCCGGCTTCAGGTCGATATCGGGTGCCCTCCTTTCCTTGAAGGCCGCTCTCACCTCCATCTCCCATCCCAACAGCTTCGCCTCATACTCCTTCTTCGCCTGCCTGTACTTCTTTTCCAGTTCCGCATGAATCTTCTTCCCGAGCAGAGAGGCATGTACCGCCATACCCTTACCGGCACCCGCATAGGCCACAAAGCATGAGTACAGATGAGCCGAATTCTTCTGATTGCCGTACATGGTCCTCAGGGCCGGGAAAAGACCGCTCATCACCGTGATGCACGACAGCAGCAGCACGTCCCTCTCCTTTCTGTCCTTGGCCGTCGACAGCAGTTTCAGCAGACTGTCCGGCAGAGTTCCGAAGATATCGTCAGGCAGGCTCGGACACATCCGCTCTATCACCTCATCCTCGTCCTGATTTTCGGGTTCATCAGGGTTCACCCCATCTGAACCTTCGGCCGGAAAATCGCCGTTTTCAGAAAATTCATTTTCAGGCAACTCCTGATTATCAGCCATTTCCGCATATGCATCACGGTAAATAAGGTTCATACCCCTGTTTTGAACCTTCCCCCCGAAAAATCCACTGTTTTTCACCCCCTCAGTGCCATGCTCATATCCCCAGACCACGGCGTTCCTCACCTCCTTCTCCGGCATCCCCGGCTGTACCGCACGGCTGCATGCGCGGGCCACTGCATCATCAAGCTGCCAACTCTCCACACCCATCCATCGCAGATACTTTCCGAGGTAGAGCAGAGTCTCATGCCGGCTCCCCTCCGTGTACGCATTATTCTCGAAGAAACGGTCTATCACCGCCTGAGTGTCCACATTGTGGCTGTTTCCCATAGCAGACCGTGCCGACTGCACGCGGAAGTCCTCCGATGTGTCCGGTCCCACAGCCGGCACATAGCTCAGCGGATTACCCTCCGTGCCATAGTCGAACACCGCAGCCTCCGGGTTATAATACACCTCCGGGTCGTACGAAGCCAGACTCGTGCGTGCAAAGTCCTTACACTGCATGTCAGGTTCCAGTCCCGTCAGAGCCTTCAGACCCTCCGCCACCTTCTCGTACGCATTGCGATACACATCTATGTGCACCATGCCGCCGTTCACCACCACCCTCAGTCCCCGTCCGGACGAAGTGACATGCACCATCACCACCCATTCGAACACTATGAGCAGGTCGCGTGCCGCCTTCACCTGTTGCGGAGTCAGATTGTCGAAGTCAAACATGAGCCACCCCGTCCTCTCCGTTGTCTTCGCAAAGAACCGTCCCATACGGCAGTCCCCCGCAAAGACCACGGCCGGCAGCTTCATCTTCCACTCCCTTGCCTCGTCCTTCATACCTTTTTCTATAAAGGAACGGACCTTCTCCACTATAGTTCTGTACTTGCCATCCCTGATGGCATCTCTCCATTCTGCGGCGTCTATCACGCCCTGCGCCTCCTTGCTGTAGAGGTTGCTGAATAATGTGATATTCATTTATGTGAGTTTTTGAGTTTTTAGTTCTTAATTATTAATTATTAATTCTCTTCCCCAAATTTCGCCATTATCTTTTCCCCTTCCAAATGTTAAAAACTACCGCCTGCATCCCCTCTGCGTACCCCTTATCCGTATTGGTCCCTTTTTCTCCTCCCATGGCGGTAGATTTTAACCCGTCTAAAATTTAACAATCTTTTGCAAAGCAGAGGGCTGCATGTCCCAGAATTTTGGCACTTCTTTTCAGATTCGCTCTTTCCTTCCTTGTCAGATTAGAGTTTTTCAGAGCATTCAGCAAGTTTGCGATTCTCATCAGGTCGCGACACAGGATATCAATTTCCTGTTTTTTTCTCGTTCTTCATGTTTTTCATATATTTAATAATTTGGTAAAATCACAAAAATACCATTTAATGGCTATATAAGTGCGTTTTTCTTTCTCAGTTAGAAAATTATTTACTACTTTTGCAACCAACAGTCAATGAAGTTAAACTCATAAAATATGCCTGAACACAAACCATATACAGATGACAGTTACGAAAGACTTGAGGGGGAATCAGGATTGTCTATAGATGAAAACCCATCCTTAGATGTCTACCCCAATGCAGAGGTCAGGATAATTCCGGCACAGTACAGTGTATCGCATATCCATCGTCTTTGCGAAATCAGGCATGAACTTATCCTCGACCCCGAGTTTCAGAGAAACAGTGTTTGGAAGACCACTCAGAAAACGGAACTTGTAGAATCTATTCTGATGGGAATACCTATTCCTGTGATATATCTGTTCGAGTCAAAGGACGGTAAAAAGCAGGTGGTTGACGGACGTCAGCGCATATCGGCGATAATTGATTTTCTTGAAAACAGGTTCAGGCTTAAGAACCTGAAGATATTGGGATTTCTCAACGGAAAGAACTTCAGCGAGTTGGAGCCAAAGTTACAGGGGATATTTGAAGACTTTCAGCTGTCGTTCTATATCATACAGCCTCCCACTCCCGAAAGGGTCAAGTACGACATTTTCGACAGGGTTAACCGTGGAGGGACAAAGCTCAACAGCCAGGAGATGCGTAATGCCCTCTATCGCGGTACAAGCACCGGTCTGATAAAGAAAATAGCCGAGTCCGTGGAGTTCAAGAAAGTTACAGGCGACGATATAAATTCCAAGCGTATGAGAGACAGATATGTTGTCCTTCGTGCCCTTGCATTTTATTTATACTATATCGGAGAGCTTAAAGACCCATACACACTTCAAAGATTAGATTACAAGAGCGACATAGACGATTTTCTCGCCAGAACTATGATTTACATAAACGAGAATATAAAAGGCGACAAGATACAGGAACTGTACAGACGTTTTACCGATGCCTACAGGAGAATATATGATATGTTCGGCGATAATGCATTCCGTTTTATGTCAAGCACCATCTCGTCCAGACGTCGTCCCATCAACATGCCCCTGATGGAGATAATAACCCTTATCTTCCTTTTGGATGAAAGAAAGGTCTACGACACAAGACCCGGTGCAATAGAAAGATTCAAACTTGATCTTGATCATTCGCAGCTATGCAATAAAAATGTTGATTCAAGCCGCAGCTGGAATAGAAGACTCTATATGATAAAAGAATTTTTGGAAGAATTATGATACACAGACTGGAAATACAAGGTTATAAGAATATAGGCGAAGAAACATTCCGTTTCAAGCCTGTCACTATATTCACCGGCTTGAACTCTACAGGGAAGTCAAGCATCCTTCAGGCCATACTTATGTTGGCCAAGGAGACTTCATTCGGTGGAATCCATCTGAACAAGATATTGTCATCATCTTTTGATGTCATCCGCAATAAATATACCAATGCCTCTGTTATAGAAATAAATACCCTTACAGACAAAGGTGAATTAACCTACAGACAGAGCAGGACTGAAAAGACCGTCAATCCCGGCTATCCGGTAAAAATACTCCCCGATTATGAAAACGGGCTCTTCTACCTTTCCGCCAACAGAAAAGGCGTAGAGAACGATGCCATATATTCCGATGAGGTGATATGCGGATTCGACGGCGATTATATATACGGCACCTACGAGAGAGAAAAATCCAAGGAACTGGATGCAGGCCTTATCAAGGACCAGGAGTCGCACACATTGGCTTCGCAGGTCAATTACTGGCTTAAGTACATCCTCAGCCTGCCCATTGAGTTCTACACTATAAAAAGCAGTGCCGAGAAAGTGGATGTCCGTTTCAGGAGCGATTCTTTCAGCGATTTGGTCCCTTCACAGTTAGGTTCCGGTGTGAGCTATCTTGTAAAGATACTTATACTATGCCTTCGTGCTTCCAAGGGTGATGTCATACTCATAGAGAATCCGGAGATACATTTGCATCCCGGAGCACAGTCACGTCTTGCCGACTTCTTCACCATGATAGGCAATAACGGAATCCAGCTTCTTATCGAGACCCATTGCGAGAATCTTCTCAACAAGTTCCGCTATGAAGTCTATAAAAAGGAGTTGAATACTGACGACATTGTGATTTATTATAAGAAAGATATAGTAACACCATTCGAGAGCATAAGCATCTGTTCAAACGGAGATTACGCCCCTGCGTTTCCGGAAGGATTTTTCGATGCTACTTTGGGCGAACTTTTAGAAATGGAATAAATGGCAGCGAACAATAACAGTGTGGCTCTTAGCGATGAACTTCTGAAAGAATACTTCAAGTTCACCGGCAACTCCGATTATGACAGGACAGTCATAGAACGCTTGTTGCACTATTACAAACCGGTTTATATAACAAATATAAGTCAGTTGGAAAGGATAAACCATACGATAGACAATAATCTCAGACAGAAATTGCATGCCTGCGGATTGCGCAGACAGACTGTCGAGGAACTTGCAGCCATGACCAGATACAAGATTATACTGTCAAAAAA
>NZ_DXVR01000069.1:7127-15660 GCF_019417265.1 Bacteroides sp.
CAAAAAACAGGAGTGATTTCCCTTATGTCAACATATACAATGATAATATTGAGAACAATTATACGGGAACATTTCTGAGGAGTGAATCACGCGCCAAGGCAATAGAACATATCAAGTCCCTGTGTGCCGATGTCAGGAAGAGTATTTTAGTCTATGATAATTATTTCTGCAGCAAAGAAAGCAATGTCGATATTCTTATCAGTTTGTTTCCTAACCGCAAGCTTGAGATTAAATATCAGATAAAGACCTTTTCCGAGAAGCAGATAAACAAAATCAAGGCTGCCCGTCCGAATTGGGAATTGACAGACTGTAATTTCCCTGAAAACCATGACAGATATCTGATTATAGACGATAAGGTAGAAATAATCCTTACAAGCGGATTCTACTATCTCAATGAATTGAACAAAGAGATATCCTATATTGTCAGACTGATAGACAGTCACCGGTTTTAAATAACAACCGACACTCAGCAAAGCTAACTAATACACAAAAACGTGGCACATTTAAGATTAAGTGCCACGTTTTTTTGTATCTGAGGGGGAAAAGATATAAATTTGCGGATATTTATTTCCTCGTATGGCATATTTTCTCTAATTTTGCAACGGATTAAGGGTTTTCCTGTTGCAGAACACTATTACTATTACTATTTTATAGGGGAATGAAACTGTGACAGGGAACCGCGAAGCGTGCCCGAACGTTTAGCTCTAAAGCTAAAAACAACAAACTAAAAAACAAAAAAACTCAAAATAATGCTACATTTTAGGAAAATCTTCCTGGGCTGTATTCTTATGGCAGCCATGATGGGCGGCACATCCTGCTCATCCTACAAGAGCGCACTCTACATGCAAGAGTCCGAAGTGTTCAACGAGACCTCAAAATCCCGGCTTTACGATTTCCGTATCATGCCTAAGGATGAGCTTACCATCCTTGTCAGCACATCCGACCCTGAGGCTTCCGCACCTTTCTATCGCAAGATAGGACAGACCAAAGGTCAGACATTCAATAACCAGGTAGGAATGAACGATGCCAAACTTCTTGTCTATTTAGTTGACAACAACGGATTCATCGACTTCCCTATCCTCGGAATGCTGAAGGTAGACGGCATGACCACCCGTCAGTGTGAGGAGCTTATCCGTACCCGTCTTAAAGACTATCTTAACGAAGAGCCTAACGTCACTGTCCGTTCAAACAACTATAAGTTCAGTGTCCTTGGCGAAGTGGCACGTCCCGGAACATATACCACCGAGAACGAAAAGATGACAGTGTTCGAAGCCCTTGCCCTTGCAGGAGATATGACACTCTTCTCCGTGCGCGACGACGTACAGCTCATGCGCGAGGATGCCACAGGCAAACGTCAGATATGTACCCTCGACCTCACACGTGCCGACATAGCCAACTCGCCGTACTTCTATATCCAGCAGAACGACGTTATCTATGTCAAGCCTACCAAGGCCAAGGTACGCAGCAACACATTCAGCACCAACGCCTCAATGTGGATAACCCTCCTAAGCCTCGTGACATCAGTAACAACCCTTGTCATAGCGCTTACAAGATGATAATAGTTCTTAGTTGTTAGTTTTTAGATTAAATCCGAAAGCCACTAACAACTAATCTCTAACTACTAACAACTAATCTCTAACAACTAACAACATTGAATTCCATGAACCCAAATCAGAATAACTTCTTTGAAGAAGAAAACGAAAAGCCTATAGACTGGAAAGCCGTGATAATGGAATACCTTATCCACTGGCCATATATACTTATCTTCCTTGTACTGTGCATTGCCGGAGCATATGTGTATCTCCGCTACCAGTCACCCGTATATAATGTCAATGCCACAGTCCTTATCAAGCAGGGCGACAAGAACAAGAACCGTGGTGCCGCTTCTACCTTCGCCGCTATGGAAGACCTCGGTATGCTTTCCATGGCAAGTATATTCGACAATGAGGTGGAAGTCATCCAGTCGCGCACCCTTATCAAGAAAGTGGTGAATAATCTCAGTCTGAATATCAACTATACCGAGGAACGTACCTTTGGCTATCCTGTCACATTATATAAAAGCAGCCCCGTCAAGGTATGGATGGCTCCTGAGGAAGCCGACCGCCTTCATGGAGCAATGCAGCTGAGCGTCAGCCTTACACCGGACAGCACTTTCAGTGTCAAGGCAGCTTATTCTCTCAATGGCGAAAAGCAGGAAGAGACACGTACATTCGACCGCATGCCCGCCATTATGATTACTCCTGTAGGAACAGTAAGTTTCACTGCTCCTTCCGACTCTGTTCTCGCTAAGATAGATAAACCTCGCACCATCGATGTTACCATTGTCAACCCAACCGCAATGGCAGCAGGATGCAAGACACGTCTGAGTGCTGAGCCTACCAGCAAGACCACATCCATCATTGCTCTTAACTATTCCGATGTAAACGTGCGCCGCGGTGTCGACTTTATCAATACCCTCGTAGCACTCTATAACAGCGATGCCAACGACGATAAGAACGAAGTGGCAAGCCGCACAGCAGAGTTCATCAATGCCCGTATCGAAATTATCAATAAGGAACTTGGTACCACAGAAAAAGAACTTGCGGAATACAAGCAGAAAGCCGGACTTACCGATATAAGCAGCGATGCACAGTTGGCATTAAAAGGAAGCAGCGAGTATAACGCCCGCCGTGCTGAGAATGCTACACAGCTCCGCTTGGTGGAGTTCCTCCGTCAGTATATCGACAATCCGAAGAACCACTATGAGGTCATCCCTGCCAATGTAGGTATCACCGACCCTACCCTTACCACAGTCATCTCCCAGTACAACGAGATGCTTATCGAGCGCAAGCGCCTTCTCCGTACATCCAACGAGAAAAACCCTGCCGTGGTAAACCTCGATATCTCCCTTGCTGCCACACGCAACAGCGTATTGACAACAGTTGAGAGCGTACATAAGGGACTCCTTATCACCCGCAGCAACCTCGACATCGAGGCGGGCAAATACGAGACACGTATCAGCAACGCCCCTATCCAGGAAAAGGAACTTATCAGCATATCACGCCAGCAGGAAATCAAGGCCAACCTCTACCTTATGCTTCTTCAGAAACGTGAGGAGAATGCCATTACCCTTGCCTCGGTGGCAAATAACGGCCGCATTATCGAGGAACCCCTCTATGGCGGACAGATTGGACCTAATGCAAAGATGATTCTTTTGATAGCCTTCGTCTTGGGAATAGCTATCCCTGTAGGCTGTCTCTGGCTTATCCGTATGCTACGCTTCAAGATAGAAGGCCGTGCCGATGTCGAGAGAATTACCGATGTCACTATTGTTGGCGATGTTCCACAGACCGACAAACGCAGCGAAGGAGCTATCGTTATCCGCGAGAACCGCAACGACCTTATGGAAGAAGTTTTCCGAAGCGTCCGTACCAACGTACAGTATATGCTCCGCGAAGACCAGAAAGTCATCCTCGTTACTTCCACCACTCCGGAAGAAGGCAAGAGTTTCATAGCCGGCAATCTTGCCACATCCTTTGCCTTTATGGGTAAGAAGACAGTCATTGTAGGTATGGATATCCGTAAGCCGGGTTTGAATAAAGTCTTCAATATCTCCCACAAGGTAGAAGGAATCACAAGCTATCTTGCCTCTCCAAGCACAGTAGAGCTTATGTCCCTATGTCAGAAGAGCGATGTTTCCGACAATCTCTATATTCTTCCCGGCGGAACAGTCCCTCCTAACCCTACGGAACTTGTAGCCCACGATGCTTTCGACAAGGCTATTGAAACATTAAAGAAAAACTTTGATTATGTAATCCTCGATACCGCCCCTATTGGTATCGTTACCGATACCCAGCTCATTTCCCGTGTAGCCGACGTAAGCATCTATGTATGCCGTGCCGACTATACCCATAAGAGCGACTATGCCCTTATCAACGAGCTTAAGGCAGAAGGCAAGCTTCCAAACCTCTGTACCATAATCAATGGTATCAATATGGATAAGCGCCGCAACGGCTATTATTACGGCTATGGCAAATACGGTCATTATGGCAAGTATGGCTATGGCAAGAAGTACGGCTATGGTTATGGCTATGGTTACGGTAAGGATAAATAAAGAGTATTGTGGCGTATTGATATCTGTATCAAATGTAAAATTGGAAGTCTTCTGCCATGTTTTTATAAACCGTTAATGTTAGAACAAAAATATTTCCTTGTGTACATTTAAAATACTTACGACTTTTTGATTATTTTTGTAGGAACAATAATGAAGTAAATATATGACATACAATACAGAATTGCTAAAGGCCATTTGGAGGAAAGCACGTGTGATAGAAGGACTCGATCCGGATATGTTTCGCAAAGATGCCGGAGGAGCATTGATTATGTGGGATAAATTCGGGAAAATCAATCCTTACGGTTGGGAAATAGACCATATCTTTCCACGTTCATTGGGTGGAGACGATACACCGGTCAATCTGCGTGCCATGCACTACCAAAACAATAGAAGCAAGGCAGACGACTATCCCTCATACGTGGCTCTAATACGTTTTGACGGAAACAAAAACGTGGAAGACATGCGACCTTTAACGGTAAACGCCAAAATACGCAAACAACTGAAAGAAATTTATAAAAACGCATGAGTTTATGCTGAAATCAATTTATATAGAATCTTTATTCGGACTTTATACATATCAATTGGACATAATGCCTGACGGAAGCGAACCGATTCGCTTTATCACAGGTCCTAACGGGTATGGCAAAACAACAATTCTAAGAATATTGCATAGTATATATACATGTAATATTAAATCATTGGCCGATATAAGATTTACTTCATTACAATTGTCCTTCAGTGATGGATATATTATTAAAGTCACTCAAGAAATTCATACTGAAGAGGAAACCAATAGCGATGAAGATGTTTTACGAAATATCAATCTTAATATTTCATTATATAAAGGAACAGATGACAGCACCCCAACTGTCTTAAGTTGGAATAGTAATGAAGCCACGGACATAAGTACGCAGCTTTTGAATATTAAACTATATTTAGACTCTACCCCACTCTATTATCTTACAGACGGACGGTTGGTTGACAGCAATGGCGAGGCAGCTATCAATGATGATGCTGTAAAAATGAAAGAATTGCTCACGAATGCACACAACAGAATAAATGATGCGTTGTCGGCAAGAGTGTCTTCACAGAATGCTGATGTCTCCGAAGAAGAATATTATAGATTAAAAAACAAATTCGAAGACGATATAAACATACTTATCTGGAGTGGACTTTTAAAAGACAATCCTCTTATTGATTTTGATAAAAACAATATAGTATATTTCAGTGCCCTTTCGCAGTCGGTGAAAAAGTGCATGGAGATAGAACAACCACTGATATTAAAGTAAAGGAGCTTAAAGAACATTATATCGAAAGCCGATTTTGCAAACAAGCAATTAGAGGTGGACAAAACATACGGATTCCGCTTTAGGGCAAACAACGAGGAAAGAACCATCATATTTGGAAATATGCTTTCTTCGGGAGAACAACAGACATTGATTATGACAGTGGAGTTATTGTTTTTTGCACCGGACGAATCACTTGTCTTAATTGACGAACCGGAAATATCATATCATATGATGTGGCAAATGGATTTTCTGACTAATCTACGTGATATAACAAAATTGAGACAATTGCAATGTGTCGTATGTACACATTCTCCACAAATATTTTCATCCAACTGGGGAATGACTGTAGATTTATTCACACAAGCTTCCAAAAAACAAGAACAACCATGACTTGTGCCTTGCAAGATGCAATAATTCAACCCGACTATACCAAAGCTGTAATAAAAGCAGCGTTGTGTACCCCAAGAGGAATGCGCATGGTGTGGTGTGTGGTAGAAGACGAGTATGACCAAAATGTATTTATCCGATTCTTTAATCCTGACACTACAAAAATTCTTACATCACGCGACGAAGAAGGAAAGCGTGGATGCGAAAACGTGGAAAATATAGTATCGGAGATAGGTGACGAAAAACCGATGTGTCACATTTTCGGTATTCGTGATTGTGACTATACTAAATATGACAGTTCTTATCATTGTCCTAAAAATGTATTCCGTACAGACCGCAGGGATATAGAGATGATGATGATGGAAACGGAGCCGGTAAAAAAAGACCTTGATTCTTGGGATTTAAATTTTTCTCAAAAAATTGCCGAATGCGAAAATCCCGTAAGGTATCTTGGATATTTACGAATATATAATGATGTAAACAATATTGGATGCCGGTTTAATAAAAGAATCAGGATTCAGCTTGTGTGGAATCAGAACACCCATAGTATTGACAAGAATTGGGAAACAATACAGCGAGATAAGTTTATAGCAGGATGTGCAGCATTAACCCCACCGCGGAATGTTACAGAAACAGACATCAATGATTTTATCTCGCAAAAGCAATTGAAAGCAGAATCGCAATACAATATCTGCCGAGGTCACGACATGATTCAGTTGTTGCAAAACGCAATGATACAAACAAATGTCTATAATGAAACGACAATATCCAATCGTATAAGCCTGTCGTATTCTGTTGCCGATTTTAAAAATACAAGCCTCTGCAAAGATATAGAATCGTGGGCGCAAGGCGAGAATGTTACAGTAATGTAAACTTTATATATTTAGTAAAAAAGGCTTTTCGAAAACCTTCTTCCCATGACAATATGCAAATAATAATCGTTAAATTTAGATAAGATAGGATGCGGTTCAGCAAATTAAATCAAGCAAGCTTGTTTATCTGCGTTCACCTTTCACTATCTTTGTGGGCTCTTTCTTTTACGGGTGCCTGCTGGCACCCGTAAAAAAGGGGGTACCCTAAAATTGGAAGTTTACCATTGTTAGGTGGAGATTACGAGATTTATAAAAGAATAAGAAAGAAACGAAAATTGAATGTCCGATAATTTCAATAAAAACAGAATATTAAAGAATACACTCCTACTCTATGTCAGGATGCTGTTTACAATGTGGCTCAATCTTTATACCACAAGACTTGTATTGGCAAATTTGGGCGTAGAAGATATGGGTGTTTATGGAGTTGTAGGCAGTATTACAAGCCTTTTTACGGTCTTTGTTGGAGGTATAACCAATGCTATACAAAGGTTTATTACCTTTGAGCTTGGGAAAAAAGACGGTAATATACAAAATGTTTTCTCTACATCTCTCAATATATTGCTTATAGCTTCATTCATTCTTTTGATATTATTGGAATTTGGGGGTACATGGTTACTTCATAATAAAATCAATTTACCTGAAAATTCAGTTGATGCCGCATTCTGGGTGTATCAAATCTCGATATTGACATGTTTAATCAATCTTGTAAGTATACCGTATAATGCGCTTATAATAGCGTATGAGAAGATGAATGCTTTTGCGTCAATTTCGATAATACAGGTTATATTTACATGTATTTCTGCTTACAGCCTTTCCTTTTTCAATAACGATAAACTTTTGATTTATGCATTATTGATGGCGCTGATCAGTATAATTATTAGAATAATATATCAGGTATATTGTCACATTAAATTCAAGGAGGCAAAATATAAATTTCGTATAGATAAGAATCTTATAAAAGAAATTGGCAAATATGCAGGTGTTTCAACTGTATCTTCAGTATTGCAATTATTATCCAATCAGGGTATAACATTTATAATAAACTGGACATTTGGTGTAACTATAAATGCGGTATATAACATTTCATTGCAGCTAAAGAACTGCATTTTGTCTTTTTCCCTTAACTTATTAAAAGCTATTTCACCCCAGATAACAAAGACGTATGCAGGTGGAGAAATGGAAGCTCATAAGAAACTTGTGTATACTGGAAGCAAGATAGAGGTCTTTCTTATATACTTTATAATGATTCCATTTCTTTTCAAAACTGAATTTATAATGAAACTATGGTTGAGTGATATTCCTGATTATACAGTCTCTTTTGCACAAGCAACTGTATTTATCAGTCTTACCTATTCAGCCTTTGAACCCATAAGAGCTTCTGTTCTAGCAACTGGAAATATTGCTAAGTTTATGATAATACCGGACAGTTTCTATGTACTTGTATTACCATTAGGATTTATTATAGGCAGATTATCTGATAATCCTACAAACATGATAATTTCAATAGTAGTGATGGACATAATTACATGTATCATCAGGGTGTATATAGCATCAAAGGTAAGTATTATAAGGCTTCGTGAAATTGCCCAAAAGGTTATTTTACCATGTATATATGTCACCGTATTTTCATCAGTAGCATGTTATTTTCTTTCCATATATTTGGATGATACAATAACAGATTTGTTGATACTTCTTATAATAAATTCATTACTTCTTATAGGAATTATATATTGTTTCGGATTAGATGGTATGGAGAGACAATTTATTAAGCAAATAATATATAGAATGATAAAATGAATAATCGAGTAGAATTATATGATATCATAAAAGGTTTAGCTATCTTTTTAGTAGTATTAGGACATACAATTCAAGCATTCGTACCTGATAATAAA
>NZ_DXVR01000007.1:0-13510 GCF_019417265.1 Bacteroides sp.
CCAGAAAGGTCTTCGTATGATTGGTCAGGGTATGCACGGTTTCGTAGGTAACGACCACACTAAGTTCGAAAATCTTGATGACGAACTTGCCAACCCGACAGACTTGCGTATCTTCGCCATTGCACAGGCTTTGGAAGAAGGCTACAGCATAGAGCGTATATTCGACCTTACCAAGATAGATCCTTGGTTTATCGGCAAACTGAAAAATATTGTTGACTACAAGGCTAAACTCCAGACATATAACTCATTGGAAGAAGTTCCTGCAGACGTATTGCGTCAGGCTAAGGTTCTTGGTTTTTCAGATTTCCAGATAGCACGCTTCGTTCTTAAACCTACAAGCGGAAATATGGAAAAAGAAAATCTGGCTGTACGTGCTTATCGTAAGAAACTTGGCATCCTTCCGGCTGTTAAACGCATCAATACAGTAGCTTCAGAACATCCTGAACTGACAAACTATCTGTATATGACATATGCTGTGGAAGGTTACGACGTGAACTATTACAAGAACGAAAAATCAGTAGTGGTTCTCGGTTCGGGCGCATACAGAATCGGTTCTTCTGTAGAGTTTGACTGGTGTTCTGTAAACGCTATCCAGACAGCACGTAAGTTAGGCTACAAGTCTATCATGATTAACTACAACCCTGAAACAGTATCTACAGACTATGACATGTGCGACCGTCTGTACTTTGACGAGCTTTCATTTGAACGTGTACTCGACGTTATCGACCTTGAACAGCCTCGTGGAGTTATCGTTTCTGTGGGTGGACAGATTCCTAACAACCTGGCAATGAAACTTCACCGCCAGTCAGTGCCTATCCTCGGAACATCTCCTGTATCAATCGACCGTGCAGAAAACAGAAACAAATTCTCTGCAATGCTCGACCAGCTTGGTATCGACCAGCCGGCATGGCAGGAACTTACAAGTCTTGACGATGTAAAAGCATTCGTACAGAAGGTAGGTTATCCAGTTCTTGTACGTCCTTCATATGTATTGAGTGGTGCAGCCATGAACGTATGCTACGATGAAGAAGAACTTACAAGATTCCTGCAGATGGCAAGTGAGGTATCTAAGGAATATCCGGTTGTGGTATCACAGTTCATGCAGGAAACTAAGGAAATAGAGTTCGACGCAGTGGCACAAAACGGAGAGGTCGTGGAATATGCAATCTCTGAACATGTGGAATATGCAGGTGTACACTCAGGTGACGCTACATTGGTATTCCCTGCCCAGCAGATTTATTTCTCTACAGCACGTCTGATAAAGAAAATCAGCCGCCGCATCGCTAAAGAGCTTAACATATCAGGTCCTTTCAATATCCAGTTCCTTGCACGCAAAAATGAGGTTAAGGTTATCGAATGCAACCTTCGTGCTTCAAGAAGTTTCCCATTCGTATCAAAGGTTCTGAAGAGAAACTTCATCGAAACAGCTACACGTATCATGCTGGATGCTCCTTATACACAGCCTGACAAATCTGCATTCGACATTGACCGCATTGGTGTCAAGGCATCTCAGTTCTCATTTGCACGTTTACAGAATGCCGACCCTGTATTGGGTGTTGACATGTCGTCAACAGGTGAGGTAGGATGTCTTGGAGACGATTTCAATGAAGCTCTGCTCAACGCTATGATTGCTACAGGATATAAGATTCCTAAGAAAGGTATCCTTGTTTCTTCCGGAGCTACCAAATCTAAGGTTGACTTGCTCGATGCCAGCCACGCTCTAAGCCAGAAAGGTTACAGCCTATACGCTACAGCCGGTACAGCTGCATTCCTCAACTCACATGGTATCCCTACAACTCCTGTATTCTGGCCGGATGAACGTCCTGATGCAGAAAATAATGTGATAAAGATGATAGCTGAACATAAGTTCGACCTGATTGTGAACATTCCTAAAAACCACACAAAACGCGAGCTTACAAACGGTTACCGTATCCGTCGTGGTGCGACAGATCACAATATTCCTCT
This sequence comes from Bacteroides sp., assembly GCF_019417265.1. Taxonomy (GTDB): domain Bacteria; phylum Bacteroidota; class Bacteroidia; order Bacteroidales; family Bacteroidaceae; genus Phocaeicola. The sequence goes on from NZ_DXVR01000007.1 coordinate 1,966, forward strand.
TATCACAAATGCACGTCTTGCAAAGGCATTTATCGAAGCATTCTGCTCTATGGATGAAAAAGACATCCAGATAAAGAGCTGGCAGGAATATGTATAATGAATATTTCTTATAACTATAATTTAAATCCCGGATACCTGATTGGTGTTCGGGATTTTTAGATTCTGTTCAGTGAGCGTTCAATAGCCGTTCAGTGAACATCCAATAAACGGGGAATAAACACAATCCAAACAGTACTTAAACAAAAAGTAGGACACATTAATACTGCGCCCTACTTCCTATTGAAATATGTACTATCCTTCTTACTTTACTTCAACATCGCTGATAACCTTTGCTTCGTATTTGAATTTTGCAAAGCCGTCTTTCAGTTTCTGTATATTTGTTTTATCTGAATCGTAAGTAATAGTAACTGTACGTGTCTTAAGATCTGTTTCCATCTTCTTTACACCTTTCTCGAAAGGTATATTCTTCTTTACTTTGTTTTCGCAGTTAACGCATTCCATCTGGTCAACTTTGAATACGATCTTACGAAGTTCTTTAGCAGATACCTGAGCTGCACACATAAAAGCAGCCATGAATGTAAATAATAATACTCGTTTCATAATATAAATGTTTTAAAGATTAGTTTCTTGGTAAATTATATCTCACTCCTATATATCCTTTCGCACCGTGCATAGGTCCCCATATCATTGAAGCATCAAAGTTGTTGCCCCAAGGGTCATCTGCACCGATAATGGCATTCTTCTGCTTGAAGTTAGTAAGGTTCTCGCCACCTATATATACAGACCAGTTTCTGAAGAAACGTGTAACCTGGAAGTTCAACTGTTCGAAACCTTTGTATCTCTCGTTCCATGAAAGAGTTCCGTCGGCAAGAGTCTCCGGTGTCGGCATACGTCCGCCACCATTCAACTGCAGTGTTCCGTCAAACTGCCATTTACCGAGAGGAGTCTTGTAAGAAGCTGTAATCAGTCCCTTATATTTTCCGGTAAGCGCTTTTTCATAAAGTTTTCCGTTTATAGCCTGCTTGACATCTGTCATACGCCATGCCGCAGTAAGGTTAAATCCTTCGAAGAACGGATATGTAGCCTCAATCTGGAATACCTGTGAATATGAACGTCCGTCTAGATTGGTAAATGCAATTGTATGAGCATCTGATTCCATATCCACTACCAGCTGGTTCTGGAAATCCGTATAGTAATATTCTGCATTCAGATTAAGAGTCTTACCGAACAAAGGAATATACGACGCTATACTCAAACCATAGTTCCATGCCTGCTCCTGATCCAAATCATCAGCAATAACTACCTTTCTGCTGCTGGCAAGCATATAACAGTTTTCTGCCAATATATGGTTTGTGCGATACCCCTTTCCTGCCGAAGCACGGAAATTGATATATTCATTAGGAGCATAGCGTACATTTGCACGCGGAGTAACAAAAAATCCGTAGAGGCTACTGTAATCACCTCTAAGACCTGCCATAACAGTCAGTTTATCACTTGGCATATATGTATATTGTGCATAAACACCACTCACTGTCTCTTTATCAAGTTCCGGAGTAAGGCCTAAATTTACATCATTCACAAGGCGGTATTCCTGATCATAACGGTCATAATTCAGACTAAGGCCTGTTGACAAAGAATGCCGGGAAGTAAATTCTGTCTCAAACAAAAGTGACGCGTATGCATTCTGCTGATCCACGTTATAGAGTTTACGTCCATATACTGCATCCATATTATGAATGGTACCGGAAGTGATAAGCGCGATATTTGTGTTATGTTCCTTATTGAAGATATAAGCCTGCTTGATGAAAGCCTCATATCTGTCTGTATTCATATCTATGCGGTAAGGGTCAGTATATGTATGTCCCCCATGCGATACCTGTCCGCTGGCACGTTCTTCGTTGATAAATTTGATACCGGCCTGGAATACATAGTGTTCGCCCATATATGCCCATCTGTTGAAAAGATTGTATTGTTCCACCTGTGGGATATCGGCAAATCCGTCACCATCGCTGTCGTGCGCCTTTGTCTCATTCTCATAATGAGCAAAAAGCATTGTACTCCACTTGTCAGACAGTTTAACGGAAGCATCGGCATTTGCCTCATAACGGTTTGTAGTGCTTGCAAACAGATTTGCAGAGAACCAGTCAGCCTCGGCAGCCTGAGGTTTCTTGAATTCGATATTAATCTGACCTGTAAGAGCCTCATAACCGTTCTTTACAGAAGATGTACCTTTACTAACCTGAATACTGCTCATCCACGGTCCAGGTACATATCCCAGTCCGTAAGGCGCAGACGCACCTCTGAAGTTAGGAATATTCTCTGTCAGCATCTGCACATATGTACCTGACAGTCCAAGGAGTTTTATCTGCTTTGCACCTGTTGCCGCATCTGAATAATTCACATCAACAGAAGGATTGGTGACAAAGCTTTCTCCAAGGTTACAGCATGCGGCACGACACAACTCATCCGAATTAATAAGTTCCGCGTTTGTCACGCTGCTACGCAGTTTCTGGAAACCCATTTTTCTTCCGGTCACGTTTACTTCAGCCAGCTGTACACCTTCGTTCAATACTATATCAATATATTCCTGATAAGATGCAATGCTTATGGTATCTGTATTATAACCGATAAAACTCACAATAAGCTTGTCGGCATTTGCCGGACGTTCAAGAGTAAACTCACCATTCATATCAGTACTGGCTCCACGCGAAGAATTGAGCCATACAAGGTTTGCTCCGGGTATAGGTTCGCTGTTGCTATCTTTCACTGTACCCGTAAGAGTGTTTGCCGCCATCATAGGTAAAGCGGCCAAAGACAATAAAATAATCAAGTATTTCATTAAAAAAAATATTTAGTTAAACACATTATCATGGTGCAAATGTAGCTATTCCTCAATGCAACACGATTGCAAAGAAGATACGCCACATCAAGCATAACAAAAGCCCAATGTGTAAAACTAAATAATCAATACTGAATGAAAAGCCAATAATGTCCGTCCACTGTTATATACCGGAGGAGCATTAGGAGCTTGTGAGAATAACAGTCCGGCAGAAACCGGAGGTATTATATAAGAAACCTGTTCAGGCAAATCAAAAGGCATCTGAGTGAATGACACTACGTCATCCTCATGAGACACCTTAAAGAAATAATCAATATTATAATGAACATTTATGCAAGAACATTCTTCTGATACTGAAGTACCCGAATAATCGCTGTCAGAATGATGGCAACAGCTTTTCGTTCCACTGCATGAATGATGCACTGAAGAGGAACATGCCTGTGTCTTGCAATAAGCCGAACAGATATGTACCATTCCCGCACCTGCTCCAAGATTGAATACTATCAGAGCAAGAACAAGTATCAATATGTTGCATAAATTCTTCATCCGCTGCAAAGATAGCACAAACCGGGTGAAATACAAAGTGAAAACAAAGTTTTCGACTTTTAATTCCGAAGTCAGCCTATCTTATCTAAAGATACGAAAAACGGTCAAATCACAGCTATAGAACGAACTATCCCGGATTGTAAACCTGCAAAGGCAGTTCACCACGTAATGCGCCCAATGCATTCATAGCCAATGCACCCATTTCATCCTCTCCCGGTATGACCTCAATATGTGCCAGTCCGTCAATCCATGAAGAAATTTCAGATACTACATAATCTCCGTAAGCCATTCCTCCTGTCAGTATAATAGCATCTGTCTTTTGCCTTAAGACGATATGCATGCTGCCTATTGTCTTTGCTATATTATATGCCATAGCATGCAGGACATTATAGGCATGTGTATTTCCGGCCTTTATCTCCTCTACTACATTTCTTACATCAGTAGTTCCTAAGTGAGCAAACAGTCCACCATGTCCGTTTATCTTCCTGCGTATCTCGTCATACGTGTATTTACCGCTGAAGCACAAATCTACAAGCTGCCTTGTCGGTATAGAACCGGCTCTTTCAGGGCTGAAAGGTCCGTCACCGTCAAGTGCATTGTTTACGTCTATAACCCTACCCTTAGAATGTGCACTGATGGAAATTCCACCTCCCAAATGGGCGACTATAAGATTAAGGTCTTCATATCTACGTCCGATGCTTGCGGCATATCTGCGTGATACGGCACGACTGTTCAAGGCATGAAAAACGGAAATTCTGGAAATTTCAGGCATTCCAGTTACACGGGCCAAATCACTCATTTCATCCGTTACCACCGGATCAGCAATATACGCAGGACAATTACATCCTTTGGCAATCTCATCGGCAATCAATCCTGCCAAATTGGATGCATGCTCCATCTTTGCATTCCTCAAATCGTATTTTATCTTTTCGTCTACAAGATATACGCCTCCCTGAGTGGGTTTCAATAATCCTCCACGCCCTATTACAGCATCAAATTCCAGACTGAAGCCTGCTTCTTCCAAAGACTTGACTATCAGTCCCATTCTGAAATCATGCTGCTCGTTTACATGAGTAAAACGCGATAGTTCATCTGCCGGATGATATACATTTTCACTCCACAGTTGTTTCTCATTATCATAAACGGCAACCTTGGTTGAGGTTGACCCTGGATTAATCACAAGTATTCTCATATTTGTAAGTTTTTCAGTTTATAAGTTTGTAAGTTTCTTTATGTCGGCTCTATGCAACTTAAAAACCAAAATTATTTTCCCGCCAGACATGCCAAAACCAGACTATAATACTTCGAGTTGCCCGAATCACTACGAGATGGAACAACCACCGGTGCAATGGTTCCGGTAAGCATTCCGGCCATATTGGCATCTCCAAACAGGGATAGTGTTTTATAAAAGGTATTTCCTGATTCTATATTAGGGAATATCATTATATCCGCATTGCCTATCACGGGCGATGACATTCCTTTTATTTCTCCACTATAGGCATCACACGCAGTTTTGGCATCCATAGGCCCGTCAATATACACCCTACCCATTTTGCCTTCAGATGCTTCTTTTTTCAATTCAGTATAGAAAATGGTATGAGGAAACTTTGCATTCACTTTCTCCGAACAATGTATCAATGCCACACGCGGTTCCTCCATACCCAGACGATTGCATATCGCTATATCGTTCATTATCATCGCTCTGAACTGGTCAATAGTCGGCTTAGGAATAACCGCCGCATCCGAAAAAAACAAAAGTTTGTGATATAATGGAATCTGTGCAACGGCTACATGACTTAACACTCCACCCTGAGGTAGCAACCCTCTTTCCTTATGCAAGACTGCTCTCAGAAGATTGTCGGTATTAATCAGTCCTTTCATAAGGACATCCGCCTCGCCGGAGCGGACAAGTTCTACAGCCAGTGCAGCGGCATCATCGGGCGTAGAGGCAGTATATACCCGGACAAAATCAGGAGATGCAGCAAACAGACTATTTGAAATATCTACATGTTCTTCATCCGTTACCAGAAGATACTCTGCTATTTCCTCTCTGAGGCTTCTTATTATAACATATTCTGTGTGGGGGTCATTAGGACAAACGACAGCTACTCTGCGTCTTTGGTTACTTAAACGCAGCCTGCTTACCATTTGGGAAAGTGTTCTTACAGGTTCCATAGTGTGTTATTTTAAACAAATATCTGAAATAAATCCGATTTTTCCGTATATTTGTCAGAGTTATAATAAAGATTAACGTATGAAAACGTATAATACATTCGATATACAGGCCGATTATGACAGTTTGCATAGCAAATTGCCATCAGACCGGAAACGTCCGATAATAGGAATCACCGCGAATATCAGCGACGGAAACGTATCACTGTTTCCCGGATATTTCAAGTCTATATATGAGGCAGGAGGTATTCCTTTGGTAATCCCGCCATCGGAAGATTTAAGTATTCTGCCCAATCTGCTTGACTCACTTGACGGGATACTCCTGAGCGGAGGAGCAGATGTAAATCCGCTGTTCTTAGGCGAAGAACCTGTAAGGGAACTCCACAATATCAATCCATACCGCGACCGTCAGGAACTGATGATTGTGAAAATGGCTGCCGACAGACAGATTCCTATACTTGGTATATGCAGAGGAATACAGGTTATGACTGCCGCATTAGGAGGAAAGCTATATCAGGATATCTATTCACAGGCTGAAGGAAAACTGATAAAGCACAGTCAGGACCTCGACCGTTCATATGCATCGCACACTGTAAAAATCGAAGAAGGAAGTCTGCTTGCCGAAGTGATGGGTACGACTGTATTGCCCGTAAACTCATTCCACCACCAGGCTGTAAAAGAACCGGCACCGGGATTTAAGGTCTGCGCACGCTCGAACGACGGAATAATAGAGGCGGTAGAAAGCACAGAATACAAGTCAATGATAGGCGTACAGTGGCATCCGGAATGTTTCATCCTTAACGGCGACACGCTTATGATGCCGCTATTTGAATGGCTGATAAAGGAATCATCATCATTCAAGGAGGCTAAAAGGCTTCACCATAGGATATTGACGCTCGACACTCATTGCGACACACCGATGTTCTTCGGCCAGGGCATCAACTTTGCCACAAGAGATACAAAAATCAAAGTCGACCTCCATAAAATGACTGAGGGAAGACAGGATGCTACAATCATGGTGGCATACATTCCACAGAAAGAACGCACGGACGAGGCTCTACTTGCCGCAACAGCCAAAGCAGACAGGCTGCTTAATGAATTGGGAAAGATGGTAGCAGAAAACTGTACGGCTGTAGATATTGCCTATACGCCTTCCGACCTTTACCGCCTGAAGATGGAAGGCAAGAAAGCCATCATGCCCGGTATAGAAAACGGCTATGCCATTGGTAAGGACATCACAAATGTGGAACGGTTCAGAAAAAGAGGCGTGGTTTACATGACTCTGTGCCACAACGGCAACAATGACATATGCGGTTCGGCAAGATACAATGACGAGAATCTTGGTGTAAGCCGGTTCGGCGAGGCCGTAATACACGAAATGAACCGTACAGGAATGATGATAGACCTGTCGCACAGTGGAGAGAGAAGTTTCTACGACACTCTGGAGATAAGCCGGATGCCGGTAGTATGCTCACACTCGTCATGCCGTTCTCTATGCGACCATCCGCGCAATCTCACTGACGAACAGATAAAAGCCATTACGCGCAAAGGCGGAGTGATACAGATATGTCTTTACAGCGGTTTCCTCCGTTCCGACCGTGAAGCCAATATCCTTGATGCGATAGAACATCTTAACCATGTGGTAAACCTTGCCGGAATAGAACATGTTGGAATAGGAACTGATTTCGACGGCGACGGCGGCATCATAGGTTGCAACGATTCATCGGAACTTATCAACTTCACCCGCCGGCTCATGAAAGAAAGGTACAACGAAGAAGATATCAGACGAATATGGGGTGGCAACTTCCTCCGTGTTATGGAAGAAGTACAGAGACATTCTTCATTATAAGCCTCTGAAACTGTCTTATAAATTTGAAAGCCTTTTGAAAACTGTTTGCAAAGAGTTTTCAAAAGGCTTTCAAGTATATTGCCATTTCTATTTATTTCCAGTCGTCAGCACCCTGAAGCTTGAGTTTCTGTGTATAAGCCTCAGCCTTACTTGCTGCTTCGGCCTCATCCTCCGGAGTGGCGAAAGCATGTCTGTATCCTTTCACCTTGTTCCAGTCGCCACGTGTAAAGTCCGGGAATTCCACTGGAGCACAGTTATTATCCATAGACAATTCACCAAGCTCAGCCAGACAGCACCATTCTGCAAGGTCGTACACATCCATGTCAAGCGGCAAACCGTTCTGAAGGCAATAAACCAGACGTGCATCCATAATGAAGTCCATACCACCGTGTCCGCCTACTTCCTTGGCCATCTCTCCGTATTTCTTCAATATCGGATGTCTGTATTTCTCTACCAAAGCATTCATCTCCTTTTCAGGCAAGAAACTGTGAGCATTAAGATTGTCAACTTCCGGCTGAACACCCGACGCTTCAAGCTGGTCACCTCCTACAGCATATCCCTCAACAGGATACTTATTGGCAAAACCTTTGGTTCCTGTCAGCTGATAAAGTCTGTTGTATGGCTGTGGTGTCATTACGTTGTGCTGTATTTCTATAACCTTGCCATTCTCAGTACGAATCAGCGTAGTGGTATGGTCACCGTTCCTGAAGTTCTCGCATACAGAGTCGGCAGATGCTTCCACCCATGCCTTACCGTTCACGGATTTAGTATCCATAGCCACAAGAGTCTTCATTCTGTCGCCACGATGGATATCAAGAGCCTGAGCAACAGGGCCAAGACCGTGAGTGGCATATACATCACCGCGGTGACGCATATTATAATCCAGTCGCCATCCCAACTTATCCGATTCGCCATTCTTCCAGTAATGTTTCCAAAACGGATTTAAATCATGGATATAAGCTCCTTGAGCACGTATCACCTCACCGAATACCCCCTGCTGAGCCATGTTAAGAGTGTTCATCTCGAACCAGTCGTAGCAGCAGTTTTCAAGAATCATACAGTGCTTCTGATACTTCTCACTCAAATTAACCAGCGTCCAGCATTCGTTCAGATTCATTGCAGAAGGTACTTCGATAGCTACATGCTTACCGTTTTCAAGAGCACACTTGGCTACAGGGAAATGATGCAACCAGTCGGTAGCTACATAAACCAAATCAATATCCTCTCTCTTGCACAGTTCCTCATAACCTTTCTCACCGGAATATATGGTTGCTTTGGGAAGAAAAGCATCCTTAAGATATTTCTGGCATCTCTCTGCACGTTTGGCATCATAATCGCAAAGGGCAACAATCTGAGTTCCGGGAATATGGGTAAATCTCTGAACGGCACCGGGACCACGCATTCCCAAACCGACAAAACCAACTCTGACAACCTCCATCTTGGGAGCTGCGAAACCCAACATACTCTTCTGGCCATCTTCGCGGTCAGGACTTTTTACCACGATAGTACCACCGTTCCATTTCCACTCAGTTCCATGTTCGTTTACATTCACCTTACCTGTGTCAGTGGCACATGAATAGAACGCCATACACAGCACAAAGAATAAAATCTTTTTCATTGTATTACAATTTAACCTCCGTATTACAAGGCATATTTCCGTAAGGTTGCGAAGGACTACGCCTACAGAAATAAAATCGCGTGTAAAGATAGGAATATTTATATTCAGAATAAGTGTTTTTATACTTTAAAAGACATAAGAATCTAAATATTTTAGTAACTTAGTTATCAAAACTATAACATTTCATTACACCATGATAAAAAACATGGCTTTCAAGTTACAACATATTAAAAAAAACTGTATATTTGGGAAAAACCAAAAGTTTATATCTATTTGACTATATACGAGAACTGTATTTCTAACCTAAATAATTAAAGATATGGATGTACAAAGTATAGGAAAAAACGCAGGTGTGTTATGGCAAGTGCTTAATGGCGAACATCGTAAATGGTCTTACAGCGAGATAAAGAAAACATCCGGGCTGTCTGACAGAGAACTGAACGCAGCAATAGGCTGGCTGGCAAGAGAAGGCAAACTGAATATTGAAGAAACTCAGGTAGGAAAAAGAAACATACTATACGTTGAACTTAACTTATTTATCGGATAATATGGACAAACACGTCATCGGAGAAAATGCCGGAATAGTATGGAGACTCCTGAACAACGGCGAAAGATGGGAGTATGAGCAACTCAAGAACGCTTCCGGACTGTCTGACAGAGATTTGAACTTAGCTATCGGATGGCTGGCAAGGGAAAACAAGATTTTCTTTGAAAGAAGCAAGGAACAGGACAAAGAATACATGTATTTGTCAATCGACTTGTATTTTTAGAGCTATAAACTTTAAAAGGTATATGGATTGAAACCAACAATTCCATATACCTTTTATTATACAGGCCTATTCTTTAGTATTTGAAGTCAGACGATTTGACGTATATACTGTAATCCTTTATAATTGAAGGAAGTTCAGATTCGGCACGAGGCAACATCCTAAAACCTGAGATGGAATACTCCTTGCCCAAATCAATTACTATCTGATGTGGATATGATGTATTGTCCACAGTCTGCCAATAGGTACTCTCCTGCAAATCGTAGATTTTATCTGCCGTATGATTACCGCTTCTTGTTTCCTCGCTGTCAGCATAAGCTATCTTCCAGTTCTCACGTGAGATTTTATTGCCTTTACTGTCAAGGACATCAAGTTCTGCAATCGCAGCGAGATTATTACCGTCATAGTTTGAAACTGCATTGATACAGAAATATCTGCATTTATATTCTGCACCAAACTTCACTTCCTGCCATCCGTTCTGTTTCTTGAATGTTCCTGTATATACAGCCTTCTCATGGCTTAAATCCAGGTTCTGTCCGTCCCTTCTATGTGTCTCAGGAGCTTTCTCCTTAAGCATATCAAGAATAGGTTTACTGATACCTTTTACCACTGTTTCCGACGGTCCCATCAAATCGAGTACGATGATTTCATTCTTACCCTCATTCAACCAGCATCCCGGCATAAACAGAGTCTGCTGAGGACCTATCTCCCAGAAACGTCCCATTGCATGTCCGTTCACCCATACCATTCCTTTACCCCACTTCTGCATGTCAAGGAATGTATCTCCTACCTTACTCAAATTAAATTCCGCTTTATAATAACAAGGTCCGGAAACTTTGCCGGCTTTCTCATACTTCTTGTTATTTACGAATTCATAGAAAGGAGGAAGACTGAATATCTCCCAGTTCTTAAGCTCGATATCACCTTTTGAGGTAGAAGCCACTACATTGTCGGTTATACCTTTTCTGTCATGGATAGACTTGTCGAAGTTCACTCGTCCCATAGCCTCAACAAGAATATCAAGCTGTGTACCTTTCTTCAACTTTCCGTTCAGTTTAAGAGAGAACTCACCTTTTCTTCTGTCAAGTCTTCCTAACAGCTTGCCGTCTGCAAATACTTGTACCCAGTCGTGTACCTCGTTTATCTGAAGTGTTCCGTCGATATCCTGACCCAAGACATTACGATAAAGAATCGTACCCCATCCCTGATTGAAGAACTCCATAGGCTTGATGTCCTCCGACACATTCGGTTCCGGAAGATTGGAGAATACCGGTGCGGCTTTCCATTCAGTGATGGCAGGAATCTCAATTACATCATATGGTGCAGGAGGTTCCGGCAGGGTTTCACCTTCAGGTAGATAATTCTTCAGAAGGTCACGCAGCTGGAAGTATTTCGGTGTAGTCCATCCGGCTTCGCTTATAGGAGCATCATAGTCATATGAACTGCACATAGCAGAGTATGCAGGGTTGTTTGCACCTCCCCACCATCCGAAAGTAGTACCTCCGTGAGTCATGTAAAGGCTGAACGAGATATTGCGGTCGAGCATATCCTTAATACCTCCAACCATAGTGGCAGCATCGCGGGTCTCATGCTTTCTCCCCCAATGGTCGAACCATCCGCTCCAGAACTCACTGCACATAAGCGGTATTTCAGGACGCAACTCTTTCAGTTTCTTGAACTGCTCGTCGATATTCGCACCTGTTCCGAAGTTTACAGTCCACAACAAATCATCCAAAGCATTGTTTGTGAAGTTT
>NZ_DXVR01000007.1:13520-58502 GCF_019417265.1 Bacteroides sp.
CCAGATCGTCGAGTGCATTGTTCAGGAAGTTGGAACTCCAGTCGCACTGGAACAAAGGAACATCCGTAAAACCGGCTTCCTTCACCAAATCCCTGATAGCGGAAACATAAGGTTTGTCTATTCCGTAAGAACCATATTCATTTTCCACCTGAACCATAATTATATTACCTCCACGTGTAACCTGAAGGCCTGCCAACTGTTTTCCTACCTCTTTCATGAAGATACCTACCCTTTCCATATAATATGGGTCAAGAGTACGCAACTGGACATCTTCTTTCTTGAGCAGCCACCATGGAAGACCACCCATCTCCCATTCAGCGCATACATAAGGCCCTGGACGCACGATTACATACATTCCATGTTTCTGAGCCAATTTACAGAACTTGGCTATATCCTTATTGCCTGAGAAATCAAACTTACCAGGTTCCATTTCATGCAGATTCCAGAACACATACAGACAAAGAGTATTCATACCTAAAGCCTTACATGACAGAATACGATGTTCCCAATAAGGTTCAGGGATTCTCGGATAATGAACTTCAGCGGCCTTTACCACAAAAGGTTTGTTGTCAAGCAGGAAAGTATTCTTCCCGACCTCGAAACTCTGTTTCTTCAGGCCATTGTCAGTGCTGCCGCATGAAGCTGTAAACAAGGCAGCGAGGAGCAACGCTCCTATATTAAAAAGTTTTTTCATAAATCATTTATATTATTGTCATTGAGATATTTTGTACTTTCAGGACTCTCCCCATTTATTTCCCCCATTTATCTGTAATTCGTTTTAACTCTTTACGAGTAATAGGAATTACAGTACCATGACGTGGATGAAAATTCATCTTTACCTCGTGATCCACAATCTTAAAGTTCTTGAAATCTTCGGTTTCAGTAAACTGATATGCCCCCTTCATATAAACATCATACATAAGTATATATTTATCCTGACCTATCAGTTTGAATGTACCTGCACCCTCTACTGCCTCTTTGGTCTGCTGTTTATATTCATTATCCTCAGTCCATTTTCCAGAGGTAAGAGATTTTGTAGTGGCTACCTTTATTCCGTTTCCATGCCCTTCAGTCTTGTAGAACAGATGATACAATCCATCCTTATATACTATGTCGCCATCAATGCATGACTTTCCGTCCGACGGCAGAAACAGTGGTTTCGGCTCTCCTGTCAAATCTGTAAAATCATCATTGGCATAAGCATAATATACAACGTCCACGCCTCCTTCATACAACATTGACCAGTAAATCATATATTTACCCGCTTCCTTGTCATAAATGGTTTGCGGAGCCCATACCCTGAGCAGTTTCTCCTGACCTTCATAACGTTTCTGCATATTGACCACAGTATGCTCCCAGTTGATGAGGTCTTTGGATTTCAGCAGAACCATTGCCCTGTTTGAGTTCCATCCATTACCTGAAACCATGTCAGTGGCTACCATATAGAAAGTCTTGCCGTCTTCACATCTCAATATATAAGGGTCGCGTACACCGCCGGTAGAACTGATGATTCTTGAGTCCAGAATCGGCTTGTTGTTGTTAAGGGCAGTAAACGAATAACCGTCTGTACTTACAGCATAACAAATGGCCTCTTCACTTATATGGTTACCGGTAAAATATGTAAACAGGTATCCTGCATAGTCTTTTTCTTCTACCCCCTGTACCTTAGAGGCCGAAAGCAGAAGGCAAAACACAAGAGCCATTTTAAAGATACATTTCTTCATACTTAATTCATTTTGTTATTATTCTTACACAATATTCATGCTATCATTCTGACACAAAAGTTGTTACGGAACGCGGAGTCAGCACGTTGTCAAACTTACTGACAGGCTTCAAATCCTCTCCTTCCACGTCAGATGTCCTGTAAACCTTCCACGAAGAAGAATTATCATCAGACAAGCTGAAATTAAAGGGCTTATCCTCTGCCGAATAATTAATAGCAACCACGACATACTTTCCGTCAGCATTTCTATAAGCAGAACACATCACTCCATCAACATCGGTTTCACCTTCAGGAACAACACTATTTTTTTCATCATATGCAGCTACCTCCAAACGGACTGCTCCGGGACAAACAAACCGGCTATAATTACCTAATACCCATAAAAGTTTTGAATCTACTACTTTTCCCTCAGGTACGCTTGTGTCAGGATATGCTCTCAACAGACCGTCTTTATAATCACCACCTATAGCACGCCACCATTGCCATGCGGAAGCATTGGCATATACCAAATCATGATGTATGATACGGGCCACATACAGTGCAGTCTTCATAGTACGGTCATAACCGCCGCCACCGCCTATCTCTTCATCATTCGACATAATACATGTTTCTGTCTGCCAGAATTTTACGCCGTATTTCCGTAGAGAATCATTCAACTGTATTCTGCAATCGCGGAGGAAAGACAACGGAGTATTGGTCCAATAACTGTGTCCTGCCATCATAGCCGGCACATTAGGAGTGTTTCCCAAATATGTATCTACACTATCCGGACAGAAGAAACTCCTTATAGAGCTGCCTCTCTGCCAGTCCGTCATGTGAATACTAGTCATACAGCGATAATCAGACGATTCATTTACAAGGACTTTCGTGTCAATATTACGCTTTTTGAACTCTTCGCCTACGCAACGGGCTACATGCGCTATCTCCCTGTTGGTAGCCGGAGAACCTTCCTGCTTAGGTCCTGTCCAGTTCCAGTGCCCGTCCGGCTCATTAATCGGAGAGAGATAGTCCAGATGTACTCCATCATGTTTTTCAAGCCCCTCTACCACATTGGCTAAAAAAGCTGCATAATCGTCATAGCACTCCGGTCTTAAGTTATATGTTCCTCCACGTCCGGTATTAGTGGCAAGACCATTCTGGGTGAAATAAACCGGCGGTGAATTCAGAAATCCTAAAAACTGATTTACACCACGCTCCCTGGCCAGACGAAGGAAATTACGCTGTCCTCGCTGTTTATCCCAGTTATATGTATCGTCAGCCTGCAAGAAGCATTCCGTACGGGTACCGAAATTTATCTGACTGCTGTCGCCCTGTTCCACACTTCCGGCACCGATATTGAAACGCCAGATACTAAGACCTATTCCTTTAGGTTTACCCGTTTCGTCATTCTCACAGCTGAAAAGCCAATCGGCAACCTGCCGCTGTTCTTTCTCGTCCCACTCACCGATGAAACGCATACTCCATGCATCGGAAGCGCCAAAGTTGTCAATGGTTTGGCAGACAAGGCCTGTACGAACTACATATCTTGCCACTTCCTGCGATGTGGCTAATCCCAAACAGACATTTAGTTCCAATATAAGTGTTAATACTATCCTATTCATAAATTTAACAGTTTAAGAAGTCAAGGAAACACTGTATTTTGCTTATGCAAAGAAACATGTTTCCTATGACTTCTTAAAAAAGTATCAATTCAACGTATATATAAATGTAGATACAGACTTAGCCGGAAGCAAGCCTTTCTGATAGTCTGGCTCGCGGCGCAAGTTCTTCACTGCGGAGGTGGTGTACTGTTCGAAATCACCTACCTGTTTATCAAATCCACTAAACTTATTTGTTATCTGGATTGACCTATCTGTTAAGTTATTGTAAACAACTACCAGCTTATCGTTTTCCGGTGAAAGAAACGCTGTTGCGAAGAATTTATTATTCTGTTCATCCAGAGTAAGTCCGATGCGTTGGTAACCGGGGCGTACGAATAAACTGTAGTTGCCTAATACCCACAAATTCTTACCTGATTGAACGGAACCATTACCTTCTATGTCACCATAGTCACCACCTTCAGGTATCAATCTGATAAGCCAGAATCTATTCTTCTGACTGTACACTTCAGTAGAAGCAGCTGTCCAGTAAGACCATGAGTTTACGTTGGCTGTAGCTAGGTCATGATACATCACCTTTGCCATAGAGAGTGACAAATCCATATAGGTAGCATCGTCGAAATTAGCATAATCTTCGTACATAGGATCCTCTTCCCATGATTCGCACAACATACTCCACTCTGACTGATATACTTTAATGCCATATTGACTTGCCTTGTCATGTACATTTTTCCTCACATTCTCCATCTTATTCCAAATCTTGTCTGTCCAATAGCTGTGACCACAGATTATGTCAGCCATGTGATCAAGATTTCCAATATAGTTCTGTGACGAAGGATCGAAGAACTCCTCTATAGAGTTACCTCTGTCATTTCCAAACTTTTCATAAACATGATTCCAGCTTGCAGCCTCAGTAAACATCATCTTAGTGTCAGTCAAGCCATACTCAGTAAGTTTCTTATCAAGTTCCTTGGCCAGTCTCGCCACCTCATCGTTATGCCATGTGCTACCTTCCTGTCCACCTTTCCATTCGTTCTCAGGCTCATTTATCGGGCTTATCAGTTCTATGTTATAACCTTCGTCCACAAAGTGCTTGGCAGTGGTAGCAAGAAAATCAGCAAAATCATCATAACAATCATCTTTCAGGTTAGCGGATGTCACACCCGCCCCAGACCATGCTTTGCCATTTTTGGTCATGAACACCGGTGGAGTACCGGTGAAGAGCGTGAACTTATTCACCCCATATTCCTTGGCTTTTGCCATGAAGTACTGCTGTCCTCCACACTTATTCCAGTTGTAAGAACCCGCCTCATTAAGGAAACACTCCACTCGCCTTGTCTTGTCCTCTATTCCGGAATCCACACCGCTGGCTGCCTGTTCGGTTGAACCGCCTCCCACGTTGAAACGCCATTGTGTCAGACCGATACCTTTTGGCTGTCCATCCTTAATTTCTGAAGAAAAGAGCATTTCGGCTATGGCTTCCTTATTCGAGTTACTCCAATACTTGCCCACAAAGTCAAGCGTCCACGCACCCGACGCTCCAAAGCCATCTATTATCTGATATTTTTCTGCTGCATCAATATTTACAGTCAACACAGAATCAACCGTTATATTTAACGGATATTCAGGAGTAAAAGCTACTTCATCATTGCAAGATGAAAAGGCAAGCACACTTGCCAATGTCAGTAATTTATATTTTGTTTTCATGATGTTGTCTGATTAAAATACTTTATTAATATCCAGGATTTTGCTTTATAGTTCCATTAGACATTGTAACTTCCGATGTAGGTATTGGGAACAACAAGTCACGTGGAGCTGTAAATGTTATACCTTTATCACTAGATTCCTTTTGGTTTGAAATTTCATATTGGTCAGTGGATTCTTCCATATTATATTTAACGAAACTACCATTTTTACCCATTATTGAACAAATCAAAGGCTGGCCGTCATCACCTTTCCAACGTCTCAAATCAAACAGACGATTATTTTCAAGAGCCAGTTCCAAACGACGTTCAAGACGTATAGCATCTCTAAGTTCAGTACCTGTTACACTTGTAGGTAAATCTTCAAGTTTTGCCCTGTTTCTTACCTGATTAACAGCATCACGAGCTATATCATCATTACCTAATACATTCTCTACTTCAGCGTACATCAGCAATATATCGGCATATCTCAAAATGCGATAATTCAAAGGAATATGAGCAGCATCGTACGGTTCAGGACGCTTATTCATTGGAATATACAATTTACGGTTTACTCTTCCTGACTTATGACTTCCACTTGAAACAGTCAATGTACCACGAGATTCATCACCTGGAACTACGCCCCCATCCTTAATTATAGTCCATTTCAATCTTTCATCGTCACCTGCATCTTTAAATGCTTTCTCAAGATTGCTTGTTGGAAGTCCCCAAGCCCATCCACCATCATCACGAGATCCACAAACTACAGGCATACGAATTCCCAAATTATATGCTATATCACTATTTGTCTGAATTTCAAATAATGATTCATCGCTATTATTATAATCAATATTCCAAACATCACCGAAATTTTCAAGTAATTTATACTCACCCTTGTGCACGTTTATAAGAGAATCAAGTTCTTCTTCTGCCAATTCATATTTTTCCTGATATAAATAGACTTTAGCCAAAAGCCCTTGTGCAGCACCTTGTGTAACACGGCCCAAATCTTCAGAACTGTATTCGCCTTTTCTTGGCAAGTCAGTAATTGCTTCCTTCAAATCTTTTTCAATTTGGGCATATGTACTTTCAACAGTTGCTCTTTCTATACCTTCTATTTCACTTGGCATCTTCAATTCTGTAATCAAAGGAACACCACCAAAATTACGAACCAAGTCAAAATAATGATAAGCACGAATAAACTTAGCCTCTGCTATAAATCGTTTTTTCAGTTCTTCATTTTCAAAAGCAACAGAAGGTATTCTCTGAATTGCAATATTACATCTCAAAATTCCTTTATAGCGATACTGCCAAAAGTTTTGCGCACAGTTACCTCCGGTTTGAGTATCACCTGTATAATGTGCCAATGCTCTATATTCTCCAGGATCTTGGGTCGTGTTCCCCATCCACATGTCATCAGTACACATATCTCCTGCCAGATAAAACTTCTGTATCTGCCACCAATCGTCATAAAACAAAGACTGATAACACCCTGTAATCTGTTGTTTACATTCATCTTCATTACTAAAATACTCACTCAAATCTTGCTGTCCTAAAATAGGTTCATCCAGAAAGTCAGAGCAAGCAGAAAATGTTAAAGCGGCAATTGAAAGGCCTATAATATATTTTTTCATTTTTATTCTTCTTTAAATTAGAAATTAATATTCAAACCAAATAAATAAGTACGTGGGTTTGGATAACCAGCCCAATCAACACCAGATTCAGTTACTGCACCAGTAGAAGCTGCCTCTGGGTCCATTCCTGAATATTTTGTAATAGTGAAAGGATTTTGTGCTGAGAAAGAAAGTCTTAATTTACAAACCTTAGTCCATTCTTTTGGGAATGTATAACCTATCTGCAACTGTTTACAACGCAAGTATGATCCATCTTCCACATAGAAACTAGACACACGTTTATAGTTCATATTAGCATCATTCACAGACAAGCGAGGTATATCATAACTTGTACCTTCTCCATGCCAAGCAGCATTATATGCTCCAGCATATACATTTTCACCACCAGCTCCAGAATAACGTCCTTTTGTTGTATTATAAACATCATTACCTATCGTTCCATAGAAATTGGCCATAAAATCTATGTTTTTCCAAGAAAAGCCGGCATTAATACCAACCATCAAATCAGGAAAAGCTGCACCAATATAAGTTTTATCCTTATCATCCAACACACCATCATTATTCAAGTCTTTAAAACGGATATCACCAGGTTGAGCATTTGGCTGTAAAATCTCACCATGTTCTCCTGTGTGGGCATTTATTTCTGTTTGATTCTGGAATAATCCATCAGCAACATATCCGTAAAACTGACTGATTTCACATCCCTCTTCATTACGTATGATATAGTCACCATTGAAAGATTGGGTATAAATAGGAGTTCCATTAAGTTTAATAGCCGTATTTTTTACAGAAGACAAATTAACGCCTACATTGTAAGAGAAATCACCTTTCTTATCATTCCAGTTTACTGAGAGTTCCCAACCTTTAGCTTCCATCTCACCAATATTTTCCCACATCTGACCGTTCCACATAGGGTAACCGAGAATCAACATATTGTCTTTTTTCAACAACATATCATGTGACTGCTTACGGAACCATTCTGCTGTTATAGACAAACGATTATTCAAGAACGCCATATCAACTCCGATATTATAATCTTCCACTGTTTCCCAACGTAACAAGGAGTTTCCTATAGAACCTACAGCAGTACCAATAAAGCGATCTGAATTCAGACCAAAAACATAATCCGCAGCAGAAATAGTAGACTGATAGGCCGAGTTGTCAATAGACTGGTTACCTACGCGTCCCCAACCTCCACGAATTTTCAAGTTGTCAAAGATATGCTGATTTTTCATAAACTCTTCACCAGTTACACGCCAAGCGAGAGACGCAGCAGGGAACACTGCATACTTATTATCTTTCAAGAACTTAGAAGAACCATCAACACGAACAGAAGCTGTAACATAGTATTTTTCATTGAAATTATACATTACACGTCCCAAATACGATATCAGGGAAGAATATTCGTTCAAACCTGAAGCTTGTGGGTTCTGTGTTCCTGCACTTACATAGTGTAACAATTCATCATTTGTAGGAATACGTTCCTTTGAACCTTCAAGCCAATATGTCTGGAAACGCTCCATTGTATAACCACCCATCAAATTCAGATTGTGTTTCTGATTGAAAGTCTTCATCCATGTCAATGTATTAGTCCAGTTCCAGTCAACCCAGTTTTTCATATTTCTCTTAGCTATACTATAATCTGACTTCTCAAGATTATCAAGGAAAAACTCCGGTGTAAACTCATCAGAAAGTCTGAAACGGGCATTCAAGCCAAACTGTGAACGGAATATCAAGCCTTTTACTGGCTCAATGGAAATATAAGGAGTCGCCAACAAGCCATATTCATCGCTTGACTTATTCATACGGGCCATACTAGCTACCGGATTCCAAACCTGGCTGTTATGAGAACGTGAATAATTATCAAACTCATTATCTGTCCATTCAGACTGATCTCTCATTATTGGAGTAGTCGGGTCCATTGTCATAGCCGAACCTATCAAGTTAGGGGTATCATTCCACTGCTCGTATTTAGGTGTAAAATCCATACCAGCTTTCACCACGTCATTGAATTTATATTCCATGCTGAAACGAGCTGTCAACTTTTGCCAGTTACCAATCTTATATTGAGAATCCTGACCAAAATATCCTATACTTGCAGAATAAGTATATTTATCTGAACCACCCGAGAAACTCAAATTATAATTATGAATCAATGCAGTCTTGCGCATAGTAGCATCCCACCAGTCTGTACCTTCAGCATCAGTGATATTATCCTTACTTATAATATACCGGTTCGCTGGAGTCATTCAAATAACGCTGTTTGAATACATATTCATATTCGGAAGCTTTTGCCATATTAGGTTTTTCCAATGTCTGGAAACCTGCTGAAGCGGTAAAAGAGAACTTAGTCGCTCCTGCTTTACCCTTCTTGGTAGTAATCAAAATTACACCATTGGAACCACGAGTACCATAAATAGCAGATGCAGAAGCATCTTTAAGTACCTGCATACTCTCAATATCGTTCTGATCAAGGAAATTGATATTATCGCCTACAGGCATACCATCTACCACATACAACGGGTTTGAGCCATTAACTGTAGATACACCACGGATGATGACACGTGGGGTTGAGCCTGGAGTTCCGGAGTTGGAAATTTGCAAACCGCTTACCTTACCCTGTAATGCATTCATTGCATTACCAGTACTCAGACTTGCCAAATCTTCACCCTTCACCGCTGCTATAGAACTTGTCAGGTCGCCTTTCTTTACGACACCGTAACCGATTACCACGACTTCATCCAACAATTCTGTAGCTTCCTTCATCACAAGGTTAATTGTAGTACGACCGTTTACCGAAACTTCTACTGTTTCAAATCCTATTGTAGAGAACACCAAAACAGCATCTTTCGGAACATTTGCAAGCATATAATCGCCATCCAAACCTGTTATAGTACCTGTAGTTGTACCTTTCACTTGCACTGTCGCACCTATCATCGGCAGCTTATCACTGTTTGATGTCACGACACCACTTACTGTTATTTGTTGTGCATAACCGCATACTGCCAGCAACAACAAACATGTAATCAATATTTGTCTTCTCATATCTTAGATAATATTTGGTTAATTATTAGAATCAGCTATCTTTAATAGTTTACCTCTACCAAGGTGCACGTCAAAATAGAAACGGTATGTACCAGGTTGTGACACTTGGAACCATGTCCAGTCCTTGGCATCCGGATCATAAACCGTAGGACCGTCATAGTTTGGATTTATATATCTAGTACCATTTCTTACATCTGTAAAACGTGCGAAAACGCCTTCTTCCCTACCAAGAGATTTCAACATATACCAGCTAATGAAATCCCACCAGCCGTCTGAATGGTAGTTTGATATGAAGAAATTAAAGTCCATTATATTATGATTATTTCCATCTGAGAACGGGAATGTCTTATCTACATAGAACAGATGAGGGTTTGTTTCATCTTGTGTAAATTCCTCAATATATTTAGGGCTTGTGTTAGACCATCCGATTTTAAACATCGTCCATGGGTTTCCACCATTTGCCCATTGGTCTAATGTTTCCTTACCAATCTCCATATTGTCCGCCCAAGGGTCGCAAGCATCATCTATTGAGTATTTACGCATAATATAAGTAGATTCCATTAAATCAATATTAATCTCATAATACACGTTAGCTTCAGTAAGAACCAAAGGCTTTGCATCAGCATCAAGGCTAAGCATAGTCTCATTAACCGGGCTCACACCTATACGCACAGGTCCAAAGCTGTTTTTCTGCGGAATAAAGTAAATTTCGGTATTAGCCTTACTGCAGTAATAGCGGGCGCGATATTTGTTAAGTCCCGTATGATCTATCAGCATCGGCACACCGAAGACATCGCTATTAAGTTCTGCTTCTGTCTCAACATCTGAAAGATACATCTTCTCATAGTCCTCTATCAGCGACAATGTAACATCACAACTGTCTAGAACGAAGTTTCCAAGCAAATCAACAGCCTCGGCATACATTTTATATACACCAAGTTTGCTTGACGGGAACTTTATGTTTTTTGAATATGTGAACTCACGGTGTACTGTCTCATAAGTTTTATCGCAATAAATAGTATCTTTGATTTCCAGTTCCGGAACATTGATAGAGAGAAAGTCAAGACCTTTGTCGTCGATAGCACTGAACTCCACCTTAGCCTCCGTATAATTGCCAAGTGTTATTATCTTAATATCATTAATGGCACCACTAAACTCCGGCGCAGTATAATCACCATCCATAGTAATAAGGATTTCTCCTTCAGTAGTACGGCCACCCAAATCTGTAATGGTTACCTTTACCTTGAAACTCTCACATTTATTTTCTTCAGGAATAGTAAACGAATAGCTTAAATCATATTCATACTGAATTTCTGAATACAATTCAACCAGATTGATAGTCTTGTCCAAATAAAGCTCAGGGCAATACAAATTAATAGAACTGATACCATCCTTATCAGAAATCTTGCCTGACATTGTAAATTCATACCCGGTCAGAGTTCTGATATGATCAGTTGTCAACTCAAAAGTAGGATTTTGTCCATCCACATCAGTGTACACACTTTCTTCAGTACAACCACAGAGGAATGCTCCGGCTAAGAAAGCAGTACAGAATAAAGACTTTCTCAAAAATTCTGTCCTCATAATAATTAGTTTTTATGATTAAACTTTTTTTATTTTGCATGCAAAAGTAACCATCATAAACAAATTCAAAAGACATAAATCATGCAAATAGCGATAACAAATTAAGCAATGCACGATTTGATTACGTCTAAATCACTAAATATTAGTACTTTTGGGAACACTTAAACATTATAGAAAATGAAATACATATTTTTCTTCGTTTGCATATATTGGTTGTCAACATTTTCAGGTTTGTCGCAGACATATAATATCAAGAAACTTGGTTTGGAAAAGAAACTTTCAAACAGCTATGTAATTGATATCGCAGAAGACAAAAACGGTTACCTCTGGTTTGCCACAGAAGAAGGATTGAACAAACTTGAGGGTAACACATTTACATCCTTTTATAAAGGGAAGGAAAAACATACCCTGAACCTGACAGGAAATGAAATGAACTGCCTGTTAGACGACCCTAATGAATCCATACTCTGGATAGGTACACAACGCGCAGGACTGAACGCATTCAATTACCGGACAAACGAACAGAAAGTATACAGACATGACGAAAATAATCCGAACAGCATAGCGACTGACGACATTACCGACATATGTATAGCAAACGACGGAAACTTATGGGTTTCAACATATTGGAGGGGAATAGAATATCTCGACAGAAAAACAGAAAACTTCATACACTTTAACCAGGAAACCGTAAAAGGACTTCCCAGCAACACCATATGGTGTATATTGGACGACGGCAAAGGAAATCTATACATCGGACACGCCGATAAAGGCATGAGTATTCTTTCGATAAAGACAAAGGAGGTAAGAAACTTCAGGCATGATGCATCAGACGATAAAACCATTCCATGCAATAATGTACAATGTCTTTTCAAGGACAAGACCGGCAACATATGGGTGGGAACTGAAAAAGGGCTGGTCCTGTTCAACCATGACACTGAAACATTCACCAAAGTCAATATAAGCAGAACGAATAATATACTATCTCACCGTATATATGATATAAAGCAGTTTAACGAAAACGAGCTATGGGTAGCGACAGAGTTCGGAGGAATAGCGATAATAGACCTTTCAAGAAGCCTGTTCAACAGGACGGAAGAGATACGCATAATACAATCGGGCGACAATGAATATAGCTTAAACAACTCAACCGTACGTTGCTTATTCCAGGACTCGCATAATAATATCTGGGCAGGAACATGGGGAGGCGGTGTCAACTTCCTTAGCTCGGACAATACCTTATTCAAATCATATACATATTCGCCAAGTAATCCGGACATAAATCTAAGTACAGACATAGTAAGTGCAGTATGCCTTGACCATAAAGGGAATTTGTGGGTAGGAACAGACGGAGGAGGAATAAATGTTCTGGCCGATGGGAAAAGAATAGCCACGTACACTACACAGAATGGAAGAATAAGTGGAAATTCCATCCAGACAGCGCTATGCGACAGGAAGGGGAACTTATGGTTCGGAGTGTTCTATGGAGGTATAATGTATTATGATTCCGTTACGAAAGAGTTCAGACAAATATTTCCCGAAAACGAATCGACACAAGACGTACGCTCACTGTTTGAAGACAGTGACGGAACAATATGGGTAGGAACAAGCAACGGGATATATCAGATAGATAGAGATATAAAGAATATAATCCGACACATTAACTGTCCGGATAATCTCATACGAACAGTTATAAAAGACAGTAAAAAACAAATCTGGGCAGGAAGCTACGGAGGCGGAATATTTATTTTCTCAAGCGATGGCAGTTTATTAAAGACCTTTAATACATATTATGGTTTTCCTTCGAACACCATCAATCAGATTTTTGAGGATAGTCAAGGAAATATTTGGGCCGGTTCGGGAGAAGGTATAGTAAAATTCGAACACGGTGCAATCGACAAATATAAAGTCTATCAAAAAAATGACGGACTTGAAAATACCTTTATCTGGGCCATCATAGAAGATGATAACAAGAACATCTGGTTCAGTACAAACAAGGGTATCAGCTGCTTGCGTCATGATACGGAATCTTTCAACAATTATAATTACAGAGAAAATGTTCCTATAGCCGGGTTCACCGGAAGAAGTGTATGCAAAAACAGAAACGATATTATTTATTTCGGTTCAACTAAAGGCCTATGCTATTTCAACCCGAAAAATGTCCTTGAAAAAAAAGAAGTTCCACAAACTACTTTCGGAAAAGTAACAATACTTGGACCACTGACAGACGGGGACAAAAACGATAAAGAAATACAGGTAATAAACAATGAGGGAATTAAATTAAAATATCTGGAGAACAGTTTTAATGTTTCATTCAGTATACAGGATTATTCATTCAACGAAAGAGCCGAGTTTGCATACATGCTTAAGGGACTGGCTGATGCATGGTACAACATAAAAGACCAGAATAATATAACATTCAGGAATCTGCCTCCCGGAGAATATCAACTTCTCATAAAGACAAGAATAAGAAATCAGGAATGGTCGGAAAAGATTTCAGGGCTCGGAATAACTGTAACTCCACCAATCTGGCTCACATGGTGGGCTAAACTGATTTACGCAATCATAGCCATAGGAATAATGTATTTGGCTACAGTTATTTATAAACGTAAGCTCAATCTTGAGTATCTTTATGAGGCAGAAAAGAAAAGCCACGAACAGGAACAAGAACTTAACGACGAACGTCTGAGGTTCTTTACAAACATAACGCATGAACTGCGTACACCTCTAACGCTGATTATCGGTCCGTTAGAGGATATGGTGAAAAGTAATACCCTATCAGCAAAGGACCAGCACCGCATATCAGTAATTCATCAAAGTGCTTTACGCCTGCTGAACCTGATAAACCAGATTCTTGACTTCAGAAAGACTGAAACACAAAACAAGAAACTGTGTGTATCAAAAGGTAATCTGACAAGAATTGTCTATGAAACAGGACTGAAATACAAAGAACTGAACCGAAATTCCAATGTACTTATCTTCATAGAAGCTGAAGAGAACATGATTCTGTATTTCGACAAGGAAATAATAACGGTTATCCTGGATAATCTTATCTCAAACTCTCTTAAATATACAGAGAAAGGATTTATAAAAATCTCCGCCGGATGGATTACAGAAAATAATACCAGGTATGCTCAATTGGTAGTAGAGGATACAGGATATGGAATAAAAGAAGAAGCGATAAAGCATATCTTTGAAAGATACTATCAGGAAAGAGGAAAACATCAGGCTTCAGGAACCGGTATAGGACTTGCTTTGGTTAATAATCTGGTGAAACTGCATGAAGGGGAAATTCAGATAGAAAGTACAGTTAATATAGGAACAAAATTCTTCCTGAAACTATCTGCCGAAAATACATACCCTAATGTTCTTCACGTAGAAGACGAAAATTGCGAAACGAACATCGCAGAACACAAAGAGGCCGGCATGGGAAGCACCAATATGAGTGAGAATAACATATCACGCCCTATAATACTTGTAGTAGAGGATAATATAGATATCTGCGACTACATAACAGACGCATTTACCGACCTGTTCGATGTTAAAACGGCATCAAACGGTAAGGAAGGACTGGAAATTGCCACAAGCAGCTTGCCGGATGTAATAATAAGCGATGTGATGATGCCTGTTATGAACGGTATAACTATGTGTCAGAAACTTAAAGCAGACATACGCACAAGCCATATACCTATAATACTTCTGACAGCAAAAGACGGCAATACGGACAAGGAAGAAGGATACAAGGCCGGAGCCGATTCTTATCTGACAAAACCATTCAGTACCAGTCTGCTGCAGAGCCGAATAAGTAATCTGCTGACGCAACGCCGTTCATTATATGAACATTTCTCTATAAAATCGGGAGATAACGGAAGAAATTCCTTTGAAGAGAAGAAAAGCATAATCAGTGAATCAATAAGTAAATTAGACAAGGAATTCCTCGACAAGATTACAAATTCAATAATCGAAGGACTTGATTCTTCTGAAAACATAGACATAAATATGTTGTCAAACATCATGTGTATGAGTAGTTCTACTTTATACAGAAAAATAAAAGCCCTGACCGGACTCTCTACAAACGAATTCATCAGGAAAATAAAAATGCAATTAGCCGAAAAATATCTTCTTGAAGGTAAATACACAATATCGGAAATAGCATTCAAGGTGGGTATAAACAGCAATGTTTATTTCAGACAATGTTTCAAAGAAGAATTCGGAATGTCAGCGTCCGATTATCTCAAGCAAATTACAGGCAAAGCCAATAATGAAATAGAATAGATATCATAATAAAAAAACTCCTGCCGAGCATTACCCGACAGGAGTCTGATATCAATATTTTATGTGATTAAAAGGGGAAGATTACATCATGCCACCCATGCCGCCCATTCCCGGAGCACCCATTGGCATTTCAGGTTTGTCTTCCTTCTTTTCTACTATTACACATTCAGTAGTCAAGAACATACCTGCTATTGAAGCTGCGTTTTCAAGAGCAACACGAGTTACTTTTGCAGGGTCAACAACACCGGCAGCATGCAAGTGTTCGTAAACGTCTGTACGTGCATTGTAACCGAAGTCACCTTTACCTTCACGTACTTTCTGTACCACTACAGCACCTTCCTTACCAGCATTAGCTACAATCTGACGAAGAGGTTCCTCGATAGCACGTTTGATGATTTCGATACCGGTTGTTTCGTCAGCATTGTCACCCTTCAAGCCTTCCAACGCATCGATTGCACGGATGTAAGTTACACCACCTCCAGGTACGATACCTTCTTCGATAGCGGCACGAGTTGCACACAAAGCATCGTCAACACGGTCTTTCTTTTCCTTCATTTCAACTTCGCTTGCAGCACCTACATAAAGAACTGCTACGCCACCTGACAATTTGGCAAGACGTTCCTGAAGTTTTTCTTTGTCATAGTCAGAAGTAGAATTCTTCATCTCAGCTTTGATCTGGTTGATACGTTCCTGGATGAGTTCTTTCTGGCCTGCACCGTTTACGATAGTAGTATTTTCCTTAGAAACAGTAACCTTATCACAAGTACCAAGCATTTCGAGAGTAGCCTGTTCAAGTTTCAAGCCTTTTTCTTCGCTGATAACTACACCGCCAGTCAACACTGCGATATCTTCAAGCATAGCCTTACGACGGTCGCCGAAGCCCGGAGCCTTAACAGCGCAAATCTTCAACTGTCCGCGCAGACGGTTAACTACAAGTGTAGTCAATGCTTCGCTGTCAACATCTTCTGCTATAACCAACAAAGGACGTCCGCTCTGTACTGCCGGTTCAAGGATAGGCAAGAAATCTTTCAGGTTAGAAATCTTCTTGTCATAGATAAGAATGTATGGGTGTTCCATTACACATTCCATCTTTTCTGTATCAGTTACGAAGTAAGCTGACAAGTAACCACGGTCGAACTGCATACCCTCTACTACACCGATTGTAGTGTCAGTACCTTTAGCTTCCTCGATAGTGATAACACCGTCTTTTGAAACCTTGCGCATAGCATCTGCAATAAGCTTACCGATAACAGGGTCATTGTTTGCAGAGATTGTAGCAACCTGTTCAATCTTGTCGTAGTTGTCGCCTACAGTTTCAGCCTGTGACTTGATTGATTCTACGACTTTAGCTACAGCCTTGTCGATACCACGTTTCAAGTCCATTGGGTTAGCACCAGCTGTAACATTCTTCAAACCTACGCCTACGATAGCCTGAGCCAATACAGTTGCAGTAGTAGTACCGTCACCTGCATCATCACCAGTCTTTGAAGCTACAGATTTTACAAGCTGTGCACCAGTGTTCTGGAATGCGTCAGCCAATTCTATTTCTTTTGCTACTGTCACACCATCCTTAGTGATATGAGGAGCACCGAATTTCTTTTCTATAATAACGTTACGTCCTTTAGGACCAAGTGTTACTTTTACTGCGTTAGCAAGTTCGTCTACACCTTTTTTCAACTGATCGCGAGCTTCTATGTTGAAGAGAATATCTTTTGCCATAATTGTCTAAATTTTTAAATTGTTGATTATTAATATTATTCCACTACTGCTAAAACGTCACTCTGACGCATCATCAGGTATTTAACGCCTTCATGTTCGATTTCAGTACCGGAATACTTTCCGTACAAAACAGTATCATTAACTTTCAATACCATTTCTTCATCCTTAGTACCGTTACCTACTGCAATTACCTTACCCTGTAATGGTTTTTCTTTTGCTGTATCAGGAATGATGATACCACCTATAGTTTTTTCTTCTGCCGGAGCAGGAAGGATCAGAACTCTGTCTGCTAATGGTTTAATAGTCATAATCGTATATTTTTTAATTTGTTATTATCTATATATTTGTAAGTATTTCGACGATATGCATAGATACCAAAACTGTGCCAAAAAGCGAAATATGACATAATGTCATAATGACTGACAGACAAGCATTTTTTTCTGTCTCAAAACGCTTCGTCATTCAATATTAAACGCTTCGTCGTTTTAACTCAAACGACGAAGCGTTTAATAATGCGCTTTTCCAATTAAAATAACATATACCCTTCATCTGTTTTTCGCAGCACCCCTTCATCTACCATAGCTGATAGAGTGCGCGACAGCGACGGGCGTGCCACTCCCATTATAAAAGCTACATCCTGGATATTGGTTATTACTGCATTCCGCTGCAGATAGCTTACAATTCTTGTACTCAGATTCTGTAAAGCAAACTCATTCAGTTTCCGGCTCAGAAAGACACTCCTGTCTGATATCTGGCGTAGAAAATTCCGCAGAAGAGCATCGTCGGTTTCCATCATCTTAAGAAAATCATCCTTCGATAAAGACCATATTATTACTTCGTCCTCAGCCTGCAGTGTTACAGGAAATCTGTTCTCCGTTCCGTAAATAAATGCGGGTGCCAGTATTTCAGGAGCCGAAAGATGCTCTATAACTATTTCCTTTCCTTCGGCATTCGTCATCTTGGCAAGCAGTGTACCCTGGCACAACAGCAACAATGACTTACACACACTGTCCTGTAGGACGACAATATCGCCTTTCTTGTACGAAGAAATCTTGTTGGAGGCATTCTTCAGAAATTCTGCTATACCATCTTTATTTACTCCTTCAAAAAGAGTAAAATCCAATATATCATAAAATCGTCCCATATGCTTATCATCAGTGTATTAATCATTTTTATCAATTATGGCACTGTTACGGAATAAAAAAGTAACAACGGAATACATTTTTACAAATGTAATAACAATAGTATTAGTAACAAATTCAAATCGAATTTATTATAGCTGAAAATCTCTATTGAAGCAAACAAGATGTTATATTTCCAGCGTCAGGAAACGGCCAAAATAATTGTCTGTACCAGCCGGAAGGAACAGTTCTAATTAAGACTCCAAATATGTAATCATCCATCTCATATTCCATCATAACATTTAATATTCAAAGGATTAAGCATCTTTAACTATAGCTTTTAGTTAAACAACTATATTTTTTAGTTACTTTGTCACAAACGATAATTAAAGACTAATCCTTATGAAAAAACTGACATCAAAGGAAGAGGAAATCATGGAACTTTTTTGGGAGAAAGGTCCATTATTCGTGAAAGAACTTCTTTCATTCTACGACGAACCAAAGCCGCATATAAACACGTTGTCAACAATCGTCCGCGGACTGGAAGAAAAAGGCTATATAGGCCACAAGGCATATGGCAATACTTTTCAGTATTATGCCACAGTGAGCCGTGACGATTTCAGCACCCGTACACTGAAGGGTATCATAAGCAAATATTTCAACAATTCCTATCTGAATGTAGTTTCATCATTGGTCAAGGAGGAAGATATCTCAATAGACGAACTTAAGGAACTGATACGCAAGGTAGAAAAGGAAAACAAAACTTCCAAGAATAACTGAAAGTCCTTAAAGAATATCAGGAAAGCACAAATCCAAGAACCATAAAACTAAAAACTGACATGGGAACACTACTTATATATATAATGAAATCGGCTGTTTGTCTGGCTGTTTTCTATCTGTTCTACAAACTACTGATGAGCCGCGAGACTTTCCATCGTTTCAACCGTTTCTCCCTGCTTGGACTGATGATTATATGTTCTATAATTCCTTTTGTGAAAATCAGCATTGAGGCCCCGACAGAAACTATTCAGGCAGTAGAATCTATAGAAGAGCTACTGACGACACCTGTTATAATTAATTCGGATATAGCACCACAGACCAACGATTACTCTGCAATGGAATATATCATTGTTTTTGCTACAGCTATATACATCATCGGAATACTGTTCTTTACAGCAAGAGAAATATTTCAGTTCAGAAAAGTACTGAACATCACCCGCAAAGGCACAGAGGAAGATATCAGCCTGTACATAAATAATAATGTAAAGAACATCAAACTGATAGTAACAGACGAAAATATATCTCCATTCAGCTGGATGAACCGCATAGTAATATCGCGTACTGACCTGGAAGAAAACGGCAGAGAAATACTATGTCATGAAATGGCACATATCTCCAACCATCATTCCATCGACCTTATCATGGCAGATATATGCATACTTCTGCAATGGTTCAACCCTGCATCATGGCTCATCAAATCGGAACTTCAGAACGTACACGAGTTTGAAGCCGACGAAACAGTGATAAGAAACGGTATAGACGCAAAGAATTATCAACTATTATTAATAAAAAAAGCTGTCGGCTCAAGGCTCTACTCAATCGCCAACAGCTTTAATCACAGTAAACTTAAAAAACGTATCACTATGATGATGAAAAAGAAATCCAGCCCATGGGCACGTGCGAAGTATCTCTACATACTTCCACTGGCAGCTGTAGCAGTTGCCGCTTTTGCCCATCCTGAAATCTCAAAATTAAGTGACGAGATTTCAAGTGTCAAAGTTAATGATTTTTCGGCAATTACGGAAAATCATGAGGTAGAAAACACTTATTCCAAACCTAATGGACTTATACTGGTAGAAAGTACGGTAGTTGACGATGCCACCGGAAAAGCGATAAAGGGAGCCAGTATATTGGAAAGAGGAAGCACGAAAGGTACTATTTCGGATGAAAACGGGAAATTCAGCTTAAGAGTCACAGAAAATTCTGTAATAGTAGTTTCGTATATCGGAAAGCAGACATGTTCTTTCGTCGCTTCGGCTATTGAGGTTAAAAACATGAAAGACAAACCTATAAGAATGAAAGACGAAGTACAGGTTACGGACGAAGTAGTTGTAGTAGGTTATGAACAGGAAGAAACGCCACAGAAGGAGGATGTGCCACAAGCCTCAACATCGCAAAACGGAGAGGTCTATATGGTAGTGGAACAGATGCCTGAATACCCCGGAGGAATGTCCGAACTGATGAAATACATTGCCAGAAACATCAAATACCCTGCTGATGCCGTAAGAGAAAAAAAGCAGGGAAGGGTGATTGTCCAATTTACCGTTGGAACTGACGGATACACTTCAGACTTCAAAGTCATACACAGCGTATCTCCATCGCTTGACGCAGAGGCTATAAGGGTACTGGCCAACATGCCTAAATGGACTCCAGGAATGCAAAGAGGAAAGACCGTTCCCGTAAAATATACAGTACCCGTGACTTTCAGACTTGATAAATATAATAAAGCTGAAGCTAAAACCACTACAGGCTCTCCCACTATGCCCGGAAACGTAAGTTTCAATAAGTCATTAGAAAACGTCCTGATTTTAATAGACGATAAAGTAGCATCGCAGAAAGAATTCAATGCCTTAAATCCTCAAAACATTGAAAGAATAGAAGTCATAAAAGAAGCGAACAAAGCACAGGAGATATTCCATAAATATGGCGTATTCGACAAGAAAGAAGGAGTAATAATGATTAAGACAAAAGCATGGAGCGAGAATTCAGTATTATCTCTCAAAGTTGACAAAATGACCGATGATAAAACGGTAGATGCTATTAAAGACAAACTTCGTGGCAGCGTACAGAAAGTCAACATGAGAAAATAAGATTATTATATCTTTATTAATAAAAAAGATTGTTTCCAAATTATAGTACAACATCCGGGAACAATCTTTTTTGCATATTCGTAATCAGAACGTATATCCAACTCCCAAACCAAGAACCGATTTGAACTGTACACGTTCGGCCACTGTTGTCGTACCGTCATCATGTACCTTGTCTATAAGCAAGCCGTTGTAATATTTCAGACTTGTTGACAGAGTGACATTCAGCAGTTTCAGCAGCTGGTATGATATTGCCACATCCCAGTCAACATCAAAATTTCCGAAACGACGGTTATTGTCCATATACTTGAAATATGAGTCTGGATTGTTTATCGGTCTTTTATCCCATGCATAAGGAGTGAAGAGCCCCAATGTAGTCATCAGTGTCAGGTCCTTGTACTTATAATTTACCGCTCCCTTGAAGGTAAAACCGAACTCGGCACGAGCATTCTTATACACCTTAGTTTCACCGTCATCAGCATAGACATAGGTTCCGTATTTCTCCTGCAAAACCTGACGCAAATCATAGTCCACCCATTCCGCATTTGGGTCAAGTTTTTTCATATCCTCATTATACTGTTTTCTGAACCTGTCATTAAATCCGTCAGAAACCGATACAGAAGTTATTCTACCGGCAAAAGGTGATGCATAAACCGAGAAAATCTTGTTAGGCTTCCAGTCAATACCAACAGAAAAATCCGTATACGAAGGAGCCAGCCATTTTGATATCGGAGGGTTATATCCCGTGACATACTCATATCCCATGGCATATTGCGACTGGAACGCGCCTAAGACAGTAAGATACCACGACTTGCGGAACTCCCACCCCATCTTGGTAGAGAAATTTATTTTATCGTTCGATTTCTGCAAAGGGTCCTCATCCTGGTCAATCCATGAAAGACCGTACTCTGTGTCAAGGCTTGTATCCCATGCGAAATGGTCTTTTTTCCACAAAAGCCTCAATCTCGCAAAAGCTATACCGTTGACATTGTTCTTACCTCCGGCAGCCCAGTTCACCATACCGGTAGCGGCAGAATTAGTTCCTACTATTCCGGAGAAAGTCCAAATCTTATCACCGGTATCAACCTTCTTAAGCTCCTCGACAGCTTTTTTAGCCTCTTCGGCTTTTTTAGAAACAAGCGATTTATCAACATTCTGTGCAAATGAAGACAATACAACAGCCAAAGACAACAATACATAGAAAAACAGTCTGTTCATAAATTTTATTTATTAATAGTTTATCGCAGTGTAAGATAATCAAAATTATAATACGATGTTATTATTTATAACAATTTGAACAAATACTTTGTTTATCGGAAAAGTAAAATTATATTAAAACTACGTTCACACTATTGTATATTCAATAAAAAGAAATACATTTGCAGTGTACTAATCAACTAATACACTAAAACAAATAATTATGGGCACAACAATGATTAAAGCCGAACATCTCACCTTCGGATACGGGAAAAACAAACAGGTGTTCAATGATTTCAACCTTGAAATAGAAAAAGGGAAAATAGTAGGCCTGCTCGGAAAGAACGGAACAGGTAAATCTACTCTGCTGTATATCATATGCGGATTGCTCAAACCTTCTCACGGAAATGTAACTATAAAAGGCATAGACATCAGAAGACGTCTTCCACAGACACTGTCGGACATTTATCTGGTTCCTGAGGAATTCGACTTGCCCAATCTGTCAATGAAACAGTTCGTAAAGCTGAACAGCAGTTTCTATCCTAATTTCATCAATGAAACTCTGAGCACTTGCCTCAACGATTTCGACCTCGGAATGGATATCAACCTCGGAGAACTCTCCATGGGACAGAAGAAGAAAGCGTATATGTGCTTCACTCTTGCCACAAACACCTCTCACCTGCTCATGGACGAACCAACAAACGGACTGGACATACCATCGAAAAGCCAGTTCAGAAAAGTCATAGCATCGGGAATGACAGATGAAAAGACTATCATAATCTCTACCCATCAGGTAAGGGATATAGACAGATTGCTTGACCACATAACAATAATAGACGGTACTGAGGTACTGCTGGACAAATCGGTAAAGGAAATTACAGACAGGCTATACTTCTGCGAACAAAGCATGAACGAGCCTACCGACGGGGCACTGTTCATACAACCGTCTGTACAGGGCAACAGTATCATAATGGAAAACATATTCGGAGAAGAAAGTCCTATGAATCTGGAAGTCCTTTTCAATGCCATATTGGCCGAAAGAAACAAGATACAGGAAGTATTCAACAAATAAGCAAGGAGGAACGGTTATGACTACAAATATAAATTTCAGATTTACAAGACTCATGGCGGTAATGAAACGCGATATGATGGAGAATTGGAAAACCAACATATACAGACTTATAGCATGTTATTCCGGTGCCGCAATGGCTTTTCTATTCGGAATGTACGGCGTATTGTCCGGCAATCGTGGAGAAACAGGAGAAATACAATACACAAGTTTCTGCAACACATTCCATTCAATATTGTCATTCGTCACATTCTTCTATCTAATAGTATGTGCCACAAGAATAATGGAAGTGATGAATACAAAAAACAAACGTATCTCATATATGATGCTTCCGGCTACAAACGGAGAAAAGTTCATAAGCAGAGCAGTATATGTATGCATTACTTCTATAGTAATCTTTTTTGCGGGACTGTTTTTTGCTGAACTTACCAGACTTGCTCTACTGCCGCTATTCGATGCGCCGAAAGAATTTTCCAGTTTCTGCCTGTTTGATATAATAAATAAAACAGATCTTAGCTATTACGAATTATTCAGCTATTCAGGACATGAATTCGTAATACTACTCTTATTTTGGATTTCATGGTTTTTATGGTCTCACTCAATCTATATTCTGGGAGGTACTTATTTCAGAAAATATCCATTCGTGAAGACTTGGGGAATAATGATGCTTTTATTTGTCATTATTGCATATATTTATGGAAATATGATTGCACAAAAATTATTTTTATATTTCGATCCAATTAATGAATATTCATGGTTTAATGCACAGACAATAAGCATTATCTTCCTGGCACTTACAGTTTTTAACTGGACTCTGAGTTATCATTTGTTTAGAAATTCACAAATCACCGAAAGAAATCTGTTCAGATTATGAAATTCAAAGAATCTAAATCAATATATTTGCAGATAGCAGACAGGATTATGGACGAAATTCTTCATGACACTTACAAGGAGGAAGAACGAATACCGTCCGTAAGAGAGTATGCCGCAATGGTGGAAGTGAACGCGAATACAATGATGCGTACTTACGACTATCTACAGGGAATGGAAATTATTTATAATAAAAGAGGTATAGGGTATTTCGTAGGAGAAGGAGCAAAGGATAAAATTCTCACGTTCAGAAAAGAGATCTTCTTGAACGAAGAACTTCCGGAAATGTTCCGCACAATGAAGATTCTTGGGATATCAGGACCGGAAATATCAGTTCTCTACAAACAATACCTGAAAGACAAAAAATAAAGAAAACCACAAACTAATATCATAATTTAAATCAAAGGAAACCATGAGACTAAAGAATTTTCTTTCAATACTTACAATAAGTGCCGTAACTTCTTTTACAGCCACATCTTGTATGATAAGTACTGCGACAAGCAAAAATGAGGCTACTTCCACATATAACGTAAACACTTCATATAAATCATTAAGCGTGAGAAGTGCAATAAAAGTGGACTACAGACACGACATTGACAAAATTCAGATTATTGCCGACTCTTCCATACTTTCCAAAATAAAGGTAGTTCATGATGAAGACGGTATTGAGATTTACGCTTCAAGATTTAAAAGTCCTTTCAAGGTTACCGCTATAGTGCCGGCCAGCAAGGAACTGCAATCCATCGAAATAGCAGGCGCTTCTTCATTTACTTCAGACCGAGATATTAAGGCGGAAAAGCTTGATATTGAAGTATCCGGAGCATCGCACTTTGATGCCAATATAGACTGTCAGTCTTTGGAAGTAAGTGTTAGCGGAGCATCATCTGCCGAGATAGGCGGAAAAGCTGTTAATGCAAAAATAGACGTAAGCGGAGCTTCAAAATTGTCATCAAAAGGCGAATATCTGAATACTGATTATGCCGATGTGGATATAAGCGGAGCCAGCACAGCCGAGATTATATGTAATAAAAACATAACAGGCGAAGCATCGGGAGCGTCGAAACTTTCATTCGGAGGTGTAGCAAAGGCCGATGTATCAACAAGTGGAGCTTCAAAGGTATCAAGAAAATAAATTCCATATAAAATGTCATCTAATGTTTTAAGAGGATTTATATGTATCCTCGTATGCCTTACTGCTGCTACAGCATTTGCACAAAAGCAAGGCGGTATATACTCAGTGAAAGGGACTTTAGTTGACTCACTTCTTAACGAAAGCGAGC
Source organism: Bacteroides sp. (assembly GCF_019417265.1). GTDB lineage: Bacteria > Bacteroidota > Bacteroidia > Bacteroidales > Bacteroidaceae > Phocaeicola. The sequence goes on from NZ_DXVR01000007.1 coordinate 39,185, forward strand.
CATATGCCACTGTGAGAATATCAAGTGCGGCTAATCCTGACGAAAAAGTAAAACTGTCAGTCACCGACGAAAAAGGACGTTTCAATGAGAGACTGTCCGAGCCGGGCGACTACGTCATAACTCTCTCATCGGTAGGAAAGAATACCGTAAAAAGAAACTTTACATTAAGCACAAGCAAGAAATCTGTTGACCTCGGAACGATATTCACTTCCGAGGCAACGGAAATGCTTAAAGGTGTGGAAGTGGTGGCACAGAAACCTCTGGTGAAAGCAGAAATAGACAAGATAACCTACAGCATGGAGGACGACCCGGACTCAAAGACAAACACCACACTTGAGATGCTCAAAAAAGTACCTCTCGTGACTGTGGATGGAGAAGACAACATCCAGGTGAACGGTTCCAGCAGCTTCAAGGTACACGTAAACGGAAAGCCCAATACTCTGATGAGCAACAACCCGAAAGAGGTATTGAGAAGCCTGCCAGCCAACAGCATAAAATCAATAGAGGTGATAACAGAACCGGGAGCAAAATACGATGCTGAAGGTATAGGAGGTATTCTGAACATTATTACTACAGATACAAAGATGCAGGGATACAATGTCACACTAGGTGGCAGGGCAAGCAACCAGGGCTTTTCCGGATATGCATACGGTACTGTTCAGGTGGGTAAATTTACCGTATCGGGCAATTATTCGTACAACTACAACACACAGCCACGCAGTTACTTCAGTTCCGGACGTGAGGACTATACATCGGATACAAACAAATATCTCAACAGTGAAGGTTCCTCAAAAAGCAACGGGAATTTCCAGTTCGGCAATCTGGAAGGTAGTTATGAGATTGACACATTGAACCTGATAACATTCTCCGCAAATATGTTCGGGGGGAACTTCAAGACCAACAGCAATTCAGAAAACCGTATGCTGAATAATATGGAAGAGTTGACATACCGATACAATACTCTGAACAAATCCACAAGCGGTTTCGGTAATGTAGGCATAAACTTCGACTATCAGCACTCCTTCAAGACAAAAGGCGAATATCTTACCGTTTCGTATAAGTATAATGATTCTCCAAACAACAGCGAATCAGCCACGGAATATATGGATATGGCAGATGTTCCTTTCTCGCTGGAAAATCAGTATTTCGACAATGACGCCCACACTGCGGAACATACAGGACAGATAGATTATGTTAATCCTATAAACGACAAGCACTATATTGATGCAGGTATGAAATACATCTATCGACTGAATGCGAGCGACAGTAAATATTTCATCCAGCAAAGCGACGGTTCGATGCTTCAGGACAACAATATGTCAAGCATATTCGACCAGGGACAAAGCATCGTAGCTACATATGCCGACTATCAGCTGAAGCTGAAAAAATTCGGTTTCAAGGCTGGTGTAAGATACGAACACACGTTTATGGATGTGAAATACGACCTTCAGCCGGAACGCAACTTCAATGCCGGTTTCGACGATGTTGTTCCTACTGTAAACATGTCGTATATGCTTGGCACTACATCTACTCTGAAGGCTAATTATAATATGCGTATCAACCGTCCCGGCATATGGTATCTTAACCCTTTCCGCGATGAAAGTAAGCCTACATCAGTGAGCTACGGTAATCCGGATCTGAATACAGAAAAGGCACATATCATTGGCCTGACTTTCAGCTCCTTCACTGCCAAGTTCAGTATAAACGCGAACCTAAACTATACATTCACAAACAATGGTATAGAAAGATATTCTTTCATGAACAACGGTATCTTGGAAAATACTTACGAGAATGCCGGAAAGAAACAGATTACGCGCCTGTCATTGTGGATGAACTGGAATCCGGGAAACAAGACGAGAATATCAATCAACGCTTCAGGCTCTTATTCGGACTACAGCAGCGACTTGCTTGATACAGAAAATTCCGGTTTCAACGGTAACCTGTTCGGAAACATACAGCAGACACTTCCTTGGGACTTACAACTTAGTGTTTACGGTGGAGGAAGCACTCCATATATTAGCCTACAGGGTAAAGGCTCATCGTATTATTACTACGGACTGGGACTTACACGCTCTTTCCTGAAAGATAAGAGATTGAGCATTTCACTGTCCGCCAATAACTTCTTCAACAAATATAATACATACGAAAACAATACGGTTACAGACACATTCCGCTCATGGAACAAAAACAAATACTATAATCTTGGATATGCACTCAGCATAAGCTGGAGATTCGGTGAGCTGAAAACCCAGGTGAGGAAAACAAGCCGAAGCATCAACAATGATGATGTTAAATCGGGAGGGAACGGTGGCTCAGGTTCTTCTGGCGGAGGACAGGGAGGAATGTAATTATAAAATGTTTAAACATAGAAATGATATAATTAACAAGTTACATAAAAGGGTGTGTCATAATTGAAGTCTTCCCAATGACACACCCTATATACTTATGATATTATATTTGACAAAACTTTAAAAACTCAGGATTAGGCGGACAAGACAAGATTCTGTCTTTAATTTACTTATAGCATCCCATCCTGTAAAGTTTCTTGCAGCAGCATTCTTGACATCTGTATCCATAGTCGTACTTGTCCAATATTCACCTTCACTCAATTTCTTTCCTTTTGCAATTTCAAGGCTGTTATTCACAGCACCAAAAGAAACGTGTATGGCAGCCATCTGGTCAAATGATCCAAGATACCACCCAGAACTATTTGCAGGAGCCTTTTCAGGATAATTTACACAGGCTCCGAATGCAGGAAAGCCTGATAATTGTTTGCCAGAATTGACTATTGTCTGCTGATTGGTATAACCGTTCCATTTGCTTCTATTATTATCTGTTGCTATATTATTGTTTATATCTGTCACCCATTGAAGCTTTCCATCGGCATTTCCGGAACAATCATTCAATGCAACCGCATATCCTTTTACTGAGAATGTTTCCGGATATACAGAATCATCATTTCCATGTTTATCACCCCAAAATACCACTCCCACACATTTGTGATATGGCAAAAGCCATTGTGCATCATACGGTATAGCATATCCTTGGATTCCTTCAGATGTTACACAATAAAAGTCACCGGCATTTGCTTCCGCCAATCCATAGTTGAATGGTTCAGGAATCAGTTTGTCCACGCTGAGGTATTTATGCGAAGCCTGTGGAGTTCCCAACTTACGTTCACCTACATAATGTTTGTCAAAATATTTATAAGACCATTTCACAGTAACATCTCCGGTATTGTCCATCAGGAATCTGTATTCCTTTCCTTCGAAGATAAATCCTGTTGTTTCCTGTCCATTAACCTGGACTTTTATATCGCTTACGAAGCAAGGGATATAATCGAAATGAGCATTCTGTTCTGATATGAAAGTCTTTCTTGGCGACAAGGCGAACATTGAGTAAGCGTGCTTTAATGTGGCGTTGATGGACATTGAAGTCAATTCGCCTGTGGCATACATCAAATCTGCCTGTTCGAACACTTCTTGGCTTGTTTGCGGGTTACTTATTGGGAACAAGGATTTAAGTTCCGACAAAGTCTTTTTACCGTTTGCCTCGGCCTTATATGGAGAATAAACGATATAATCAAGTTTTCCCAAAACGGATATATCCACTTGATTTGTTGTTGACCAATTTCCATCCTTGTATTCAAACATACAGTTATCAACCAATATCTCCCCATTTTGATTGGTTACAATCACACCTATCTGTGCGTTTTCCTGAAAAGAGGTTGTCGACGCGCCCGCCTCGCTTCTTGAAGCATTGGAATCGCTGAAACAGGCTTTGTCGATATTAATCTGGAGCGGACATTCATTGCTATTGTCCAAAGAAGAGATATCCTCCTTAGCACACGAAGATATCATCCCTATCAATAAGGCTGTATATAGATATTTTAATTTCATAATGCGACATTTTAGAATGTTAATATTGAGCGGACATAACCATTATTAGTTTTTTCATGCCACCATTTATCATTATTTCCATTTTTGATAATATGTCTATAGCACGCTTTAACCGTTCCGTTATCCTCACCTTGGGTAGATGTCCAGAAGCGAGCGTCATAATCCTGGCCGAAATAAGAACCGCCTGCATCGTTCAATAATGTTTCAATATTAGGCAAATTAACAATTGCATCATGCAACTGTATGATTGACGGAAGATACCAACCGCTTGATGCATCCGGAGCAGAAACATCATAATTTACGGCATTATAAAATGCCGGATAAGTATCTTGACCAAATCCTTCAAGACTCTTGACAACATTTGTATTCTGGAACCCATTATACCTGAAGTCTCCCCAAGGAGTACCGTTTACCAATCCGTCAATTTTCTCCTGCGGTCCCCATTGAACCAATTCCGAAGCATCCTTCAATGCTATCGCATATCCCTTTATCTCTGCATCAGCAAATTTACCATCATAATCTTCTTTTGAATCACCTTCACCCATACCAACCTTAAACACGATAGCTATAGTCTGCACATCTCCATAAGTAGGGAACTGAGTACATTTACCATCGCTGTTATAATAGTAGCCTTGTTCCACTTTCTCATCAGCCAATACGAACTGTACATCGGAACTGACTTCAGAACATTCGTATGTCACATTTGCATCACTTACAGTACGCTTCACCTTCATTCTTGAAGTAGAAGTCATTACCTTATTATCTTCCGTAGATTCATTTATCGTAAACTTGAACGATGGGTCGCCAACAGGAATCAGATAATCATTACCCGATTTTGTAAGTTCGGTAGTTCCATCATTCTTATAAACAGTTACGCCGGAAAGTGCATCGGTGCCGGACAAGACATAATATGCGGCAGGATTTTCATTTTCCTGCTTATCTTCTGTCCAGGAATCTTCCACATTCAGGCTTTCGAAATTCAGCGCACCATTTACATATGTAAAGCTGAAGGAGTAGTATTTTCCAGCCTCAAAAGTGGAAGCCTTATCAGCAACAGGGATATCAACAGACACTTCGCTATCATCCGACTTCGTGATTACGAGTGTCAATTTCGTACCTACCGACTCACCCGGCATAGACAACGCATAGGCCTTCAAATCTCCACTCTTATTTACAGGCACAGGATTAACAATATTCAATACAAGAGTTTTCGTCGCACCGCCAAAACTGTCCTTCTTATCACTTGTCTTATAAGAATAAGTTGTCCCGAAACAATTAGCTGCAGAAACCAACTCAACAGATTTGACATTCAAGGTCTCAGCTCCATTGTTCGCAATACCGAATCGGAACAATGCTGTTTTATGCTTGAAAAGGATATTATTTTCTATATTATCACCCGAAGCCATTATGGCTACAGCATCCTTCAAATGCTCAGTATTATTATTCTCAGTCTGACTCAAAGAAGGAATAGTAAACGAAAAAGTACCGTCAGCGTAAGAAAATTTCTCCGACGGATAAAAAGCTAAATATGCATTATCTCCTTCCGGTTTTGTAAAGTCCGTGCAAGTAAACTTTGCACTCTTTCCGTCTGTGCTAATAGAAGCATCATCTATGGTAAACACATTCTTCTTTGAAAAGTCACTGCTTAAATATAAGTCGAACTTGTCACCATTCTGCCATTTGAAACTTTTCCCATCCTGTGGATCCACAGTGGCACGTCCTTTAGGTTCGCTGCTATCGGAAATTCCGGCATTTATTGTAAATGCTGCAGACGGTTTCTCGCCACCATTGTCCGGAGCAGGCTGTTCCGGAACTTCGTTTTTTGCACATGAAGCACCCAACAGCATCAATAATGCAAATGGGGCAATTCTTTTTTTTCCTTTTAGATTCATATTATTAAGATTTTATTATTACCAAACATTCTGATTCGATGCAGGAGACCACATATCTAAATTGTCACCAAAACTTGCCCCTTCTTGAAACTCTTCCACTCTTACACTGGCGCAAATCATACCTTCAGTCTCATATTCGTATGCAGAACATACAGGCTTTTCGTATTTTTCTTTTAGTATTTCTGTTTTCATGATAATGTAGTTTTAAGGATAATAGTGGATGAAGACAAGTCCTCATCCACTATTTTATAAGAATTTATTTCAATGTAAATCTTGCAGACTTCACGTCACGGCTGTTCGCACCAATCATCACGTCAAAATCACCCGGTTCGAATACATAGTCAATATCGAAATTGTAGAACTTAAGCATTTCCACATTGATTTTGAACGATACCTCCTTGGTTTCACCGGCCTTTATGAATACCTTTTCGAAGCCCTTAAGTTCTTTCACCGGACGCGTAACGCTTGCCACAAGGTCGCGGATATAAAGCTGCACAACTTCAGAACCGTCATATTTACCTGTATTCTTCACGCTCACAGTAGCAGTGATTTCACCATTAGCATCCATACTGTTTGCGCTCAACTTCACATCTCCATACTCGAATGTAGTATATGAGAGTCCGTAACCGAACGGATAAAGAGGATCATTACTTACGTCAATATAGTTACTGCGGAACTTCTCGAACCATTTTCCTTCAGCCAGAGGACGACCTGTATTCTTGTGTGCATAGAACAATGGCAACTGTCCTACAGCCTGCGGGAAAGTAGTAGTAAGCTTACCGCTCGGATTGACATCGCCGAACAATACATCAGCCACAGCAGAACCTGTTTCGCTACCTCCAAACCATACGTTCAGAATGGCAGGTACATTCTTATGCTCCCAGTTCAGAACCAAAGGACGGCCGGTGAACAATGTAAGAACCACAGGCTTACCTGTATTAAGAAGAGCTTTAAGCAATGCTCGCTGAGTGCCAGGAATTTCAAGTTCTGTACGAGAACTGCACTCGCCGCTCATTTCTGAAGACTCACCAATAGCAGCAACTATCACGTCTGCCTTTGCTGCCACTCTCAACGCTTCGTCAAGAAGCTGTTTATCCGTGCGGTTGTCCCTGCCAAGGCTACGCCCGAACATTGTAGCACGTTCTTCGTATGCGGCATCGCTCATCAGGTTACTACCCTTGGCAGTAATTATATTAACTTTATCACCAATGGCATGTTTCATACCTTCAACAAGAGTCGGAATATTCTGAGCCACAGCAGCCACACTCCATGTACCCGGCATATTTGCTTTGGTATTTGCAAGCGGACCTATGACTGCTACAGTACCTTTCTTTTGTAGAGGAAGGATATTGCCTTCGTTTTTGAGAAGTACGAAACTTTCGGCCGCAATCTTACGTGCCACTTCACGATGTTCTGCACAGAACACCTGTTTTGCAGGTCTCTCAAGATCGCAATACTTATAAGGGTCTTCAAAAAGTCCCAACTTATATTTGGCTTCAAGAATTCTGCGGCAAGCTGTATTGATAGTTTCTTCAGAAACTTTTCCTTCCTTTACAGACTGTACTAATGTTCCCATAAAAGAGTCACTCACCATATCCATATCCACACCTGCATTTACAGAAAGAGCAGCTACATCCTGTATATTACCCATACCATGATCTACCATTTCGGTAACACCGGTATAGTCACTCACCACAAAGCCGTCAAAGCCCCAGTCATTACGCAAAAGATCAGTCATCAGCCATTTGTTTCCGGTAGCAGGAATACCATCCACATCGTTAAATGCCGCCATCATACTACCAGCCCCTTCTTCAACCGCAGCCTTATAAGGTGGCATAAAATCGTTGAACATACGCTGACGGCTCATATCTACAGTGTTATAATCCCTACCGGCTTCAGCACCACCATAGAGAGCAAAGTGTTTTACACACGCCATGATTTCATCATTACGTTTCATCCCGTCACCCTGATATCCACGTACCATTGCACGTGCTATTTCCGAGCCTAAATATGGGTCTTCACCGCTTCCTTCTGCTATACGTCCCCAACGGGCATCACGGCAAATATCCACCATCGGACTGAATGTCCAACAGATACCGTCAGCACTTGCCTCTATTGCAGCAATCCTTGCTGATTTCTCGACAGCCTCCATATTCCATGTACATGAAAGTCCCAATGGAATAGGGAATATTGTTTCATATCCATGGATTACATCCATACCGAAAAGCAAAGGAATACCAAGACGACTGTCTTCAACAGCCTGTTTCTGTACTTCACGTATTCTTTCTACACCTTTAAGATTAAGCAAACCGCCAACCTGTCCCTTTCGGATACGTTCAGCCACATTACTGCTCTTAGCCTGACCGGTAATGATTTCTCCCGAAGCCGGCAGATTGAGCTGTCCAATCTTCTCTTCCAATGTCATTTTCGACATCAAGTCATCAATGAAAGCATCCATTTCGCTTTCCGGTGATGTCGAGCAAGACGCGAACAGCATTGTTCCTGCCGCAAACATACAACCTAACTTATTAATTACTGTTCTTTTCATTGTATCAATAGTTTTTAATATTATTTTATTTCACTAAGACTTATTGCATAACCTCCTCCGGGAGCTGCAGCGACCTTGATTTTCGTTCTGTAATCCACTGTCTTTTCCGTAATCCTGTACGACATAGGATTAGTTCTGTAATGCGCGTCCGCTCCGTCAGAATAAATTACAGCCTTATACTTCTTTCCCTTATCAAGGAAATCCAGATCAAGCTGCGATACGTGTCTGTTTTCGCCGGTAGTGTTTCCCACATACCAATCGTTGCTTTTCTTGTCCTTGCGGGCTATAGTAACATACTCGCCCGGCTCTGCCTCAAGCACTTTAGTATCCTGCCAGTCTACAGGTACATCCTTTATGAACTGGAAAGCATCCATAAAGCGTTCATAGTTCTTTGGCAGATCGGCCGCCATCTGCAACGGAGAATATATCACCACATACAAACCCAGCTGTTTTGCCAACGTACTGCTTAGCGTCTTGTCAGAATTCTTGTCATAATAGTTGAAATCCAATTGGAAAATACCAGGAGTATAATCCATCGGTCCTCCTATAAGTCGCGTAAACGGAAGGATTGTGGTATGTTCAGGTTTGTTGTAAGCAAAAGCTTCGTACTCTGTACCTCTTGCGGACTCACAGGCCAAGTAGTTAGGATATGTCCTGTGCATCCCGGTAGGTTTCGGAGCCTCATGCACGTTTACCATAATATTGTGTTCGGCTGCTTTTTCTATTGCATAAAGGCAATGATTGATGAATGTCTGCCCGTAATGATACTCTCCCACCGGATAAAGACGGCCTACATATCCCGACTTCACAGCCTTATATCCATACCTGTTCATCAGTCCGTATGCTTCAGGCATCAATCGTTCATAGTTCATTGTAGAACCGGAAGTTTCATGATGCATAATCAATGTCACTCCCTTACTTTCGGCATAATCACTCAGCAGTTCTATATCGAAATCCGGATAAGGAGTCTTATAATCAAACACGTGGAATTTCATTTTGTCAAACCAGTCTTCCCATCCTTCGTTCCATCCTTCCACGAGCACTCCACCGAAACCATGTTCGGCAGCAAAGTCAATGTACCTTTTCACATTCTCCGTGTTCGCCCCGTGACGTCCGTTGGGTCGTGCCTTACTATAATCATATTCTCCAAGACGGATGTTGGTATCATCCGTGTAATTCCACGATGAACCCCATGGCACAAACATTTCCCACCAGACACCTATATATTTCATAGGTTTAATCCATCCTGTATTTTTCAGTTTGCAAGGCTCGTTCAGATTAAGCACCAGTTTGGATTCCAATATCCCCGCAGCATCATCGCTCACTATTATAGTTCTCCAAGGAGTGTTGAATCCACTCTGTATCCTGCCTTTGTAACCCTTCGGGTCAGGAGTAAGATTCGATTTGAAAGTATAACTACTACCCTGCAGGGTGAGACACATTGAAGGATAATCCTTAAGTGCCGCCTCATGGATATTGATATACATTCCATTGTCGTTTCTGAACAATACCGGAGTCTGTACAGAGCGGTTGTCTATTATCGTTTTAGAATCCATCGATTTTCTGGCCTCAACCAATACCTCACTCAGATTTGACAAGTTTGATTTCTGGTAAACAAACTCATTGGAGTCATAGTCGCCAGGAATCCAGAAAGACGAACAGTCAGCCCCAAGATTGAACTCGGTAAGTTCTTCCTCAATGAAGAAATATGCAAGACCGTGCTGGCGCGGAAATTCATATCTGAATCCCAATCCATCGTCATACAGGCGGAAACGAATGTTCATCAGTCTTCCTTCGTCATCTTTCAAGCTTGCGCAAAGTTCATTATAGTTGTTCCTTATCTCAGACACTTCTCCCCATACAGGTTTCCATGTCTCATCGAAAGAAACACTATCAATCTTTTCAATACTGAAACCGCCATTCATATCATGGTGGTCAGCCAACAGGAATCCCAACCTGCTTATATCTATTACCCTCTTGCCTTCCGAGCTAAGCGAATAGGCAGGAACACCATCGCTTAACCGGAATGCCAATTGAAGTTTTCCACCGGGAGAATTAATCTCAACGGCTTGAACTACATTAAATAAAACACAACATATAAGTATTACACAATTCCTCATTTGCGTATATCTATTGTTACTTACTTTTAAACCTTAAATTACTTTAATGTAAACACCGTCTTGTTACCTGTCTGGCTTGAACCTCCAATATACAAATCGAAATCGCCCGGTTCCGAATCCCTCACCATATCGGCATTATAGAATTTCAGGAGTTCATCCGTGATTTCAAAAGTCACATCAACAGTCTTGCCTGCCGGAATATTCACCTTCTTGAACCCTTTCAGTTCCTTCAGCGGACGGCTTACCGATGCCACCTGGTCGCCGATATACATCTGAACCACTTCGTCACCGTCACGTTTTCCGGTATTGGTAACCTTCACTGTAGCCTTGATTACCCCATCCTTTGTCATAGAGTCTTTGTCAAGCTCTATATTAGAATAGCTGAACGAAGTATAACTCAATCCATATCCGAACGGATAAAGAGGAGAATTAGGACTGTCCAGATAGCGTGAAGTAAATCTTACGTTTACATTCTCAGGACGTCCGGTATTCAAATAGTTGTAATATACAGGTATCTGTCCTACAGAACGAGGGAACGACATTGTAAGCTTTCCTGACGGGTTATGGTCACCGCTCACAACGTCTGCAATAGCCGGACCCGCCATACTGCCCAGATGCCATACTTCCAGAATTGCATCGAACTTCTTTTCTTCATCTGTCAACACCATAGGACGACCGTTATGCAGCAGAAGAACCATAGGCTTATTCACCTTTGCCACCTCGTCTATCAAGTCACGCTGTATCTTTGCCAGACGGATGTCAGTCTTACTTGCAGCCTCACCGCTTTCGAATTCCTGTTCACCCATACACATCACTACCACATCAGCCTGACGCACCGCAGCCACAGCCTTTGCAAACTTGCTCCTGTCGTCACCTTCGTACCAGCAACCATCTTCGACTATGATTCTCGAATCCGGAAATTCCTTTAAGAAAGCCTCATATATAGGAGTCACTGTTTCTTCCCTTCCGGCTGTATGCCATGTTCCAAGATGATTTCTCTTATTCGTAGCCATAGGACCTATCAGAGCGATAGTTTTGGTATTCTTCGAAATAGGAAGAACCTCATTATCGTTCTTAAGGAGTACGATACTGCGTTTTGCCACTTCGTGAGAAGCCTTGAAGAACTTAGGATGCTTAAGCACTCTCTTCGCTCTCATAGTGTCGCAATATCTGTAAGGGTCTTCAAACAGGCCGAGTTTGTATTTCATATTAAGCACGTTCCTACATGCCCTGTCAATGTCTTCCATAGAAATAAGTCCCTTTTCATAGTTCTCTTTAGAATAATTCATAAAGATGGCAGACTGCATATCCATATCAACCCCGGCTCTGATTGCCTGTGCTCCGGCATCGGCAGAATCTCTTACCGTTTTGTGGTTTGTAAGTTCAAAGATGCCTGTATAATCTGTTACTATCATACCGTCGAATCCCCATTCATCGCGGAGCACGTCAGTCATAAGCCATTTATTGGTTGTAGCAGGCACACCGTTTATATCGTTGAAGGCACACATCACTGTCTGGCATCCTTCATCTACGGCAGCCTTATATGGTGGAAGATAAAACTCTCTTAGCTGACGTTCACTCATATCCACTGAGTTATAGTCGCGTCCACCTACCGGAGCACCATAAGCTGCAAAATGCTTAACGCAAGCTATCAATGTAGCCGTGTCGGCAAAGTTCTCGCCCTGAATACCCCTTACCTGGGCACGTGCTATTTCCGAGCCGAGAAAAGTATCCTCACCGGCCCCTTCAGCCACACGTCCCCAGCGAGGATCCCTCGCTATATCCACCATAGGAGCAAAAGCCCAATGCAAGCCGTCAGCAGCAGCTTCTTCAGCCATTGACCTTGCTGCCAGTTCCACCATTTCCATGTCCCAAGAAGATGACATAGCAAGTGGCGTAGGGAATGTAGTCTTATATCCGTGTATCACGTCATAACCAAACATCAACGGAATACCAAGGCGCGAGTTTTCAACCACTTCCTTTTGAAGACGGTAAAGGAAATCGCAAGTCAATGCATTGAAGAACCCACCCACATGACCGTCTTTGGCTTTATGTGCATAGTCGTTGTTAGACACCGGACCGGTAACATCCCACCAGCTTGAGATAAGGGTACTCTGTCCGATTTTCTCTTCAAGCGTCATTTTCGACATCAGGTCGGAGACGAACTTGTTCATTTCAGCGTCTTTATCGTTACCTTTATTTGTATCACACGATACTACACAAAAAGGTAACAACAAACAGGCTGTCTTAATATACTTATCTAATTTCATATACACTTTGTATTGAATAACATTTAAAGTCCCGACAAATAATAGAGTTACAATGTGCCGGGACTATCTATCAGATATTTAATTAAAAGTTATATTTCGAAGAAGAAAATCCTAATTTTTTAAGACCTTTCCTAACATCTTCATTCTGCATAAAGAGTTTCCAAATAATACCAGAACGATAGTTCTCTATCATTACAACAATAGGACCCTGATCTATAGCCAGATGACTTTTGGCGACTTGTTTATCTTCTTCTTTTACTCCAAGATTAATAGCATCATAAAAACCATATTCGCCCCACATTTTATCTTTCAAATCATAATAAAGGTAATCCATAACTTTCAAGCATTCTTCAGGAGCATATGGGATAGAAGCCAAAGCTCCTGTAGGAGCAACAGTCCCGTTATCATTACCTCCCGGTGCATGAGCAAGGTATGTAGCTACAGGACAATCAGAAGCTGTAAGTCCCCAAAGATTTTCAGAATATCCTTTATGCTTTTTAGGATTGTCAATACAATATGCACGATTTATCAATACATGAGCTTTATTCTGTTCAAAATAATTATTACAATATGTATCACTTAGTCCATTAGGGTCAAGTCCCATAAAAGAATAGTGAGCAAAGAAAAGAGGTCCGCCCATTTCCCCATCATTACCGAGAGGAAGAGTAATATCATAATAAGTCTTTCCGTTTCTCATTGCACCATCGTTGGCATATCCTCTGTCATAAACAGCTTTTTCTATTCCATGAGTTGGAGATGCTGCTGCAAGGACATAGCTCATCAAGCCTTCATTCCAGCCAGAAATGCCCATATTCATAGCAAAGTCATATTGTCTTGACCAATGCCAATAAAGTTTGTTTTCATTCTTTGTATAATGTTTCCAGTCAACTTTTCTCCATATAGTATTTATATCAGCAGCTAAAGCTTTTTCTTCAGTATCTCCATTCTTAAAATACTCATAAGCTACTATAAGTCCTTGCATTAAGAATGAAGTTTCTACCAGATCTCCACCATTATCTTTTTCACTAAATGGTTTAACTTGTTTAGTATTACCAAAATACCAATGTGCATAAGCTCCGTGGAAAGTTTCTACATTCTGCAGAAAGTCTGTAATTTTACGGATCTGATTATAGGCATCTTTACGAGTAATAAATCCTCTTTCAGAGCCGGCTATAATAGCCATTATCCCAAATCCTGTACCACCCGTAGTTACAACATCCATATCTCCCTGTTTATTACTTCTTTCGCGAGCCAATCCACAATCCGGATGAGCAAAGTCCGTAAAATACTTCAAAGTATTCTTTTGAACTTCGTCCATTAACTCATCAATTGTAAATGTTCTAAGAATCACGCTCTGCTGCCTTCTTAAAACATCTGCCGCAAAGGCATATTCACCTGCTTTAACCATACGATATGTAAGACGTGTACCACCTTTCAAATCATCTACCTTATCAACATAAGAAGATTCGTTTGTGGCTTCTACTATTTTTTTGTATGGTCTGTCATCTATCGCACGCCAAATATCGTATGACTGTTTACTTTCATTCTCCCATTTCAGTTTAACTTGAGAACCATCAGCCACAGCCTGGAAATACAAAGCTGTTTTTTCAGTCTGCATTTGAAGTCCCTGTTCATTACAATTGATAAACAGGAAACTTAAAAGTGTCATTAATAAAATATTCATGTATTTCATAATTTTGTTTTTATTCGTTCAATAATATTAGTTAGTAACCAGGATTTTGTACTAAAACTCCTTCACCCTTATCTATTTCTGTCTGAGGTATAGGATAAAGTTCATGTTTACCTTTTACAAACTTTTCAATCTCATCACCTGCTATACCCCAACGAACTAAATCATAGAAACGTTCAAATTCAAGAGCAAGTTCCACTGTCCTTTCATGGCGGATAAATTCACGCAATTCATTTTGATCAGAGGTTTCTCTTTTAGGCAATACAGAAGTATTACCGCCTCTTGCTCTGTTTCTAACCATTTCAAGTTTTGCGAGAGCTTCAGGCAACTCATTAAGTTCACAACATGCTTCTGCATAAACCAGCAAGATATCGGAATAACGTATCAAACGAATATTTTTCCATTTGCCATGATCTTTCTGAGTTCTACCTTTTATTTCATATTCAGCTTTCTTTGCATATGCTTTCTTATTAAACATACCTGTTGACTGTTCATCGGCTTTTAAGGTATATCCATCAATTACATCACCATTTTTTAATACAGTAGCATTCAATCTTGGATCTCCCTCTTCAAATCCTTTTATTAAATCCTCAGTCGGATTATTGAATCCCCATCCAAAATCCGGCACACCGCGAAAACCCTGCACTTCACCAAACTGAGAATCCATATAAACTTTGTTTGCATGATCAAGTTCACAGTTTATTTCCAAAACAGATTCCGGTCCGAATTCTTTATCTTCATCAAATATCAAATCAAAAGGAGTTGAAATGTCATTATCACCGGATTTTATAATATCTAAAGCAAACTTTTTAGCCTGTGCCCAATTTTTCTGATATAAATATGTTTTGGCAATAATAGCACGTGCAGCATTCTGCGTAGCTCTTCCGGAATTTCCTGAAGAAATCAAATCAAGGCGTGTAGGTAATATATCTATTACTTTTTCAAGATCCCCTATATACTTCGCACGAAGTTCGTCAACATTCATTCTTGCTGGAGATTTTTCATTCTTACCAAGAAGTTTGTCTATATATGGAACATCTCCAAAAGCCTGTGTAAGACGATAATACATCAAACTACGTATAAACGTCACTTCAGCCTTATATTTTTCAATTTTATTCTTATCTGCATTTTCTTCAAGCTCCATCTCTCCAATAAATCCCACAGCCTCGTTAGCAGAAAATATAGTACTATAACAAGTATTATAGAAATCAGCAATTAAGCCATTCGACGGATTATAAGACATACTTTCAAATGACAACATATCATTGCCACCGTCAGACTGAGTACTTCCCTTATAGGATTCTTTAGTAGGATAATTATTCATCGCCAGATAAGGCCAAACAGCTCCCCAGCTACGTAGTTTACCGTATGCTTCCTGAATTTTTGCTTCAACTAGTATCTCCGGTTTAAGCTGACTATTTTCAGGCATGTTTTCACTATGCCACTTTCCCTTAGGATACTGATCCAGAAAACTATCTGCACAAGAGCTCAATAAAGCTCCAACGCATATCATTGTTAATATTATATGTTTCATATCTTACTATCTAAATTAAAAGTTAAATGATAAACCTGCTGTCACTGTTGTAGGTATAGGATAAGTATCTCCATTATCAACTCCACCTTCCAAAACACCTCCACCTACTTCTGGAGTAAATCCTGTATTCTTTTTGAAAGTATATAAATTCTGTACATTTGCATAAAAACGGATTTTAGACACTTTCATTTTCTTCAAGATTTCTTTTGGTAATGTATAACCCAATTGTACTCCACGGATACGGAAGTATGACCCGTTCTCAAGCAAGTTAGTAGAAGGCAAGAAATTATGACTTCTTGTATTATCCAATATTGGTTCAAAATTGGAAGTACCTTCACCATGCCATCTGTCAAGGGCAGACTCATAGAAATTGAAGATAGTGAAATCACTTAACTTCTTCTTATTAAGAATCTTATTACCATATACTCCATTCATATCAACAGAGAAATCAAAACCTTTATAAGAAAGATTAAGATTCAGTCCATACATAAACTTTGGCATCGGATTTCCGATGAATGTACGATCTTTATCAGTTATTTTTCCATCACCATTCAAATCTTTATAACGAATATCTCCCGGACGGTTTTCCCATGATGTTTCCTTATTATAAGCTTTAATCTCTTCCTCGTTTTGGAAAATGCCATCTTGAATATAACCGTAGAATGAGCCTATAGGATGTCCGACTGAAGTACGATGATAAGTATATACTATATCAGAATTGTTATCTCCAAGTTCCAATACCTCATTATTTAAGGTAGAACCATTTAAGCTGACTCCATATTGTAAATCCCCTACCTGATCATTCCAACTAAGCATAAACTCAAAACCGTTGTTACGAATAGAACCAGCATTAGTTATCGCATAACCACCGCCAACTGTTACAGAAGGCGAAACATGAGCAAGAAGATCTCGTGTAGTCTTGACGTAATAACCAATCTCCGCACTTAATCTATTACCAAAAAATTTAGCATCAGCCCCTATATCAAAACCACTCATCACTTCCCAATGTATATTCTTGTCTATCTGATAGTCAGCGAGAGGAATATAATAAGTCTGTCCATCTATAACAACCTGCTGCCCTATTGGGTTTATTGTTGGAAGCCACAAATAGTTTCCTATCTTATCATTTCCTAATTGTCCCCAACTCATTTTTAATTTTAAATAATCCAAGAAATCTTTCGTTGATGACATAAAATTCTCTTCACTCATAACCCATCCGGCACCTACAGAAGGGAAGTATCCCCAGCGATGGCTTGGAGCAAATTTAGAAGAGCCGTCAGCACGGAACGTAGCTGTCAAAAGATATCTATCTTTATAAGCATAGTTTACACGTGCCAAATATGATATAAAAGCTTCAGAATCATAAGAATCACCATTTGATTTATTTTTTGGAGAACCTTGTGACAACATCCAGAAATCTTCAGGAACTACATTCATATCCTTACCTCCTATAGTATCTGCTGCTGCAGTAAAACCTTTAGAACGTTTCAGATATGCAGTATAACCAGCAGTAGCATTTATACGATGCTCATCAATTTGTTTCTTATAATTCAAGATAAAGTCAGCCTGATACTTCTCATACTCAGCTGTTCCACGCGAGAAAGAATTTGTTTCTTTCTTTTGTGAAGATATTGATGTTTCATTATTAACATCATATTTTGGGTCAAAATTACTGTTATAATTCACTCCCAAATCGGCATAACCAGTTGCCTTAAACTGGAAGTCTTTCAAGAAATTCACTTCAATATATGCATTTCCGACACCTCTATAACCATAACTTTCATCTGTTCCCTTTTGAAGTTCCATAGTTGCAACCGGGTTGGCTACATCCTTTTGTATAGAAGGTGAAGGAGTGTATTTACTACCTGGATTTTCAGAGTCCAGATCTTCCTCAAAGCCGTATGGCGAATAAGTAGGAATTGCATGAGTCGCTTCCCAAAGATTTGCACTTTGTCCCGACTTGCTCCAACGACTCAAAGTAATATTAGAACCTATTTTTACATGTTTTGAGACATTATAATCACCAGCATAACGCAAATTATAACGATTGTAATTGTCATACTTCAATACTCCGTCCTGATAAAAATAACCGGCAGACAAAACGCTTGAAGCTTTTTCAGAAGAATTTGCTATAGTAAGAGAATGGCTTGTAATTGCAGCCGGACGCAAAACAAGATCAACCCAATCAGTGCCTTCACCAAACAAATCCGGATACCATGCGCGGTAAGGTTTATCTTCGGTTGCCTGATTTTTCAACAGCTCGTTGTAAAGCCCTGTAAACTGATTTGCATTGGTAAGTTTTACACGGTCATTTTCTGCAACATACTGAACGCCACCGTAACCATCATATGAAACAGTCATTTTACCTTCCTTTGCACGGTTTGTAGTCAGTATTATCACACCATTAGCGCCTTGTACACCGAATATGGCGAGTGAAGACGGGTCTTTCAACACTTCAATAGATGTGATATCACTCGGACTAAGGAAGTCGATATTGTCTGTAAGCATACCATCTACAACAAAAAGAGGATTTGTACTTGAGTTAAGTGTTCCAACACCTCGCAGACGGATAGACGCACCACCTCCGGCAGAACCTGTATTAGTAACCATCAAACTTGGCACTTTACCTTGCAATGCATTTACCGGGCTGTACTGAGGAGCGTTTTTCAGGTCTTCACCACTAATGGATACAATAGAACCGGTCAAATCTCGTTTTTTAGATGTACCGTAACCAACGACTACCACATCTTCCAGACTCAAAACATCAGCTTCCATCACCAAATCATGTACACAAGATTTAGTAACTACAAATGTTTTTGTTTTCATTCCTACAGAAGAAAAGATTAACACACTTCCCTTTTGCAGACCATTCAACTCGTACTGCCCGGTAATATCGGTTACAGTACCACCGGTAGTACCCTGGATAAAAACGGTAACACCGATAAGTCCTTCACCGGTTTCCTTATCAGTAATAGTACCTTTAACTGAAAGTCCTTCCTGAGCATACAGGAAACAAATACTTAAGAGCATCATAAAACTCATTAAGAACGTCTTTCTCATAATATAAAAGATAAAAAAATTAATAATAAAAAATTCACAACACAACAACTGTGCTTTTCACTGCTGCAAATATATATTTGATTACCGCCACCTGCAAATCAAAGTTTTTCACAAATACACATCTTTCATAAGCAGCCTGCCTATGTATATATCATAAATACATCAAATATATATAACCATCTAATATACAGTAACATAAAGAAGCAAAAATATAAATTATAAAGAAAAACAGAATATAGAATTATAAAATTTAATATTGTATTAATAAGTTTTTTTTGTATAATTGCATATCCAAACCTATATAT
>NZ_DXVR01000070.1:0-15596 GCF_019417265.1 Bacteroides sp.
CAAAGTTAATATTTTATTTCTTTTCTTTGCTGACACAGTTTAATTTACATCCTCTTATTTTACGGGTAGTATTTCTATCCAGTAATCATCCGGGTCGTTTATGAAATACAATCCCATAGTTTCATTCTCGAAGCATACGCACCCCATTTCTTTGTGTAACTTTCTTACCTCATCATAATCGCCTTCAACTCTGAAGCATAAATGGCTTTCGTTTTCTCCAAGTTCATAAGCATCTGTATGATCTCTTAACCATGTAAGTTCAAGCATGAAATTTGAACATTTGTCAGTCAGATATACTAATATGAATGAACCGTCGGCAGCCTCTTTTCTGCTTGCTTCTGTCAGTCCCAAAGCTTCTTCGTAGAATTTGATACTTCTTTCAAGATTGGTAACGTTGATGTTGAAATGGTCAAAATGTCCTTTTACTTTCATAAATTAGTTATTTAGTGTTTATAATAAATCTTTAAAAACCTGTCCTCTGCATTTGATAAATGGTGATTTAATACCATTGTCAATGGCATATTGTTGGAATACATTAGCCGATGCAAAGTCATTCCAAAAGTGCATTGGTATAAAAGCAGAGGTATGTATTGTATTGATAAACTGTTTGCCTCCTCTCATATATTCTTTCCCCAAACGAGGGTCGATAGGGAATAATGCAAGGTCTATGCTGCTATACTCTTTTGATAAAGCTTCTATTTCATTCAGGAATCTCTGCTCATCTCTTTTCCACTCTGCTTCCGTACTTTCTTCCATCCAGTGCCAGTTGTTTAAGTCGCCTGCATGAAATATGGTTTTCCCTTCCAGCTCAATTATGAATGATATGCCTACATCTGTAGAGCCGGATGCTTTTATCCTTAGATGTTCATCCTTATATTCATCACCTTTGTTTAACCATATGGCTATATCTTTGGGTACCTTCCTTCTTTTGTATATGTCTTTAGAAAAGATGTATGTGATGTCGCTTTTGCGATTTTTCCATTCAAGTACCTGTCTGTTGAAATGGTCTGCATGAAAGTGGCTTGAAAGGACATACATTCTGTTTTTCTTGTTTAACAGTTCTTCGTGTATGATACCTTGTGATTCGGAGATTGAATCTTCGAAGTAGTCAATAACTATTGTTACATCATTTGCAATAATGGCAAAGCCGCTGTGATGCAGGTAAACTATTTCCATAAAAAGATATCTGTTTGTTATAGTTGGCAATGTGATACAAAATTAATATAATATCGAAAAAAATACCCATCCCGGCTAAAATTATTGCCTGAATGGGTATGCTATTTAAATATATGTTATACTGTTATTCTAAAACTACACCCTTTTCGTTGATGTATATCTGATATTCCATATTTTCGCTATCTAATAAGGTTATCAGATAAATGTTCTTACCATTATATGTTTTTACATCAGCCGATTTGACAATGTAATCTTTGAAATCAAAGAATAAGACTTCTTGAACTGTTTCCGGTAATTCGCTGATTTCTATTGCTGTGTAAACTTTATATGTTTTTTGTGGAGTTGCTTCTTTTTCTGATGCTGTAACGTTTGCAAATACACTTCCGATGCCTAATGTTATCATTAATACTGCTAATATTCTTTTCATAATCTTTGTCTGTTTTATTTGTTAATACTACGCTATATTAACTTCAAAGACTATGCCATAAAATGCAGAAAATCGTAAGTGGTTGATAATCAGTATTGCTTTGGTTTGAGAAATGTAGAGTGCGTGAGAACTATGTGGAAAAAATCTACAGCAACTGTAGATTTAATAAACAAAAAAGCTTCACGGCATCTGTCCATGAAGCTTTGCTTATATATGGTTTATTTGAAGAATCTACCGAAAATGCCACTTTTACGTTTAGTGTATCTTTCTTCTGAATCTTCCTGCTCTGAGTATATTTCTTCAAAGGTAAGTTTGTTTTTTACCATTCTATATATTGTTCCCCAGTCAGGAAGTCCCCCGAGGTTTCTGTCGTCGATGAATAGGTCTGCTTTCAGTTTCCTTGAGAAATTATCGTGTGACTTTTTCTCTTCCGGGTAATTGCTGTTTACGGCATAAAATTCCAGGCCTCTTTCTTTACAGAAATTTATAGCTTCCTCAAGTAGTTTTCCTTCCCTTACAGTCCACAATATTAAAGTATGCCTTTCTTCTTTCAGTTTTTTAAGTGTTTCTATGGCGAAAGGTATTTCTTTTCCTATGTAAGGATATTTGTGTTCTACGATTGTTCCGTCAAAATCTACTGCTATTATCATTGGTTTGTCTCCTTGGTTTTCTTGGTGTTTCCTGATTTCTTCTTGAAATTATACTTTCTCTTTCCTTGACCGGTCTTCTTGTTGTTTTTTCCGCTTTTTACTTTCGGAGCGTATTCCGGTCCTTCACCTAACTGTTCCGGAATCTGTAGCTTATATATGGTTTTATCAAGGAATTGTTCTATCTGGTAGAATTTTGTTTGTTCTGCCTCATTTACGAAAGTTATTGCACAGCCGTCGTTATTGGCACGTGCCGTTCTTCCTATGCGGTGAACATAATCTTCACAATCGTGAGGTACATCATAGTTTATGACCAGTCTTATATCGTCAATGTCAATACCACGGGCCACGATGTCTGTTGCTACTAATATATTTATTTTTCCGTTTCTGAACTCATGGAGAATTTCTTCTCTTTTTGACTGTTCCAGGTCGGAATGCATTTCTCCTACATTCAGTTTCATTTTCAGAAGAGCCTTTGAAACCTCTTTAACTTTGATTTTGGAAGATGCGAATATTATTACCCTTTCAGGCTGTTGGGCAGAAAATAAGTCTTTGATGATTTCAAGCTTTTGTGATTCGTAACAGATGTAGGCAGCTTGAATTATTTTTTCTGCAGGTTTTGAGACTGCAAGTTTTATTTCCACAGGATTGTTCAGAATGTTTTTTGCCAGTTGTCTGATTTTCTCCGGCATTGTGGCCGAAAACATTATAGTCTGTCTTTCCTTTGGCAAATGCTTTACAATCTGGAGTATATCGTCATAGAATCCCATGTCCAACATACGGTCAGCTTCGTCCAATATAAAGAATGAAACTTTCGACAAATCAACATATCCAAGACTGATGTGGCTGATAAGTCGTCCCGGGGTGGCTATTACGACATCTGCCCCAAGAGTTAGTCCTTTCTTCTCCTGTTCAAAACGTACACCGTCGTTGCCTCCGTAAACAGCCACACCTGAAACAGGCATGAAATATGAGAATGCCTCCATTTGCCTGTCTATCTGTATTGCAAGCTCACGGGTAGGGGACATGATTATGCAGTTTATGGAATCTTCAGGATAATCTCCACTACAGAGCTTACTCAAAACAGGCAAGAGAAATGCAGCGGTTTTACCGGTTCCCGTTTGAGCTACTCCAATCAAGTCATGACCTTCAAGCAGCACAGGTATTGTATGTTCCTGAACCGGGGTACATTCCTTGAAATTCATGGTATCTAATGCGTTAAGAACGCTTTCGTCTAAATTTAATTCTGAAAATTCCATTCTGGTTCTTCTCCTGTTTTTAATGAAAATTTATCATTTGAGTAATATGTTGCAAAGTTAATCAAAATATGCTTTATAAGCCATATAAACGTGTTTTTTTATGGTTCTGTTGCAAAAATAAAGTAAACTAAAGGAGGATGACAATGTTGAATTTATGTTGAATAACATAAAAATGACATATTTCTTATGATGTTGAGTAAAAAATGCTTATCTTTGCAGCGGTTTCAATATTTAAATGCGTTGCTTAAAAGGTATCTGTGACAGATATAGCATCGTAAAATAATGTTCCGAGATGAAACCCCTGTTAAGGACAGGCTCGGATAGTATTAACTAAAATCAAATTACATGATTAAAAGTGTAAAGCCGATTTTTGTTGTATTAGTATTCAGTTCCTTAATTTCTTTTTCTTTTATGGAAAAGAAAGATCCTACAGAGAAGCTGGTACCAGGAGATACGCTCCCCATACCAGTTCTTGAAAATGAAAAGCAGACGTTCAACCTGCAGGCCGTTGAAGGCAAATATACTTTGTTGAGTTTTTGGGCGGGATATGACGCAAAGTCAAGAATGAAGAATGCAGAGTTATGTCATGCATTGCAGAATTCGGACCGCATTAAGATGATTTCTGTTTCTTTGGACCGTTACGAATCTGTTTTCCGTGCGGCTGTAGAGCAAGATCAGTTGCAGACTGCCTTGTGCTACTTGGAAACAGGCGGCAATACTTCTGAAGTCTTTAAAGAGTTTGGTCTTAGAGATGGATTTGCCAACTATCTTATTGATGACAACGGTGTGATAGTGGCTAAGAATGTTACTGCTGACGAATTGAACTCGTATATGAATTGATTTTCGTATAACCGGGTTCTTGAGAGTGAAATTATTGAATACAACAAAAAGTAAAAAGGCTGTCTTCGAGGTTTTTACCTTAAAAGACAGCCTTATTTTTTTAGTCTTTATTTTATGATTTCAAGTTCCTTGAAACATTTCAGAAGTTTTTCTATTGCGAAATCAATTTGCTCTTTTGTATGAGTTGCCATCAAAGCAAATCTTACAAGTGTATCCTGTGGCGCACAAGCAGGAGGTATTACAGGGTTTATGAATACTCCTTCATCAAAAGCCATTTTTGTTACAAGGAAAGTCCTGTCTGTGTCGCGGACATACAATGGGATGATAGGACTTTCAGTGTCACCTATTTCAAAACCGCATTCACGGAAGCGTTTCAATGCATAATTGGTTATCTTCCACAGATTTTCCTGACGTTCAGGTTCTGTCTGCAAAATGTGAAGAGCCTCTATTGCTGCAGCTGTAGCGGCAGGAGTACTGCTGGCCTGGAATATATATGAACGTGCATTATGGCGTAACCAGTTGATAATGTCCTTATCTGCAGCCACGAATCCTCCAATTGAAGCCAATGACTTACTGAATGTACCCATTATGATATCAACTTCGTCTGTTAATCCGAAATGGTCGCATACTCCGCGTCCGTTACGTCCGAATACTCCGACTCCATGAGCTTCGTCTACATATACAGTAGCATTGTATTTCTTCTTAAGACGGATTATTTCAGGTAAATTTGCCAAATCGCCTTCCATAGAGAATACACTGTCCACAACGATAAGTTTGATAGCGTTTGGCTCGCATTTCTGAAGCTCTTTCTCCAATGCTTCCATATCATTGTGTTTGTACTTCAACTGTGTTGCAAAAGTAAGGCGGCGTCCGTCTACGATAGATGCGTGGTCACGGTCATCGCATATGATATAGTCTCCACGTCCTACAAGCTGAGGTATTACACCTTCGTTAACAGTGAAACCTGTAGAGAAACAGAGGGCTTCGTCTTTGCCGATAAATTCTGCCAGTTCTTTTTCAAGCTGTACATGGATATCAAGTGTTCCATTCAGTAGTCTGGAGCCGGCACATCCTGTTCCGTACTTACGTGTTGCGGCTATTGCTGCATCAATAATTCTTTGGTCGTAAGTCAGACCCATATATGAGTTTGACCCGAACATTAATACCTTTTTGCCGTCCATCATCACTTCTGTATCCTGATGACTGTCTATTTCGCGGAAATAAGGATAAACCCCCTTCTCCATATACATTTGCGGGAGTCTGAATTTACTTAACTTTTCTTGTAATAATCCCATATTCTATTATTGTATAGATATTTTTATTTTTAACAGTCTGCAAAGATAGTAAAAAAACAACAAAAGGTAACATTCCGGAATGTTTTTTATACATCTGTGTAATATTTTGAGTCAATATAAGGATTTCGTATATAAATATATATTACATTTGCATAGACAACCAATGTATGCAAACAATATGGACATCAGAGAGGATATAATATTTGTTGTTAATCCTATTTCGGGTACTCAAAACAAGGAATCTATACTTGAATATATAGAATCTAATATAAACCGTAGTATCTACAATCCGAGAATTATAAGAACTGAGTATGCAGGTCATGCTTATGATATAGCAAAGCGGGCTGTTGCAGATAAGGTGTCGTTTGTTGTTGCTATTGGAGGTGACGGAACTATAAATGAGGTAGGGCGTGCACTTGTACATTCTGATACGGCTTTGGGAATAATACCATGCGGCTCGGGAAATGGCTTGGCAAGACATCTGCATATCCCTATGGACTATCAGAAAGCAGTTCAACTCATCAATAATGCCAATGTGCGTTTGATAGATTATGGTAAAATCGCCGGACATCCGTTTTTCTGTACTTGCGGTGTTGGCTTTGATGCCTTCGTAAGCCTTAAATTTGCCGATTCCAAGCGCAGGGGGCTTATTACATATCTTGAGAATACATTGAAGGAAAGCCTTCATTATGAGCCGGAAACTTACGAAATAGAGAACTCTGAAGGAACAGTCAAGTATAAAGCATTCCTGATAGCATGCGGAAATGCTTCGCAATATGGTAACAATGCTTTTATTACTCCGCAGGCATCATTGTCTGATGGAATGATGGATATTACTGTGCTGGAGCCTTTTACGGTTCTTGATGTTCCGTCTTTGTCGTTTCAGCTGTTTACAAAGACTATTGATATGAACAGCCGTATCAAAACCATGAAAGACAAGAAAATTACTATCCATAGAGCTACAGAAGGAGTCTTTCATTTTGATGGTGACCCGATGATAGGGCCAAAGGACCTTGTAGTGGAGATTGTTCCGTCAGCCCTGAAAGTAATATGCCCTCCTAAACCTAAACGTAGCATATACGAACCTCACAACATATTGCAGCATATTACTGACTTTATTGAAGCGAAACCGGTATCTTCTTCTATTGCTGAGAAGCACAGGCAATTGTTGGAAATGAATCGTACGCTTATGAAGAAGTTGGTCAAAAAGAATAATCAGCAACAGGATGATTGATTTAAATATTCCCCAATGTATAGAAAGTGGATGGCAGACGGGGATAAACTTCTGTTGTTTGACACGTGTCAAACATATGGCCGACAGCTGTCAAATAATTGATTGACACGTGCCCGACAATTGTCTGACAGCTGTCAGACAACAGAATTTCCCGGCCTTTCAATCTGAAACAATCAGTCATAGGACAATGTATATTAGGGTGAGGCCGGTATTACAAGTGCTGTTGTTAACTCAAGTTTCTAAAGTCGAAAGTTGGGTGATTGATTAGTCCGAAATGTCCTATAGATAGAAATCTGATGTCAGAGCTGTATAATCCTTGCTCCTCTCTCCATTTTCATTAAGGAGCAGTTCCGAATATTCAGTGGCTTTATTGCTTGTTCCTTTTTCAAACTCCATAAGGACTCTTTTGGGGGAAGCGCCGGGTTTTGTTCTGATGTCTGTTTTTCTTGTCAGGCTTAATCTGTTTTTTATGGCTTCTCCAATGAATTCTGAAGCAGCAGAGGCCGGAAGTATTAAGCTGAATTTCCCTTTTTCCTTAAGCATAAACGAGGCAGCTTTTGTAAGTGCTTCAAAGCTGAGCCCGTCTGTATGTCTGGCGATATTTCTTTTCTCACAATATCCTTTGGTATCTTCTTTATAGAACGGCGGATTTGAAACAATCATGTCATACTCAGCTTCGTGTGACTGGTAGAACTCGTTTACGTCGGCATTCTCGACACTCATTCTGTCCTTCCATTCCGTATTGCTCATGTTGTCTTTAGCCTGCATGAATGCATCATGGTCTATTTCTATTCCTGAAATCGTGGCATTTTGTGTCCTTTGAGCCAGCATAATGGCTATAAGCCCTGTTCCGGTGCCTATGTCTGCTATTTTAGTTGCATGTCCTGTGTCAGCCCATGCTCCAAGCAGTACTCCGTCTGTGCCGACTTTCATTGCACACTTGTCTTGATATATAGTGAAACGTTTGAATCTGAAATATTCATTTCCCATTGCTATGCATATTTTTATGCAAATGTAGTGAAATAGTCTGACTCAAACATCTCCGGATGCAACATTTGATATAAAATGTTTTATTATTATGTGTATATTCATTAACTTTGTAGCCGTTTGTTTAAACAAGATAATTCACGATTGAATATGCAGGAAGATAAAAAAAATAAAAGAATTAAAAATGATGAAGTGGCTTTGATTGCCAAAATAGATATTGAACAGTCTAATATGCCTATAGAAGAGCTGGAAGGAGAGATGCCGGTATTGCCTTTGCGCAATATGATAATTTTCCCGGAGATAGTAATGCCTGTAGCAATAGGTCGCAGGAGTACTTTGGAACTGGTGAAATCGGCTTATAAAAAGAAAAGTCCGGTAATATTGGCTACACAGAAAGATGCAATGGTCGATGAACCTGAGTTGAGCGATTTGTATCCATTGGGTGTGGTCGGACGTATCGTCCGTATTCTGGAACTTCCAGGCGGGGCAACAAATGCACTTATCCATACGTGCGGACCAAAAGTAAAACTTGACAGTATAATTTCTAAAGAGCCTTTCCTGGTTGGTACCGCAACTCCTATCGAAGAAAATAATATAACACCTCGAAGCAATGAATTCAAGGCTATCATGAGCACCTGCTTCGATGTTATGAAGAAACTGCATGACAGTATGGAAGAAGTAGGCCATGATTTCCTTATGGCTTTAAGGGACATGGAAGGTGATGCAGTAAGAATTAATTTCATATGTTCTAATTTCCCTCTCGAAATCACTGCCAAATATGAATTGCTCAAACACGATTCTATCAAGGACAGAGCAATACATCTTATAGGATATCTGAATGAACAGTTGGAAATAGCCAAACTGAAACAGAACATTCAGATGCGTACGCGTGAGGAACTCGACAAGCAGCAGCGCGAATATTTCCTGCAACAGCAGCTTAAGAATATTCAGGATGAGCTTGGCAATGGAGCAGAAAGCGAAATTGACAATCTGCGTGCCCAGGGAAAGAAGAAACAATGGTCTAAAGAGGTTGCGGAGATTTTTGAGAAAGAAGTAACAAAACTCGAACGAATCAATCCGCAATCGCCTGATTACAATGTACAGTATTCGTATCTGCAGAATCTGTTGGCTTTGCCATGGAATGTATATACTCCTCAGTCATTTAATCTGAAATCGGCAGAGAAGACTCTGAATCATGACCATTACGGGCTTGAAAAGGTCAAAGAACGTATCCTGGAGCATTTGGCAGTACTGAAACTTAAAGGTGATATGAAATCGCCTATATTGTGCTTGTACGGTCCTCCGGGAGTGGGAAAGACTTCTCTTGGACGTTCTATAGCTTCTGCCCTTAAGAGGAAATATGTCAGAATGTCATTGGGAGGTGTGCATGATGAAGCGGAAATCAGAGGACACAGAAAGACATACATAGGAGCAATGCCGGGACGTATCATTAAAAGTCTGATTAAGGCAGGCTCTTCTAATCCTGTAATCATACTTGATGAGATAGACAAGCTTGGCAGTAGTAATCAGGGTGACCCTTCTTCGGCTATGCTTGAGGTGCTCGACCTTGAACAGAACGGTACATTCCACGATAACTATATAGATATAGATTATGATTTGTCGAATGTGATGTTTATTGCTACGGCAAACAATCTGGGTAGCATACCGGCTCCGTTGCTTGACAGAATGGAACTGATTGAGGTAAGCGGATATATCACTGAGGAGAAGATAGAAATAGCTAAAAGACATCTCATCCCTAAGGCTATGGAAGCTAACGGACTGACAAAGGATAATATCAAGCTGTCGAAGGGTGCAATAGGGTTTATCATAGAAAACTATACAAGGGAAAGCGGAGTGCGTGAACTGGAGAAGAAAATCAATAAAGTGATGCGCCGTACAGCTTTCAATATAGCATCCGGTAAGGAAGTTTCTTCTACAGAGCTTAAGGCAGAGGATATCCCGGCATGTCTTGGTCCTATAGAATACTCAAGAGACAAATACCAAGGTAATGAATATGCCGGAGTGGTTACAGGTCTGGCCTGGACTGCTGTCGGTGGTGAAATCCTGTTTGTTGAGACAAGCTTGAGCAAGGGTAAGGGAAGCCGTCTGACGCTTACCGGAAACTTGGGCGACGTGATGAAAGAATCGGCTATGCTTGCACTTGAATATCTGAAAGCCCACAACGATTTGTTGGGAGTGCCGGAAGAAGTGTTTGAGAACTGGAACATCCATATACATGTGCCTGAAGGTGCCATACCTAAGGACGGTCCGTCGGCTGGTATTACAATGGTGACATCGCTTGCTTCGGCTCTGACAAGAAGAAAGGTCAAGAATCGTCTTGCCATGACCGGTGAAATAACTTTGCGAGGCAAGGTATTGCCTGTAGGCGGTATCAAAGAGAAAATTCTTGCTGCCAAACGTGCCGGTATAGAGGAAATCATCCTGTGTCAGGAAAACAAGAAGGATATCGACAATATTCCGGAAATATATCTCAAGGGACTTAAGTTCCATTATGTGAGCGATATCAGAGAGGTACTTGACATTGCTCTGACAGATGAAGTGGTAACAAATGCTCCAAAGCTGACTGTTCCTGAGAAGAAAGAAGAAAATGACAAAAAGTAAATTACTGCCATAATAGTTTATATATGAAATTTGAATTACAATATACAGACTCCAAGACAAATGCAAGAGCAGGGTTGATAACTACCGATCACGGCCGGATAGAAACTCCGATTTTTATGCCTGTCGGTACTTTGGGAACAGTTAAGGGCGTACAACTCCCTGAGCTCAAGGAAGATATCAAGGCACAGATTATTTTAGGAAATACTTATCACCTGTATCTGCGTCCGGGACTGGAAGTAATCGAAGGTGCCGGAGGTTTGCATAAGTTCAATGGCTTTGACCGTCCAATGCTTACTGACAGTGGCGGTTTCCAGGTATTTTCATTGTCAGGCATAAGAAAGATGCGTGAGGAGGGAGTGGAATTCCGTTCACACATTGATGGCTCTAAACATTTGTTCACTCCTGAAAGAGTTATGGATATCGAACGTACGATAGGAGCGGACATAATGATGGCATTTGATGAGTGTGCACCAGGTACATCAGATTATAATTATGCCAAGAAGTCGATGGAGCTTACTCACAGATGGTTGGACAGATGTATTACAAGATTCAATGAAACTGAACCAAAATACGGTTATAATCAGTCGTTGTTCCCTATAGTCCAGGGATGTGTATATCCTGACTTGCGTAAGCGTTCGGCCGAGTATATAGCATCAAAGGGTGCTGATGGTAATGCTATCGGTGGTCTGGCAGTTGGAGAACCTACTGAAAAGATGTATGAAATGATAGAAGTGGTTAACGAGATTCTGCCTACAGACAAGCCGAGATACCTTATGGGGGTAGGTACTCCTGTTAACATACTTGAAGGAATAGAGCGAGGAGTAGATATGTTCGACTGCGTTATGCCTACACGAAACGGACGAAACGGAATGCTGTTCACGAAGAACGGAATAATGAACATGCGCAACAAGAAATGGGAGAAGGATTATTCTCCTATTGAGGCTGACGGAGCGTCGTATGTAGATACGCTGTATAGCCGTGCATACCTGCGTCATCTGTTCCATGCAGAGGAGTTGCTTGCATTGCAGATAGCATCAATACATAATCTGGCATTCTACCTATGGCTTGTCAAGGAAGCAAGAGCACATATTATTGCCGGCGATTTTGCTACCTGGAAACCTGCTATGGTGGAACGATTGTCTACTCGATTGTAACAGATACCTGTCTTTAAGTAAACACTGTTTCGTTGTATATGAAAGATAAACTGATAAAATTCAAGGATAAATATCTGAAACGCTTTGGGCTGAAAAAGATAGACAGATATATTATGAAGAAGTTTCTGGGCACATTCTTTTTTGCCCTGACGCTAATCCTGTCGATATCTGTCGTGTTTGATATCAATGAGAATATCGACCGCTTTATTAATAATAAGGCGCCTGTTGAGGCTATTATATTTGATTACTACTTCAACTTCGTGCCGTATTATGCCAATCTTTTCAGCCCGCTGTTTATCTTCATATCTGTGATATTCTTTACCAGTAAGTTGGCTGAAAACTCTGAGATAATCGCTATGTTCTCTACGGGTATGAGTTTCAAGAGGCTGCTGGTGCCTTATTTCTTGTCTGCTGCCATTATTGCCGCCGGAAGCTATATTCTCAGTTCATATTACATTCCCAAGGGTAATACGACAAGAATAAACTTTGAAACCCAATATAAGAGTAAGAAGAAAGTCAACTATGCCAGAAACATCCAGCTTGTGGTTGATACCTCTACGATAGCTTATATGGAAAGATATGAGAATTATAACCTTACGGGCTACAGATTCTCTCTTGATAAGTTCGAGGATAATAAATTGGTATCTCATCTGACTGCACGACGTGCGACGTACGATACTACCAAGTTGCACAGATGGATAGTAAGGGATTATATGATAAGGGAGATGAAAGGTATGAAAGAGGTTATTACCAAGGGTGAAAGACTTGATACCATAATAAATATGGAACCCCAGGATTTCCTTATCACTATGGACCAGTTTGAAACTCTTACGAGTCCGGACTTGAAGGAATACATTGATAATCAGAAACGTCGAGGATTTGCCAATATTAAAGAGTTCGAGGTGGAGTATTATAAACGTATTGCAAGCCCTTTCGCAGCATTTATCCTTACTCTTATAGGTGCTTCGCTTTCGTCGAAGAAAGTTAAGGGAGGAATGGGTATGAACCTTGGAGTCGGGTTGGGCCTGAGTGCATCATACATCCTCTTTCAGACAATCTCGGCAACATTCGCCATAAGTGGAAATGTTCCTCCTATAATAGCAGTATGGATTCCTAATATCCTGTTCCTTATTATAGCAATTTACTTGTATATGAAGGCTCCGAAATAACAGAAAATTCCAACAGACAATAATTGACAAGCGCTCTGTAGAACCGGTTTCAAGTTTTACAGAGCGTTTTTCTTGTATACTGAAGAAACTGGTTTTGTTTTTTTAACAGTTGGGCGTTGAAGTAAAAAAACATAACATTTATTGAAAAAGCCCTCAAAAAAACTGTTGTATGAAAAATACAATAACCTAATCCTGAAATATAAATGAAATATATTTGTAAATGTCTGTAATATAAATAATTTGATTTCTTCTTGTGCGCTATTGCTCTTTTGCGGTACTGTAATGAAAAATACATATTGTATCTTGTACGAAAAGATGATGTATGGATATTGTATTTGCTATGATATGTATCTAATTGAAAATAAGTGATATATGCGTGCTGAAAATTTTTCTTTTATTTCTTGTCTAATTAGAAATAATGCTTTTTATTTGCACTCGGAAAACAGATAAACACATATAGAATGGAACACAAAATGCCTTTGGCTAACAATCATATTTCCGTTGACTGCGTAGTAGTAGGATTCGATGGAGAACGTCTGAGAGTACTTCTTCTCAGGCGAATAGGAGAGGATAGCGGAGAAGTATTTCATGATATGAAATTACCTGGTAGTCTTATATATATGGATGAGGATTTGGATGGTGCCGCTATGCGTGTGTTGAATGAACTGACAGGATTCAAGAATGTCAACCTTATGCAGTTCAAGGCTTTCGGTTCGAGGGACAGAACAAAGAACCCCAAAGATGTCAGATGGCTTGAAAGAGCGGAAAAGGCGAAAGTGGAGCGTATCGTTACTATCGCATATCTCTCGCTCGTGAAGATTGACAGGGCATTGAATAAGAATCTTGATAATTTTCAGGCTGAATGGGTGCCTTTGGATGAGGTGAAAGATTTGGCATTCGACCATAATCTGATAATCGAGGAAGCGATGAAGTACATCCGTCAGTATGTAGAGTTCAATCCGTCGTGTTTGTTTGATTTGCTTCCGCGAAAGTTTACCGCGTTGCAGTTGAGAGTCCTTTACGAAGTTCTTTACGGCAAGCAGATTGACGTGAGAAACTTCCATAAGAAGATAATGATGATGGATTACGTCATCCCGATGGATGAGTTCCAGCATGGAGTGTCGCACAGGGCGGCAAGATATTACAGATTTGACAAAAAGATTTATAATAAAACAAGAAGATAATCTAAAACCATAATAACATGTATTTATTAGGATATGATATTGGTAGTTCGTCTGTAAAGGCGAGTTTGGTAAATGCCCTTACAGGCAAATGTGTGGCTTCGGCTTTTTATCCGAAAACAGAAGCAGCTATTATAGCTGTCAAGCAAGGATGGGCTGAGCAGGAACCGGCTAACTGGTGGGAGAATCTGAAGCTTTCCACTAAGGCAATTATGGCTGAGTCAGGAGTTAAGGCGGAAGATATAAAGGCGATAGGTATTTCGTATCAGATGCACGGACTCGTGTGTGTAGATAAGAATCAGAATGTACTTCGTCCTGCTATCATCTGGTGCGACTCAAGAGCTGTTCCTTATGGTCAGAAGGCATTCCGGACAATAGGCGAGGAGAAGTGCCTGTCACATCTTCTTAACTCACCGGGCAACTTTACAGCATCAAAACTTGCATGGATAAAGGAAAACGAACCGGAAATATTCGAGAAGATATATAAGATAATGCTTCCGGGCGATTATATCGCAATGCGACTTACCGGTGAAATCTGTACAACTGTTTCAGGCTTGTCAGAAGGTATGTTCTGGGATTTCAAGAACAACTGTGTGGCCGATTTCCTTATGGACTATTACGGTTTCGACAAGTCTATCATAGCAGATATCAAACCTACATTCTCTGAACAGGGAAGAGTTACTGCAACTGCAGCTCAGGAATTGGGACTGAAAGAAGGTATTCCTGTGACATACCGTGCAGGTGACCAGCCTAACAATGCATTGTCGCTGAATGTGTTCAATCCTGGAGAAATCGCATCTACAGCAGGAACATCGGGTGTTGTTTATGGTGTAAACGGTAAAGTAAATTACGACCCTAAATCAAGAGTAAATACATTCGCTCACGTTAATCACACTGAAGAACAGACACGTCTTGGAGTATTGCTGTGTATCAATGGTACAGGTATCCTTAATTCATGGATTAAGCGTACGGTAGTTCCGGAAGGCGTTTCATATGCCGAGATGAATGATTTGGCTGCCCAGGCACCAATCGGAGCAGGTGGCGTAAGTATATTGCCATTCGGTAACGGTGCGGAACGTATGCTTCAGAACAAGGAAACAGGATGTTCTATCAACGGTGTAAACTTCAATCTTCATACACGCAACCACATTATCCGTGCCGCACAGGAAGGTATCGTATTCTCATTCAAGTATGGTATCGACATAATGAAAGGTATGGGTATGGACGTACACAAGATTCATGCTGGTCATGCCAATATGTTCCTTAGCCAAATCTTCCGCGAAACACTTGCCGGTGTTACAGGTGCTACAATCGAACTTTATGATACTGACGGTTCGGTTGGTGCTGCCAAGGGTGCCGGTATGGGTGCAGGAATCTATAAGGACAACAACGAGGCGTTTGCGACACTTGAAAAACTTCAGGTGATAGAGCCTAAGGCACAGGATGCCGCTGCATATGCAGAAGCATACGGACGCTGGGTGGAATATCTGGAAAAAATCTGATAAATAAAACAATAAATAAGAACAAATAAAATTTCAACTTTAATATTAACTTTTTAAATTTTGAATATTATGGCAACAAAAGAGTATTTCCCTGGAATTGAGA
>NZ_DXVR01000071.1:0-15524 GCF_019417265.1 Bacteroides sp.
GTTTTATATATTAAATAACCCGTATCTCTTTAATCGTTTTTTTTACTCTGAATACTAAAGAAAATAATTCTATTCTAAGAAAAAAATCACATTCACTTGTTTTTCATTCATTCTAAAAAACGTTGCCCGGCGATGGACAGCGTTTTTTATGTATTCAGTGGCAGAAAAACGCTTCGTCATTTTAATTAAAACGACGAAGCGTTTTAATCCAAACGTCGAAGCGTTTTGTTTTTACTTGGTTTGCGTATATCCTTCGGCCTTCAGCAGCTCTATGACACGTTGCTTGAAGTCACCCTGTATGATGATTTCTCCGTCTTTGGCCGAGCCGCCCACTCCGCATTTTGTCTTCAGAGTCCTTCCGAGTTCTTTAAGGTCGTCTTCGCTGCCTATGAACCCTGTTATCAGAGTCACGGTTTTGCCTCCACGTCCTTTTTTCTCTATCGAAACCCTCAGTTTCTGATTCTTTTTCTCCGGAGTTTCTATTTCTTCTTCTTCATCCTCAGTCTGATAGTTGAAGTCTGGATTTGTGGAATACACAATGTTCAGTCTTTCTTTCCAGTCGTTATTTTTCATTTCCTGTAAATGTTTATTTTCAATCAAAGATATAAACTTTTTCTTTATTATGTGTGCGTTTCCAAATAAATAGAGTAATTTTGCAATAAACAGTTTAGTTTTATTTATGTCATGATAGCGCCAGTTAATAAAATATCGGATAAAATACCTGAACCCACACTCCGTCGTTTGCCTTGGTATCTGTCCTGTGCAAAACTGATGAGGGAGCAGGGGGAAAAGTATGTGTCGTCCACTCAGATCTCCCGTCAGATAAACATCGATGCCTCGCAGGTGGCAAAAGATTTGTCCTATGTGGCTGTTTCCGGGCGTACCCGTGTCGGTTATGACATCGACTGTCTGATAAATGTGCTTGAAGACTTTCTCGGCTTCACTAATATGCATAAGGCATATCTTTTCGGAGTTGGTAGTCTTGGTGCGGCATTGCTTCAGGACACAGGTTTGTCGCATTTCGGACTCGAAATCGTTGGCGCATTCGATGTCGACCCGCAGAAGGTAGGCACTACCATTGCCGGAATACCGGTCTATCATACGGACGAGTTTCCGGAAATAATGAAAAAGTCTGATGTGAACATCGGAATACTTACTGTTCCCATCAGTATAGCGCAGAGCATTACGGACTATATGGTAGACGGAGGCATTAAGGCTGTATGGAACTTTACTCCTTTCAGAATTCGTGTGCCGGAAGATATAGTTGTGCAGAATACCTCGCTGTATGCCCATTTGGCTGTCATGTTCAACCGTTTGAATGAATTAAAATAATCATTATTTATATATATGAAGATTATCGCTATAGGGATGAACTATTCCCTCCACTGCAAAGAACTCCATGCGGATGAGTCCCTGCCACAGGAACCGGTCATTTTCATGAAGCCGGACTCGGCTCTTCTCAAGGACAGCAAGCCGTTTTTTATTCCTGATTTCTCGCAGCAGATAGATTACGAAACAGAACTCGTGGTGCGTATAAACCGACTCGGAAAGAATATCTCCGAGAGATTTGCCCACAGATATTACGACGCTGTCACCGTAGGTATAGACTTTACGGCCCGTGACCTGCAGAGAAAGTTCCGTGCCGAAGGAAAACCGTGGGAACTGTGTAAGGGCTTCGACAACTCTGCTGCCATAGGCGACTGGGTAAGTATTGAAAAGTTTAAGGATATACAGGATATTCATTTCCATCTTGACATAGATGGCAAGACTGTGCAGACTGGCCACACACGCGATATGCTCTTCGGTGTAGACAGGATAATAGCATACGTCAGCCGGTTCTGTACTCTGAAAATTGGCGACCTGCTGTTTACAGGAACACCGGTAGGGGTAGGCCCAGTGAGTATAGACAATCATCTGGAGGGATATCTTGAAAACGAAAAAGTATTAGATTTTTATATACGATGAAGATAAGAGTAGGATTTGGTTTTGACGTACACCGCCTTGTTCCGGACAGGGAATTGTGGTTGGGCGGAATAAAATTAGAGCATGAATTGGGGTTGCTCGGCCACTCCGATGCCGATGTGCTGATACATGCCATTTGTGACGCTCTTTTGGGAGCAGCCAATATGCGCGATATAGGATTCCATTTCCCGGACAACGCAGGTGAGTTCAAAAACATAGACAGCAAGATTCTCCTTGCCCGTACAGTAAAGCTTATAGCAGAGAAAGGTTATACAGTAGGCAATATAGATGCTACAGTATGTGCCGAGCGTCCGAAGCTGAAAGCGAGAATTCCTGAGATGCAGGAGGTGCTTGCCAAAGTCATGGGTATTGATGCGGAAGACGTTTCCATCAAGGCTACTACTACTGAGAAACTTGGATTCACAGGACGCGAAGAAGGAATTTCGGCTTATGCCACTGTCCTGA
This sequence comes from Bacteroides sp., assembly GCF_019417265.1. Lineage (GTDB taxonomy): Bacteria > Bacteroidota > Bacteroidia > Bacteroidales > Bacteroidaceae > Phocaeicola. Next base: position 2,428 of record NZ_DXVR01000071.1, read on the forward strand.
TAGAAAAGCAATGAGTTTATAGGGCGTTTAAACAGTATTTAAATGCTGTTTAAACAGTATCTAAATTTGCTTTTTTACTCCGTTTGCATTTCAAGGATTATTCATTTATCGTTCAATATTCGTTCATTCCCCGTTCAGCAGCTGTTCAGTGAACGCCTGCAGAACGGGGAATGAACGTGTTTTGAATGCTGTTCGAACGCCCTTCGAATGTCGTTCTGAAAGAGTTGGATTTACAGAACCAGTCCTAAAGTCAGCATAATTCCGAATATCAGCATATTCCTTGAGGTTTCGCCGAGAATCATGTTCAGAGCTTTTCCCTTGTTTATCTTTGCCATTTTTATGGTAGTCATTATATGCATTACCAGATAGAACTGTGGCAGCAGTACCGCATAAATCTTTCCTATTGTCAGGAAATAGAAGCAAAGCCAGCATGACGCAAGTCCGAGCAGGAAGTAGAGTATAAGTCCCGCTTTTGCCCCAAGTCTTACCACTATGGTTTTCTTTCCGCTTATGGCATCCTGCTCTCTGTCGCGGAAGTTGTTTATCATCAGCAGAGTGTCAATTATTAATCCGCATGCCAACGAGGCAACTGTAACCGAAGTGTTCCATCCGTGCGACATGACATAATATGTGCATCCCACAGGTACAAAACCAAAGAAAACCAGTACAAGCACATCTCCCCATCCATGGTATGCCAACGGATAAGCTCCTGCCGTATACAGAAAGGCGAATATCATGCATGCCAGCCCTACGGGTATCAGTTCCCATCCTCCGAAATTCAACAGCGACAGTCCTGTTATTCCGGCCAATATTGTAGTCACACATATACCGGTTTTCATCGCTTTGGGTGAAATCCACCCTTGTGCACAGGCACGTTCCGGACCTAAACGATCCTCTCTGTCCGTACCTTTCAGAAAGTCGAAAAGGTCATTTATGAAATTGGCATCTATCTGCATCAGGAAGGCAAACAGGAAACACAGCACGGCTGCTGTTACGTTGAAATGGCCGTAAGTGTATGCCAATGCGCATCCTAACATAACCGGAATGGCGGCTCCTGTCAGTGTCTTGGGGCGTGCTGCAAGAACCCAGGCCTTTATGGAATTAGTCTTTACTGTCATAATCTTTTTTTTCTGAAACTTGCTGCAAAGTTACTACATAAAACGCTACATTTGCGTAAAAACAGATAAAATAAACACCATGAAGTTTCCCGGATTTGTAAACCTGTTATTGCTGCTGTCGCTATTTGTACTTTCTTCCTGTGCCACGGCCTCTTTTTCGCGATACAAAGGAGTAGGGCGAATAAAGACCTATCACATTGAGTCGTCAGATTTGCCGGCATCGTTCGATGGCTTCCGTATGGCTTTTGCCACTGATTTTCATTATGAGAGCCGTTTCTCTCATAAGCGTCTTCACTCTATGACGGATGCCCTGAGTTCGCTTGATGCAGATGTGCTTCTGCTTGGCGGCGATTACAGAGGGCGAAATGGTGGAAACGTAGACGAACTGTTCTATGCTTTGAAGACTGTTGAAACTCCATACGGAACATATGCGGTGATGGGAAATCATGAGCGTGGCGAAAATGACACTCTGGTGCGTAAGGCTATGGCTGAAACAGGTGTGAAACTGTTGGAACATGCCACTGATACATTGTGGAGAGGGGAGGACTTCATTCTTATAACCGGTATCAGAAATCCTTTTGACTTAGGGCGTAACGGCATATCGCCCACGCTGTCGTTGAAACCCGAGGACTTTGTCGTAATGCTGACTCACACTCCTGATTATGTGGAAGATACGGATATAAGTAATACGGATCTGGCACTGGCCGGTCATACTCACGGTGGGCAGGTAAGTCTGTTCAACAGATGGACTCCTGCCAAGTTTTCAAAGTACGGAAACCGCTTCCTGACAGGCAAGAAGTATAATTCGTCAGGCATTCCTGTTATTATCAGCAACGGATTGGGGACTTCGCGCAGGGATATAAGACTTTTCACTCCGAGCGAGGTAGTTCTCGTGATTCTTAAAGTGAAAAAGTGAACAGTTTTTTTTTATGATAAAATACGGCTCTGAAATTTTAACTTACTATTTTTGCATTGTGAAAATATATTTGGGCTGTAAAATGAAAAATAAGTTTATATCTGCCATATTATTGGCTGTTACGTTTTGTCTTGGCGAGATGCATTCGCAGGATATATCAAAACTTGTATATACCGAGGATACCACATTCTCGTCGGAAGGAGTGCGCGAACTTAGGTTCCGTTTTCGTAATCTTAACTTTTTCCGCGACAGTGAATATAAGGGAAGCTTGGTGAAAGGCTATACTTTGCCCGGCTTGTGGGTTCTTCCTGCAGTTTCGTATCAGCCGCTAAAGACTCTTAAAATAGAAGCCGGTGCCTATATGTTGCGCTACTGGGGCGAGAATAAATATCCCAATACATATTATGCCACTCTTCCGGGCTATGAGTCCGGAGATACTCAAAGTGCATTTCATGCCGTTCCTTTCTTCCGTGTCCATTATGCTCCGCTTCCAGGAGTATCGTTGGTGTTGGGGAATATATATGGCCGTAACAATCATGGTCTTATCGCGCCTCTATATAATAAGGAGATGGTTATGACGTCCGACCCTGAGGCCGGAGTGCAGTTTCTCTGGAATACTCGCCATTTCAATCTTGACATGTGGGTGAACTGGGAAAGCTTTATCTTTCAGGGAGATAATCAGCAGGAGGAGTTTACTTTCGGGGTGTCTTCGCGCATAAAGGCAAATTCTCCTTCGCTCAAAGACAATAGCGTACATTTTTACGTTCCGTTGCAGTTGTTGTTCAAGCATCAGGGAGGAGAGATAAATACCAGTGCTGCAGAACGCAGTGTGAAAACCTGGCTGAATGCGGCAGCCGGATTTGGTTTGGATATAAAGATGCCTTTACGTAACTTCACAAAACTGAATATCGAAGCGGATGCCGCCTACTATGCCCAGCAGAAAGGCAGTGTTTTCCCCTTCGACAATGGTTATGGATTTTATGGCAAGGCTGTAGCCGATTTGAGGAACTTCCGCCTCCATGCCGGTTATTGGCAGTGTCATGATTTTGTATCTTTGATGGGCAACCCTTTGTTTGGAGCAGTTTCAATGTCAAACAGAACCCTTGTCTATAACAACCCTAAAACAGCCTTTTTAAGTCTTGAATATTCTCATCAGATAGGGAAAGGGTTTGCACTTGGCGTTCATGCCGATGTGTACAATACTTTTGCAGCCGATACTGAATGTACATCTGCAGGCGAGGATGGGAATCCTGTGACCGTATATTCGTCTGTTCCGAACTCCATCAGCTTTCTGGCAGGTATCTATCTGAGAACAGATTTCAGCTTCCTGATAAAACGATTCTGATATAAAACAGAAAAGGTTCACTGAAAAGTGAACCTTTTTGCTCTTCAGGTTGGACTTGAACCAACGACCCTCTGATTAACAGTCAGATGCTCTAACCGACTGAGCTACTGAAGAAGGTTGTTTTCTCGATTGCGGTGCAAAGATACTGCCTTGTTTTGAATTGTGCAATACTTTAAGCGAAAAAATAATAAAAATATTTTCATCTTCACATTTTAGCTTGCTTTTTGTAGTATCCAGGCAATGTGTATCTTCCTTTCCTTGACGAAATTAAGTTAAATAATAGAGCATTTCTGTTGTTTGAAACAGAATAATGCTTTTCTTTGCAATCCATATTTGGGGACACATTATTTAATATTACGAATGTAAACTTTTTAAAGATATGAACACTAAAAGAACTCTCATTGCAGCGTTTGCAGTACTCGTGGGATTGGGGCTGTTAAGTTTTAAGGGTGACGACCGTAATTTCAAGATTGCCAAGAATCTTGATTTGTTCAACTCTATATTTAAGGAACTTGATATGTTCTATGTCGATACCATTGATGTGGAAAAGATGATACAGAACGGTGTGAACGGAATGTTGGCCCTAACCGACCCGTATACAGAATATTATCCCGAGGAGGAAGTCAGCAGTCTTAAGGAAATGATTACAGGTAAGTATGGTGGTATAGGTGCCGCAATCAGATATTATGAGGCCAACGACCGTATAGTAGTGGTAGAGCCTACTGAAGGAATGCCTGCTGCCGAAGCCGGAGTGAAGGCCGGAGATATCATTCTTGAGGTGGGAGGAAAGGAAATGCTACGCGGCGACCTTAAACCGCAGGAGTTTTCAAGCAAGGTGAGCGATGCCTTGCGTGGTGAGCCGGGTACATCGTTCGTGCTGAAAGTTCTTCGTCCGATGCAGAATGACAGTACTGAAATGGAATTTAAAATCACGAGAAAGAGCATCCGTACCAATCCTGTTCCGTACTACGGAATGGTGCGCGACAGTATAGGATATATCGCTCTACAGGGATTTACCGACAACTGTTCGAAGGATTTCAAGAAATCGTTTATCGAACTGAAACAGAAAGGTGCCAAATCTCTTATCATCGACTTGCGCGACAATGGCGGAGGTTCTCTGTCAGAGGCTGTCGATATAGTAGGACTGTTTGTTCCTAAAGGTCAGGAAGTGGTTTATACTAAAGGTAAAATCAAACAGGCTGAGAATTCATTCAAGACACGTTTCGAACCGGTAGATACGGAAATTCCTCTCGTGGTACTGGTGAACGGAGCTTCTGCTTCTGCTTCCGAGATTCTGAGCGGTTCGCTTCAGGACCTCGACCGTGCTGTGATAGTGGGAAGCCGTACATACGGAAAAGGACTCGTACAGACCACACGTCCGCTGCCATACAACGGAACTCTGAAGGTGACTACTTCAAAATACTATATCCCAAGCGGAAGATGTATTCAGGCCATAGACTATTCGAAGAAGAATGCCGACGGTTCCGTGGCACGTACACCGGACAGTCTTACAAACGTATTCCATACAGCAATAGGCCGTGAGGTGCGCGACGGAGGAGGAATACGTCCGGACATCGAGGTGAAAGCTCCGAAATTCCCGAACATCATCTTCTATCTGATGAATGAAGATATGATATTCGATTATGCCACACAGTATTGCTGGACGCATCAGGCGCCTGTATCAGTGGCAGATTTCAAACTGACGGATGATGATTACGAAGCATTCAAGACATTGGTGAAATCGCGTGATTTCACTTACGACCGCCAGAGCGAGAAGATGCTGAAATCATTGAAGGAAATGGCTGAGTTTGAGGGTTATATGGATGGAGCAAAAGAAGAGTTTGCCGCTTTGGAGAAGAAATTGAACCATAACCTTGACCGCGACCTTGAGACATTCAAGAAACAGATAAGCGAATATCTGTCGCAGGAAATCATTACAAGATATTTCTATCAGCGCGGAGCGGCAATGGAGCGTCTGAAAGACGATGCCGACCTGGAAAACGCTGTAAAGGTTCTTCAGGACAAAGCAGAGTATTCGAAGATACTCTCTGTCGCAGAAGAAACGAAATCGAAGTAACTTTACAGAAATTCTTCGACGCAGAAAGCGGAACACGAACGTGACGCGGGTGGAACACGTTCGTGTTCCGCGCGTGACACCTACGTGTTACGCCCGTTACACGAACGTGTTACGGTTTCTGAAACAGAGCGTTTCTTATCTGATGACGAAACATAAATGAAAAGGACAGAAGGAATTGTCATAACTTTCCTTCTGTCCTTTTAAAATATCAGTCCTTGTAGGCTTTATTTCTCGTGGAAATCTCCGTTAGCCTTTATCAGTTCTATAAGTTTTTCTACAGCCTGTTCTTCCGGAATATTCTTTTCTATACATTCCTTACGCTTGTACAGACTGATTTTGCCGCGTCCGGCACCCACATAGCCATAGTCGGCATCCGCCATTTCGCCAGGACCGTTTACTATACATCCCATAATACCTATCTTCAGGCCTTTCAGGTGTGATGTAGCGGCCTTGATACGTGCTATTGTCGATTCGAGGTCGTAAAGAGTTCTTCCGCAACCCGGACACGATATATATTCAGTCTTTGATGTGCGGACTCTGCCTGCCTGTAATATGCCGAATGCTGTTTCATCGAGCTTTGTATCAGCAATGGCCGAAGAATTGTTGTACAGCAGGATGCCGTCAGTCAGTCCGTCTAAAATCAATGCTCCCATATCGGCGGCCGATTTTATCTGCAAATCCTCTACGGAACTTTCCTCGTACATCTGGAAGAATATCACAGGGTTGCTCAGACCTTGTCTTGTAAGCTGATGAACAAGGCCACGGTATTCTCCAAGTCGGTTTGGATGATTGCTTTGTGCGATAATTACTACTTCAGGATGCAGACGCAGACATGCTGTTACCTCTTCGTTGAGGCCCATATATGTGGTAAACAGAAATTTTACATCCGACTGTATCCGGTGCAGACCGATAATCTGCTGTGTGTTGAATGCCGGATAAGTGCCTTCCTCTCCGTTCCACACATTAGCGTCTACTATATATCCGATGTCCTTTCTTCTGTTCTCAGGAAAGTTCTGTCCGCAGTAAACATAATCCGGCTTGAACTGCTCGTTTACATCCATGTTGCCGTTCAGACGTACTGAAACCACTACCGGAAGGTTGTCACCTCCGATATTGCCAACAGCCTGTGTCTTGCGTCTTGAAGGGTTTGTATAGCAGAAATCATCAGCTTCCGCTCCCGGAATGTAAGGATGATTCTCACGCTTGATTATATAGTCCACCAGTTTGCGAGCCACTGGAATTTCTGCTTCCGGAGCTTCGCTGAGTGAAACACGTATCGTATCTCCAAGACCGTCGGCAAGGAGTGCGCCTATACCGAGAGCCGATTTGATGCGTCCGTCTTCACCGTCGCCGGCTTCAGTCACCCCAAGGTGCAGAGGGAATGCCATTCCTTCCTTTTCCATCTGTTCGGCAAGCAGTCTTACAGTCTTTACCATTACTACTGTGTTCGAAGCCTTGATGGATATTACTACATTGCTGAAGTTCTCTTCCACACAGATACGCAAGAACTCCATGCACGATTCCACCATACCTTCCGGAGTATCGCCATAGCGTGACATGATACGGTCCGACAATGAGCCGTGGTTCACTCCGATACGGATTGCAGTATGGTTCTCCTTGCAGATATTCAGGAACTTAACGAAACGCTCGCGTATCTTCTGTATCTCCTGTGTATATTCCTCATCGGTATATTCCAGACTTTTGAAAGTACGAGCAGGGTCTACATAGTTGCCCGGATTGATTCGTACCTTTTCGGCATATAGTGCGGCTGCATCGGCTACGTTAGGATTGAAGTGAACATCGGCCACGAGAGGAGTGTTGTAACCCTGCGAGCGCAGTCCGATGTTGATATTCTTCATGTTCTCGGCCTCGCGCACCCCTTGAGTGGTGAGGCGTACATATTCTCCACCTGCATCGATGATACGTTTGGCCTGCTCCACGCAAGCCTCGGTGTCCATCGTCACGGTGTTTGTCATACTCTGTATGCGTATAGGATTAGCGCCACCCATAGGAGTGGCGCCAACATATACTTCGTTTGCCTTTCGGCGTGAATAGTTGAAGTAATCCATTTAATTAGTCTTGTATGCGTATTTAACTTCTTTGAGTTCTTCGTTAGCCTTTACAATCTTGTTTTTCAGGCCTTCCTTGTAAGCTGCAAACTTCTTTGCCAATTCCTCGTCAGAGAGTGCTATCATCTGAACTGCCAGGATTGCAGCGTTCATTGCTCCGTTGATGGCAACTGTTGCTACAGGTATTCCGGGAGGCATCTGTATGATAGAGTAAAGAGCATCCACACCGTCGAGTACAGAACCCTTGATAGGTACTCCGATTACAGGAAGTGTAGTGTTGGCAGCAATAACTCCGGGAAGTGCGGCAGCCATACCGGCAGCAGCGATTATAACTTTCAGTCCTCTGTCTGCAGCACCTTTTGCAAATGCTTCAACTTCTGCCGGTGTGCGGTGTGCTGAAAGTGCGTTAATCTCGAAAGGAACCTGCATTTCGTCAAGCAGTTTGGCAGCCTTCTCCATAACAGGAAGGTCAGAAGTGCTACCCATGATGATACTTACAATTGGTTTCATTCTTTTTTATCTTCTTATTATATATTTGTTTGTTTTTGAGTTCTATTATTCGTTTATCAACTGTTTATATGCTTCGGCATCAAGTAGGTCATCGGCTTCAGAAGCATCTGTAGGTTTGATTTTCACAATCCATCCTTCGCCATAAGGGTCTTTGTTCACCAATTCAGGATTTTCTTCAAGTGCAGGATTGACTTCCAGTATTTCTCCTCCTATAGGCAAGAACAGGTCTGAAACAGTCTTTACCACTTCTATACTTCCGAAAGTTTCTCCTTTTTCCAATGTTTCTCCTTCAGTAGGGATATCTACGAAAATTATGTCACCAAGCTGTGATTGTGCATAGTCTGTTATACCTACATAGGCTTCATCTCCTTCAATACGAACCCATTCGTGTTCGTTAGTGTACTTTACGTTAGTTGGAAAATTCATGGTTTTAAAATTTATAAGGTTAGTATATCTTTTCAAATAAACAAAATTCCTGTGACACCACAAAATAATCCGAGGACAAATCCTCCGAAAACCTCTGTTAATGTATGTTGGCGTACAATAATGCGGGCAGTACAGAGCATTCCTGCCAGCAGAATGAAGCCGGCCAGCCACCATACGGGATTGAACTGAAACAGGAAACTGTATGACAGCAGTCCGCCTACCATCAGTCCGCTGCTTGCGGCGTGGGTACTTACCTTCAGCTTGAGATTGACAATCGTACACAGCACCATACATATAAGTACGGCCAATATGATGCCGCTCATATACCTTGGGGTGTGGATGCGATACATCGTGATAAGTCCGCCTACATAACTCAGTATGGTAAGTCCGTACGGAATGAATCTCTTCTCTCTATGTCCGAGTTCCTTTATTCCCCAACCGTTAATCTTCTGGAAAATGTATATGCCCAACATCGGAAACAGTATTGTGAAACAATACACAAGAGCAAGTATTGAAAACTTGTACGACAATGGCATTATACTTAGATAAGTAAATATGAATATCATAAGGAATGCCACGAACGGAATCATGAAAGGGGTGAATATGGCCGATACTATATATGATGTTATATATAGCGGGTCTTTCCTTTCTTCCTCTGTGAGAGGTATGGGCTTGTGATATGTCAGTTCGTTGGGAATATTGTTTTCTTCCATGATTTACCTTCTTAATCTTGCTACAGGTATGTTCAGTTGTGTGCGGTATTTGGCTACAGTACGTCTTGCTATAGGATATCCCTTCTCTTTCAATGCGTCAGCCAGTTCGTCGTCTGTGAGAGGTTTCTCCTTGCTTTCGTTGTCTACCAGTTCTTTCAGAATGCGTTTGATTTCTCTTACAGATAGCTCCTCACCGCTTTCGGTGGTATATCCGTCGCTGAAGAAAAATTTCAGAGGGAAAATGCCGAAGTTGGTTTGCACATACTTGCTGTTGCTCACTCTGGAAACAGTTGATATGTCAAGCTTTGCTCTTTCGGCCACATCTTTAAGTATCATCGGTTTCAGCAGAGTTTCATCTCCATCTGTAAAGAACGGACGCTGAAGGTCTATTATGGCCTGCATTGTACTGAGCAGTGTGTTCTGTCTTTGTTTCACAGCGTTGATAAATCCCTGGGCAGCGTCGACTTTCTGTTTCAGGAACATGAATGCGTCTTTCGCCTCCTTACTCTGGTTGGCCTTGTTCTTGGTCTGTTCTTCCAGCATATCGGTGAAAGTACGGCTCAGTCTTAGCTCCGGAACATTTCTGTTGTTGAGGCTCAAGATTATGTTTCCGTCATCCTCTGTTTCAACAATGAAATCAGGTATTATATGGTGCAGATTTTTTCCCATGGCTTCTCCCATTGAACTTCCAGGGCGCGGGTTCAGCTTGACAAGTTCAGCCACTGCGGCGTTATACTCATCTTCTGTGATATTCAGTTTCTGTATTATCTTCTCCTTATTCTTCTTGGTGAACTCGTCACAGAACTGGTCAATGATGTCATATTCTATTTTCTTCAATGGCGAGTCTTCTTTCCTCTTTATCTGAAGCAGAAGACACTCCTGAAGACTTCTTGCGCCTATACCTGCAGGATCGAAGTCCTGTATCACTGAGATGATATGTTCCAGTTCCTCTTCAGTGGTATAAATTCCCTGATATATGGCAAGCTCATCCATTATTGATTCAGTGGTTTTTCTCAGAAGTCCGTCGTCGTCTAATGAACCTATTATATATTCCCCAAGCATTTTCTGTTCTTCTGTCAGTTCCTGCATGTCCAGCTGCTCCTTCAGTGTCTCGTAGAATGAAACATTGTCCGAAAGAGGAATCTCTTCCGGAGTTTCACCTCTTGAACGGTTGTTCTCCTGCAATTTGTAATCGGGAATATCGTCCTCAGTGCGGTAATCACCTAATGAAACATCTTCATTATAATTGGTGTCAGGGTCAGCGTCCGGGTCTGTCGGATATTCGTTAGCCTGGTCTTCTGCTATCTCCGAAGGGTCTCTACCTTCTTCCAATGCCGGATTGTCAAGAATTTCGGCATGTACTCTTTCTTCCAACTCCACTGTTGGCAGTTCCAAAAGTTTCACCAGCAATACCTGCTGCGGTGAAAGTGTCTGCACCTGTTGCTGAGCCTGCGACTGTATTTGACGTGAGTTTTGTGCCATTTTATAAACTCTAAAATTTATTTATTGGCAAATGTAGTAAATTTATTGTGATGGTCAATCTTTGAAGTATGGTTTGTTTTTTGCATGTTCTGTTTTTATCGGTTTATTGTGGTTTATAAGTTTGGCTTTTGGAAAATACTTTATGTCTTGAATAGTTTCATTAATGGATGTTTATGTTAAATTTTATAGTGCCGACAATGCTATGCAGCATTCGTTATATGAATACGACCAGCGCACGAGCGTAGGGAGCGGTGCGGATTACACTTGTTCGCAGGATGCTAACCTCGGAACTAACACAGCCGGCAGTCATCGTGCGGCCGACTGGGAGATAACCGACGATGGCGACAGTCTTACGCTGTATTGCGGAAACACCGGACAGAGCTGGCAGATGGCTAAGGATTGTGGAAACACAAACTTTATGGTAGCTTTCAATTACGACGAACGTTGCGACGCAATGATAGCTCAGAATGAATGGATGCGTCACCGCTTTGCGATATGCAGCGGAGTGAAAACGGCCGAACCGGACAGAACTATAACATTTGTAGAGATACTTAACGCATCAGGCAAACAACCAGCTGTGGGTGAGGATATGTATTTTTATGTAGATGGTGTCAATACGTCCCTTAAGGCGAAGTATAATACCAACAATCGTCATGCGGTAAGCTCGTATTATCTGACAGACGTAATAGCTGAGTATATCTACAGCAAGCAGGTGGAAAACGGTATTAATATGAATGACACAGGTGTTAATTCGGCTGATAAACCTATCCTTGTTCAAGGCGCGAAAGGCGCGGAGGCTGTAGCCGTAGGCGGATTCTGGTATATCATTACCCCGTACATATCCCGTCCGAACGGAACACAAACAAGCTATGACTATAACGTCATGGATTCTCCGGCTGTGTATTACTGCAAGGCGGTTGCGGATGGCGTAAGGCTTCCGGGCGATAAGGAGGTCTTTCCGCTGTGGACAAACAAGAACATTATCAACGGCCTTATGAACTACCTGCGTACCTATGAGGGATGGACGGACGACGTGCCTGCGTATAACTCCGGCGGCGCCTGGTCGTGTGTTCGGAGCAATGGCTACTACGCTTGGTGCGTCTGTCTGGGCAATGGCACCTGCAACGGCAGCGGCACTAACGTCAGGTTGAGTGTGTGGCCTGTCTCGGAGTTCGATATAATAGAACAGTGGCTCGAAGCCGAAAGAGAATGCTATAAAAACAAGCATTCATCTTTCGAGGCTGCCATGTATCATTATCATTTATCAGAAATATACAAACTTATAGAAAGAATCCAAACCGGATATAAACCAACCACAAGCATATGTTTCGTATTAGATTACCCTGTATATAGAGAAGTATTTGCAGCGAACTATACAGACAGGATAGTTCATCATTATATTGCGCCAATGATTAACCGGGTAGCGGAGGCGGTGCATCAGGAGAATGGCGACGTGAGCCACGGCAACCGTATATGGCATTCTGCATCTACAGCCGTGCGGCAGATATATGACAACATCAAAGCCATATCTGAAGGCTACACCCGTACTTGCTATGTCGCCACCATGGACGTGAGCAGCTTCTTCATGTCGATAGACAAGGACGTGGCATATCGGGTGTTTGAGTATTACGCACATCGCACAGGCGTTGTGGATACGGAAAAGCTGGAACTGCAGAAGATTCTTATAGCGCATAACCCTACGGAAGATTGCGAAAGACGTTCGCCGGTGGAAATGTGGGAACATGTTTCTTCTCGTAAAAGTCTTTTCGGAACAGGCGAAGGAAAGGGTCTTCCCATAGGTAATTTCTATTCACAGCTTATAGCCAACCTTGTGATGGCTCTTGTGGATGAACGTATGAAAGATGTGTAGCATGTCGGATATACGAGATTTGTTGATGATATGTGCTTTGTCGCACGAACCGCACAGGAGATACTTGAAGTAAGGGAAATGCTTTTCGATTTCCTTGGAGGTTTGAAGCTCACCCTACACCGTGATAAGTTCTATATACAGCCGTACCGTCACGGAGTCAGGTTTTGCGGAAAGGTAGTGAAATGTAATAGGATTTACATATCGAACCGTACCGTCGGTGCTATAACGGAGAAGATACGGATTGCCTCGTATAGTCCCAACCGGAAAACAGCCGGACACTTGATGCAAAGTGTGAACAGCTATTTCGGGCTGATGAAAGATACTGCAAGTTTCAATATCCGGGAAAGGATAATGAATCAGGTGCTCGAATCTTTTTCCGAATGGCTTTACTTCGTCAAGAAAGGCGATAGCTATATATGCAGGATGAAAGCCAAACACAGCCCTGTAAAAACAAGCATAGCGGACGCTACCGCATTTATCAATATCCACAATGGCAAGAACAGATACATACGGAAAACTAAGAATAAAAGAAAAAAGCGGAATATTAACAGCTCAATTCAGAAAGATTATG
>NZ_DXVR01000072.1:0-15120 GCF_019417265.1 Bacteroides sp.
TAATTGTGGGTGGATTAAGCCGTTCTGAGTGGGTGGGTATGCTCCGTTTTCGGCAGCATAGTTCATAATTCTCTTGTTCATACCTATATTAATTTATTAATTTAATTAACTTAATTATTCAGTCAAAATTTACATATTGACGAAATAACAATACTTTAGCTCTATATTTCCAACAAAAATACAAAAAAATATTACAGAATTTAATCTTTGTATATTGAAATAATATTAAAAAATGACGTGCATAGAAAGTTGTCCTCTCTACACACGTCATTCCTTTAATTTCGGTATTTATTACTGCATTACTTTCCTGTATACCATTTATACATCCTGTGCACCCCTTCGTCTATCTCAACTTTGTGATGCCATCCCAGGTTATGCAGTTTAGTTACGTCCGTAAGCTTTCTCATTGTGCCGTCCGGTTTCGATGCGTCCCATCTTATTTCACCTCTGAAACCTATTTCTTTCTTTATCAGCATGGCTACGTCGAATATGCTCAGTTCCTTGCCTGTACCCACGTTGATATGGCAGTTTCTGATATCCTTGTCGCCGGCCTTGTATGTGTCTTTGAAATCCACATTCAGCAGCACATGAACACTTGCATCCGCCATTTCCTCGCTCCAGAGGAACTCTCTCATCGGCTTACCTGTTCCCCACAGCATTACGTGGTCGTTGTGTATTCCGTATTTTGCCAGTATATCCAGTATTTCCTTCTCTGCCGATTCACCGTTTACGCCTTCCACAGGACGTTTGTTCAAGTCAGCTCTCACAGCCTCCATATCTCCATCCATAAGGCATTTTGCCAGATGAATCTTTCTTATCATAGCCGGAAGCACATGACTTCTTTCCAGGTCGAAATTGTCATTCGGGCCGTATAGGTTCGTCGGCATCACAGCTATATAGTTGGTGCCATACTGCAGATTGAAGCTTTCACACATCTTCAGTCCCGCTATCTTGGCTATGGCATACGGCTCGTTGGTATATTCCAAAGGAGAGGTGAGGAGCACTTCCTCCTTCATAGGCTGTTCTGCGTCACGCGGATAGATACATGTACTTCCCAGGAAGAGCAGTTTCTTCACTCCGTGTCTGAAGCTTTCGCCTATCACGTTCTGCTGAATCTGCAGATTGTTGTATATAAAATCGGCCCTGTATATAGAGTTAGCCATGATTCCGCCCACATGTGCTGCAGCCAGAATCACTGCATCCGGCTTCTCTTCATCGAAGAATTTCTTCACAGCCACCCCGTCCAGCAGGTCCAGTTCCTTGTGAGTCCTTCCCACAAGATTGGTATAACCTCTTTGCATCAGGTTATTCCATATGGCAGAACCCACCAATCCGCGATGTCCTGCCACATATATTTTACTGTTTTTGTCCAACATGTCTTTTAGTTTTTAGATATTAGTTTTTAGTTATTAGTATCATAAATATGTGAGTCTAACAACTAAAAACTTGTAACTAACAACTTATTTAACGATTCCCTTCTCCAGATACTCAGTCAGATTAGTTCTCACGTGTTCGCTGTGTCTTTCTACAGCCACCTTGGCCATATCAGCATCCACCATTATGTTCACCAGTTCCTGGAAGCTTGTCTTTGTAGGATTCCATCCCAATTTGGCTTTAGCTTTCGTAGGGTCACCCCAGAGGTTCACCACGTCGGTAGGACGATAGAAGTCTTCGCTTACTTCCACCAGACACTTGCCTGTAGCCTTGTCATAACCCTTTTCGTCGATACCTTCACCCTTGAATTCCAGTTCTATACCTGCACGCTTGAAAGCATGATAGCAGAACTCCCTCACGCTGTGCTGTTCGCCTGTAGCGATAACGAAATCCTCAGGAGTATCATTCTGAAGAATCAGCCACATACATTCCACATAGTCCTTTGCATAACCCCAGTCACGCAGAGAATCCAGATTACCCAAATACAGTTTCTCCTGCTTTCCCAGAGCTATACGTGCAGCAGCCAGAGTAATCTTTCTTGTTACGAAAGTCTCACCGCGTCTTTCGCTCTCATGGTTGAACAGAATACCAGAGCAGCAGAACATATTGTAAGCCTCACGGTATTCTTTCACAATCCAGAATCCGTACAGCTTTGCCACAGCATATGGCGAGTAGGGGTGGAACGGAGTGTTTTCATTCTGAGGCACTTCCTCCACCTTTCCGTAAAGTTCCGAAGTCGATGCCTGATATATGCGGCAAGTATCAGTCAGTCCGCACAGACGTACAGCTTCCAACACTCTCAATACACCTGTCGCATCCACATTGGCAGTAAACTCAGGCGAGTCGAAAGATACCTGCACGTGGCTCTGTGCAGCCAGGTTATACACCTCAGTAGGGCGTACCTTGCTCACCACCTGCATGATGCTCATAGAGTCACTGAGGTCAGCATAATGTAAGTGAAAGTTTGGTTTTCCTTCCAGATGCGCAATTCTTTCTCTGTAGTCTACAGACGAACGTCTGATTGTACCATGCACATCATATCCTTTTTCCAATAAGAACTCAGCCAGATAAGAACCGTCCTGGCCTGTAATACCCGTAATCAATGCTACTTTTCTCATTCTTTTTATTATATAAGTTACGTTATAGAAACTATTCCTTACCTTTTATTTCTTTCTTCAAATCCCTTCCGAAGAGAATCCATCCGCATGAACCCACACCTGCCAGGAATACGAATCCTATCAGTATAAGAGGTTTCGACGGTTTCGCAGCTCTCAGAGGTACAGTTGCAGCTTCCACTACAGTATATACCGGAGTATCCTCCTGAACCTTTGCCTTGGCCACCTGCAGCTGCTGTGCAGTCTGGTTATACACATTGAAAGCTAATTCCATCTCGTTCTTCAGTCTTTCCTGATGTGTCTGAGCCGTTCTCAGCGATATATTCTGGTTCCTGTCCATATACATAGCATAAGTTTCCTGTGCCTTATGATATTTCTCCATGCTTTCTTCGTAAAGCATCTGCGTATATTCCAGGTCCTTTCTTGCCTTGTTTGTTCTGTAGGTAGTGATATATTCCTGCAGTTTCTCCATCACCGTATTTGTCATTGTGGCCGAAATCAGAGGGTCCTGCATAGTTACCGATATTGTTATCAGCGAAGTCTTCTTGTCCTCTTCCACCTCGATTCTCTTTCCGAGAGCATCTATAATATCCTTCTGGTCACGGGTAAGTTTGAACGGATCAACCACATTCGTCGTGTCTTCAGGTTCCTCACCCTTGACTGTTTTCATCGCCCATCCCAAAGCTTCAAACGGAGCCGATATCACATAGCTCCACCAAGCTTTCTTCTGATGTTCCTTCAGATAGTCATATACAGTAGTATTCAGTTTGCCCTTCTTGTCAGTCACCTTCACGTCGAACATCTCTACAGAGAAAGGTATTGACTTCACGATGTCCGGATATATGGTAGGCGACAGAGCATCTGCACTCTGCATATCCCCAAGGCTTATACCCGCAAGGCCTGCCAATGCCGACAATCCTCCACTTATCGATTTGTTTGTTCCTGATTCCGGAGCTAAAGTCACAGTAGTGGTATATTCTTTCGGTATGCTGAATCCCACTATAAGACCTATAAGTGCAGCCCATCCGCACGACTTCAGAATCATCTTTCTCTCATTCCAGAGTTTTCCGGCCAATTCTACCAAATCTATTTCCTGTTCTTCCATAAATTTCAATTTAACTAAAAACCAACAACTAAGAACTAAAGACTACTTCAACAGATTAGCCATAGAAGCAATCATTGTAGCCAGTGAAGCAAATGAAGTAGCATAACCTATAACTTCGCCTATTCTGTTCTGTTTAACCTTGTTCGGTATCACAATCTCACATCCCGGTTCCACCTTCTTGCTTCTGCTTTTCACCTTTGTAACCTCACCGTTCATATAGATAATGAATTTCTTGGTCTTTTTCGCATTCTGAGAGTATCCTCCGGCCTGATCCAGATAGTAGCTTACTTTCTTTCCTTCAAGGTAAGTCACAGTGTTAGGCATCATCACCGCACCGTTTATCTTCACTGTGCTTGTCATTTCCGGTACACTTATCACGTCGCCTTCTCTCAATACTATATCGTCATCTCCACCCGGATTCTTCATCGCTTTCTCCAGGTCGATACCCACTGTAAATACGCTGTCAAGTTCCATCATCAGCGAGTTGGCCAGACTTTCGCCCAATTCTCTTTTCATCATTTTTATCACGCTTCTCATGCGTTCTATTTCATGGTCGTTTGCCACTCTCGTCAGTTTCGCACCCTTTGCATATCCGAAAGCAGTCAGTCCTCCGGCTCTCTCTATCAGGCTGCTCAGTCTTTCGTTCTTGTAGTTCAGACTGTATTCTCCGGCGTATAACACTTCACCGTCCACAGTCACATTCTTCTGTTCGCTGTATCCCGGACTTCTTCTCACGAACACCTGGTCGTAAGGTTCCAGTACGAATCCCGACTCACCGTCCACTATGAATCCGTCCTTCAGTCCGAACGAGAAGTTCTGTCCCACAGTATCTATAGCGTGTGTACCCTTATTGTCCTTCATTCTTCTCGATACATCCACTCTCACTAACGAAGCCGCATCCTTCAGTCCTCCGGCAGTGATTACGATATCCTCCAGAGTCATATTGTCCGCATACGGATAAGTACCCGGTTTCATCACCTCACCTGAGATATACACGTTACCTATACTCTTTATATCGTAGATGCTCGGCACGTACAGCACATCGTTCTTTCTCAGTTCCACATCCTGAGCCGTACCATCTATGATACCCTTAACGTCTACAGGCAGCACCTCGCTTGTCAGGTTCTCTCTCTGTCTGTACAGTACTGCACGGTTTGTAAACGCATCACCTAATAGTCCGTCAGCCTGCTTCAGCAACTTGCCCACAGTGTTTATCTCCTCACAGAACTCATACACTCCCGGTCTGTACACAGCACCCTTTATTTCAAGCTTGTTTGAGAATCTGTTTATAGTCGGGTCAGCACTCACCACGTCGCCGTCCATCACCTTGAACGCCCCAAAGTTATCTCTTTCCACAGTAGCCACAGAATATTCTCTTCCTTCCTGTCTTATCACCCTCACACTGTTCTTGTAGGCATTAGGAGCGAAGAATCCCGCATATTTCAGCAGCGTAGAAACTGTCTCGTCCGCTTTCATCTCATATTTCATCGGACGTTTCACCTTACCTTCCACCTTCACCATGGCTTCGTAAGTAGGTACAATCACCACATCGCCCTCCTGAAGATTTATGTCGTCCGAAGTCTTTCCCTGCAGGATATATTCATACACGTCCACCTTTGCCACAGTCTTGCCGTTTCTTGTCACCATGATGTTTCTCAGGCTACCGAGGTCAGTCACGCCTCCTGCGCTGTACAGTGCATGGAATACCGAAGCAAAAGCCGATAGGGTATAGGTGCCCGGTACCATCACTTCACCCATCACGTTTATCTTGATGCTTCTTGTCTTTCCTAAAGTCACCTGTATCTTGTTGCCCTCATCGGCATATATTCTGCTCAGTTCGCTTTTCAGATATTCCTTTGCGTCAGCAATGTTCATTCCGTTCAGCGAGATGATACCTAATCCCGGCACATTGATACTTCCGTCCGGTGAGATTTCCTTTCTGATGATATCCTCACTTGCTCCCCATATGTCGATGATAATCTCGTCACCCGGTCCTAATCTGTAGTTCTCCGGTGTAGCTACATTGGTACTCGGTTCGAACGACAGGTTGCTGTTTGTGAAAATATTCCTTCCGAACACCTGGTCAGCCATACTGTTCTCAGCCGGAGCCTGTGCCGGAGTGCTTTCCTGTGGTTTGGCTTCCTCAGCCTTTTTCTCTGTAGCTGCCTCTTCTCTCATCCTGCTTGTATCGGTAACGGTTTGTGTCTGTCCCGAGTCTGCACTAATCTCTCCGTTTTCGTACTTCTGTTTCAGTCTCAGAGCCTGTTCGGTTGTCACACCTTTGGCCGACAGTTCCATCATAAGCTGCTGCTGGCTTTTGCCCTGTTTCAATCCATCCTGTACATATTGAATCACCTGCGAGTCGGTCATACCTGCCTGTGCATAAGCCCCGGTATTACCCATAAAAAGAAACGCGACTGCTACGCTGATAAAGAAAATTCTCATGAAATTACAATATTATTACAAAAACATGTTCTATATGAGTTGCAAAGGTAATAAAAAAAAGTGCCCCTACATAACCATAAAGACACTTTTTTGAATTTTTCCGCTTCTAAAACTTATAATTTATACCAATTGACATATTTGGGACAAACGAAACTCCTGCAGATGTATAAACTCTTGAGCTTGGTGTAATCTGTCCTTTATACATTCTGACAGCTCCTTCCAGATAAATACCCCATTTTTCGTCAATCCGGAACATCAGATCCGCACCACCATGTATTCCGAAGTTATTCTCATCTCCCAGTTCGTTATGTGTGTACAATAATCCCGTAAAAGGATATATGTTTACAGTTCTTTCATCGTTATATCCTCCAATCACGGCCAGCGCATCGACCATCAGGTCAGCCCCTATAGTGAGCGGATATGTTCCCTTATCCTTGTTATATCCGTACCTTGCAGCCTCCAGTGTTCCCCTTACAGCCGCAATCCTGCTGTATCTCCTTCCATAACTTATAGAGAACTGCTGTCCCAGCTCGCTCAGTAATATGTTTTTTGTCACACCTGCAGTATGGAACGGAAAGTTTGTACCTGCCTGTACAGAAACAAAGTTGTATGGTTCAAACGCATATTTCCTTCTCATTTCCTCCACCTTGTCATACCTTCTTCTGTACTGCACACCGAGTTCAAGTCCCACATTCTTCATAAACCTGTTTTCTATGCTTCCATCCACAAAACTCTGCGAATATTTGTTTTGGCTCCATCTTGCCTGCGCAAATACCCCCAGTTCCGGTCTTACAAAATATAGAGCCTGCAGTGCTGCAGTAGGTCCGTGGAACACTCTCAGTTTCTTCCTATACAGACTACCTTTATGTGCTAAAAAGCCGAAATCATATCCTCCGGACAGATTCAGTTCAAAATCAGGATTTTCATCGTAATTAAAGAAAAACGAATTAAGGTTTATCATACCTTCCATTCTTACCCCCACATACGGTTCCTCACTTACGGCGCTTCTTCTGTCGTTCGGTGTATATCCCCATCCTCCAAACAAAGAAGCTTTAATTCCAAGCGGATAAGCCCATTTACCTACGGCCACTCCTGCTGTAGGTCCCAGAGCTTTCATCTTCATATATGACCATACTCTGTTACTGAAGTCCCCCTGTGTGCCGGCATATATTTCATAGAACATATTGTCCATAAAATCCTTGTTTCTGATGGTATTGAAGTCATACCCCGTCAGTCTGTATTTCAGTCCGGCCAGAGCCTGGAATCCTATATCATATTTTCTGGCGGCCTCTGTTGCGTCAATTCCGTCAGTAAACAGGTTCAGTCTTGGTTCCAGATACATTTCCCAGTTCCTGCCCAGTCTTCTGGTCAGTATAAGTCCACCATGCAGACCTGCAGAGAAATCCGTATTTCCACTATTCGGTCTTGTACCGTAAAAACCTATACCCATTACCGTTTCGATATAGAAATTCCTGTCTGTATTCCATCCTGTCAGATAATCCTCAATTCTAAAAATATGGTCTACTTCCAGTCCGAACTTTTTCTGCAATTCGTTCATTCCTCCCATAACGGCCATTCTGTATGAGTTGAATCCGTTTGCGTCTTTTGTTACCGACACTCCGAATTCTCCCATCATAGGAAGCCATGAGCCTTGCCCTTGAAGTTTGCTCACCCCCCCGTTCACTCCGAAGCTGAAGTTTCTTCCCTTAGCCTTTTTATCTGTATATCTGGGCTGTGGCACATATCTTTTCTGCAGCAGATAATCTTTCGCATTGAAAACATTTTTGTTCACTGCAGAACTGTCTTTCTGTGCCATTGCTGTACCTTGTATTCCGGCCATAGCCATACAGCACAATGCCAATATAAGTTTATTCTGTTTCATTATTTGTCAGCTCCATTAATCATTAACAATTCTTCGGCTCTTTCCACGACTTCATCCGTAAATTCGCCGTCATTTTTTGCTGTATGTATAAACTTCCTGTCTGTCTTGAAGCACTGATACAGACACATCATCGCCTCCGTAAATCCGGCATCACCCTTTCTGGCGTTCACTATAGCCTTGAAATACCATGTCATGGCATCCTCCTGATTCAGTTCTCCAATAGCCTTGTTAGCCATATTATCACCCTCCCTTGTATCCAGAGCCAGATACATTACCACAGCATTTCTTTTTGTCAATTTGCTTATGGCATCGAAAGTCATTTCGCATCTTCTTTTTTCCTCATCGTTTCTGCCACCCTTGTAGTATCCGCCCAGTGCCCATGCGAAAGCCTTTGCCATTCTGAAATCCTCCTCGTCCGGCAATATTTTTGCCAGTATGCTGGCATTTTCATAATCGTACAATTTTATATACATACACAGCTGGTTGTTCACTATCTCTTTCGGGTTTACAAGTTCCATTCTGTTGCTTCTGATATTTCTTCTTTCATAGTCAGTCACATACACTGACCTGTCTATAAACGGTTCCAGTATCGAAGTGTCCACAGTATCCCTTTTCAGGTACTGTACGGCCAGAACATTTGCCGCCAGAGCCCACGGCCTTTCCGGATTCTCCTCCAGGGATTCATTGTACGCCTTTCCGGCCAGTCTTTCCAGTTCATTGTCATCCTCTATCATCTGGAACAGTTTCCAGTATTCATATCTTGTATATATACCGTCCATGCCCTTCTTCCGGTATGCTTCCCATACCTCCTCGTCTGTAGGCTCACGATATATATCATACGCCATCCTGTATTCCACCTGTCTCAGTTTTTCCAGATAGTTTACTACAGTACTTTTGTAGTATTTCAGTTTCTTTATCTCCCTGCTTTGTCTGTCGGTATTTCCGTCATATCTTTCTATTATGTCTTCCAGTTCCTGCGCCATATGTTCCAGACTGTCCTTTCTCATCATATCCGTCACTTCCTTCCATGGCTTCACTTCAGCGTCATACATTTTGTACATCATTTCGTTCACGCTTTTTGGCAGTATCTCCACCACTTCATTCATCACCCTTTTCGTACGTTTCTCAGCCAGTTCCTGATTTGATTTATACGACCCTTCCGGCGAAGCATACCCTGTGATATACAGTTCTTTCAGTATAGCGTCCGGTACATTGAGAATCTTCTGCAGGTTCATTTTTATCTTATTCATGTTCCGCAGATTCTCAGCAGTTTCCTCCAGTCTGTCCGAACTTATTCTGAAAATCAGTTCCACCCTGTCTTTAGTGTTTCTTTTTTCCACCTTCGGCCTTTCTATATTGAAAGGAGAGTTGAAATCCATCTCTTTATAAGTATTCGTATATTCCAGAAACTGCAGCGGTCTTTTGTTCTTGCACGAAACAATCTGGAAATTTCTGTTATAACCCACTGCGTTCAGGTTTTCCACTATGAAGTCCGCATAACAGCTGTAATTGGCTTTCGGGTCCGGCACTATTATCGTATCGTTCCATTCTATTTCCATCCTGTTTCCCGTCAGTTCATAGTCTTTGCTTACATATTTTTCCAGCGAGTCCCTGCTCAGGTCATATCCTGTTTTTCTCACCTGTGCTCCTCTGAATTTCTTTCCGTCTATCACTATCGGTTCACTGAAGTCCACAGTGTCCGCATCAGCCTTTCCGCATACCACCGTATAAGGTTGTATTATCAGCCTCGCATACTCACTGCCCATTTTTTGTGGCAGTGTAAAAGTATTTCCTACCACTAACACATTCCCATTCATATTCCCAATGGCCGGAACAGGCTCCAGTTCAGTTCTTACCCCTGTCACAACCACCTCATCCAGTTGTAATCCGAGGTCCACATTAACATCTATTCTCTGGTTGTTATTCACTCTCACCAGTACCGCTTCCGACATTTCAGCCTTGAATACCAAAGCCCCGTTGTCCGGCACCAATATCTCGTAATATCCGTTTTTGTCTATCCTCGTCGTGTTTTCCTCGTCCAATATCACAGCCATTTCCTTACTGTGTGCACTCAGTTCGTTTTTCAGTTTCTTTCCCTGTGCCACAGTCTTGCAGCTATATACTATCACCTCAGCATCCGTTACCGGTGTCACTTTTTTTGTATCAGCCGTATTATACACCGTTCCCGATACTCTTATCATTCTCTGTGCCGTCACTGTCTGGATTCCCGCCATCATCATGGCCATTACCAACCCCAGTCTGATACAATATTTTTTATTTATAGGAATTTTCATAATCATATTTCTTTAGAAGACATAAGCACACGATACCGATAGTTTGGACGGCAGAATTCTTCTTCCGCTTTCGTTGTACGGCTGTTGCCATATATCAATGTTTTTATCATATTTTCTCTCTCTGTACCATATCATCGACAGTCCTGCTGCAAATTCTATGTTCCAGTGCTTTCCCAGTGGCAACACATATCCGTACACCACTCCCGGTCCTCCGGCATCTCCCGCGTGTCTTACTTTACTGTTCAGTCTTGTGTCATATCTCAGTCCCGTGAGCGACAGTCCTACGAACATCCAGCTTGTCGGTCTTCCTGACAGCCAGTATCTCATTTCCACCTGTCCTCCCGTCAGTCTTGTATCCATCGGAGTGTTTTTCAGCGAATGGAATGCCGTAGCCTCCACGCTGGTCTTTCCCGAAGTCACAAGTTCCAGCGAAAGGTTAGGGGTGAGGTTACCCCACATAAGTGTATTTGTTTTCGCGGAAATCAGCTGCGCTTTCGCTTCATGCCCCATAGCAGCCAGCATCAGTCCGCACATCATCTTCAGACATATATTGTTGAGTCTCATATTCTGTAATTCTTTATCGTTTCGATTTGCTGTATTTTTCGTTTATCGGTTTGAATCTGTACACCAGCGCAACCTTTATTTCCGATATTATCGGGAACGGAGTTATATGCCAGTCCTTTTCTTCAGTGAAAACGAATCCTCCGTTTTCGTTATCAGCTTTTTTTTTGTATTTCCCGTAAATCCATCCTGCGTTTAATCCCATATCCAGATCCAAAGTTCCGTTTTTGAACTTATGTAACTGTACTTCCCATCCTGCAGTACCTCCTAATCCCACATGCTTCCCCGTATATCCGTTTTTCAGGATAACAGTATAATCGGTATATCCTGCATATATTCCCCAGTAATAAGCTCTCCAGAATTTCGGCATTTTTTTTCTTGCCTGAGTCTGTCTGAAGTATTTTTTTGCCTCAAGTTTAACGTCCAGTATGCTATAGTCCACAATTGGTTCAAAAGTCTGACTTGTCCCCGGATTCCATTTCACATTTGCTCCGAGAGTCCATTTGTTATAATCCCAAGGAGTAATGTCATATTGTATTCCTATGTTTGGTGTTGTCAGTATCCAGTCCACCATATTTGTTCTGAACGCCAATCTGTCCTTAACAGACCACTTTTCCACCTTATGCTTCTCTATCATGCTGCTTTCCTGTGCCATAGTATTGTTTCCCCACATTATCAGTCCGGTCATACATATAGCAGTCAACAGTTTGCCACAATCAAATCTTTTCATACTTCATCATTAAAAGTTATATATAAATCCTGCACTGAGAACAGCCGAGCCTTCACCTTTCGACCCTCCTTTACGTCCGTCCATTTTATCATTCAGCAGTGTTCCTTTCAGTTCGGTGTAAAGATTTATTCTTTTACTGACTCTGAATAGAGCCGTTGCTCCCACATTAAATGAAAAACAAGTCTGTCTGAAATTATTAAAAGCACATCCCAATCCCATGAACGGTAGTAAAGTAACAGTCCTATCCTCTTTTACTCCTGCAATAAAGTTCATGGCATCAGCCATCAGGTCAATATGTGTGTTGACCATATTCATTGCATCTCTTTTTCCATTAATATTACCTCCTGTCACCCTGGCTGCTGTACCCTGTAGTCTTATAGCCAAAGATGAAGTAATCCATTTTCCCACACTTCCTTCCATTGCTGATGAAAACCTGTAACCGACACAATGCAGATTATCCGAGTCGCCCACATAGAACTGTGTGCCCACGCCCGGTCCTGCAAACCATCCCAGTTTTAAAGGCCATGCCCTGAAGTTTTCCTTTACCTCATTATTTGCATTTGCTGTAATCATGCAGCACATCATCAATACAGCCAGTTTAATCTTCTGATACATAGCTTATTCTGTTTATTCTGTTAACTAAAACTTTAACCTTCCTTCTTGTAATAAAAAAAAGGCAACTGACGAACCAAAGCCCGTCATTTGCCCATATACTCTAAACTTTATAAAACACCATAATTATTCTATTTCCTTCTCTATCAATACGCTTTCTCTTCCCCCTTGAACACATTCGCCACTGTCTTGTAGATAATATACAGATCCAGCCAGAACGACCAGTGTTCTATATACCATATATCACCCTTTATTCGTCCTGCCATATCTTTCAGTTCCTTTGTCTCACCTCTGAATCCGGTCACCTGACTCCATCCCGTCACACCCGGTTTCACCAAATGCCTGACCATATATTTATCTATAAGCTTCGAATATTCTTCCGTATGTTTTAGCATGTGCGGTCTTGGTCCCACCACACTCATATCACCTAAGAAGACGTTGATGAACTGCGGCAACTCGTCAATATTTGTTTTTCTCATTATGTTTCCCCATTTCGTCTTTCTCGGGTCATCCTTAGTAGCCTGCAGTCTGTCCGCATCTGCATTTACTTTCATACTTCTGAATTTCAGACAGTAGAATTCCTTGTCGTTCAGTCCGTTTCTTTTCTGCTTGAAGAATACCGGTCCCGGCATCGTAATCTTGGTCACTATAGTCACTATAATCAGCACGATAGGGAAGATTGTACATAAGAACAGAGTTGAGAACACCAAGTCGAAAGCTCTTTTTATTACCTTGTTTCCGATTCTCGACATCTGGTCCTCTCTCAACTTCAGAATAGGCACGTTGCCTACAAAGTCCAGGTAAACCCTGTTCTGCAGATAGTTGTGCATGTTCGGCACGCTGAAAAACCTTATTATATTATTTTCGCAGAGAGTTATAATCTTTATTATATCCTTGCTGTGGTTATCTCTCAGTCCGCAGTACAGATAGTGCACGTTTCTGTTGTTTCTTATGAACTCCTCTAACTCGTCCGGCTTACCGAGATACTTGCACTGTTCGGACATCATCTCGTTCTTTTCGTAGTCGAAATATCCCAGCACCTTATATCCGGCCCAGTCCTGACTCACAATTTCCTCATACAGCTCTATCAGACTCCTGCTTGAACCCACTAAGACCACGAATCTTTGGTTACCTCCCCGAGTCCTGATTTTTTTCACTAAGAATCTCCACGTAAGTCTTTCTACGAACAGCAGTATCATCAGCGACAATACATATATAGCATACATATACGACCATGTGTCCATAAAATGTCCGTACTTCAGAATGAATAACGAAGCTATTCCGAACAGAAATACAGTCTTAAACACCTTCGAAATGATTTCGTATGCTAAAACTATTCTCTTAAACAATACCACGCCTACCATTGATGCACTTATGGCATAAATCAGCATAACCATCATCGTCACCTGTATTGTAGGCGAGTAGAAAGCCTTCTCATAATTTGTATCCTGTGTCAGTCTTACATATATCAAAAACAAAGCCCCGCACAGCAATGTCTCGAAAGCTACGAGTACTGTGCCCGGGTATCTATTGTATCTGTTTGAATTGACCATGTGATTGTTCTATAGTTTTAAGTTGATAAAGTTATTTGGTATCAGCAAGCAGCCAGACTTGTTTGTGATTAAAGGGTTAATGAATGAAAAAAAACAAACGCCGGATTGTAAAGACCTTTCATAAAGGATTTAGAATCCGGTGTTATTTATGGAATTCTCATTAAGAGATTATTTGCAGAAAGTAGCTATGATAGCTCTGTTCATTTCTGGTTTGCTGAACTTGTCACCTACACCCATACCTGTTGCAGTTATTCTGTCAGCCTCGATACCATATCTGTTCACCAATATTTCCTTCACTGTGTTGGCACGTCTTTCAGACAGTTTCTGATTGAATTTCGCATTACCTTCAGGTGAAGCATATCCCTTGATGTCAAGCTTCACTTCAGGATA
Source organism: Bacteroides sp. (assembly GCF_019417265.1). Classification (GTDB taxonomy): domain Bacteria; phylum Bacteroidota; class Bacteroidia; order Bacteroidales; family Bacteroidaceae; genus Phocaeicola. The sequence continues at coordinate 14,122 of NZ_DXVR01000072.1, forward strand.
CTTCTTCATATAGTTTGCGATGTTTTCAATGTTAGACAACTGCTGTGCATCTACCAACGCCTGTCCCTGTCTGAATGAAACAACAGGTTCCATAGACATATCGAAGTTGTTTTCCTTAGCAGCTTCAGCTACCTTGTTGCAGTCTTTCAGTGCGCCTACCAGGTCTTTGTTCTTTTTCTTAGCCTTAGCCACTTCTTTTTCCAGACTTTCGTTTCTTCTTCTCATGTCGTTTATTTCCTCGTTCAGTCTGTCCACATCAGCCTGACTGTAAGCCATCATTACTGATGGGTAACGCTTTCCGTTAGAGTTCTTGAAGTGATAAACCAGACCTGCCATAAGTTCGAAGTTTGTATTTCTTGGTTCGCCGTCACCAAGTTTTGTTACAAGAGCAGGTCTCATGCTCAGAGTCCATTGTTTTTCTTTACCCAGGTTGAAGTTAAGGCTCAGTCCCGCTCTGTACAGGAAGTAGTTATTGTCGCCTCTCCGGCTTGCAGCGAAGAACTCTCTACCGCCACCGGCACCCAAGAAACCTTCCACTTCAAACAGTCTTGGTTCTTCCTTTGCTCCTAACAGAAGGTTGGAGAAGTTCACCTTACCGTTAATTACAAACTGCAGTTCGTCAAAGGCATTAACGCTTGAAGTTGTATTGATGCCTGTCAGCGCCTGGAATGAAACTCCCAACACCGGAGTAGCCTGTTTACCGAGTTCGAAACCTAATATACCTCCGTTCTTGTCAGAATTCATATATGTTGCTCCAAGCTGATGTTCCAATCCACCGTTTATACCGAAATACCAATTGTCTAAAAATTTATTCCCCACTGTTACTTTTTCCTGTGCACCTGCAAATCCGGCAAATGCAGCAGCTACAATAGTTAAAATTACTTTTTTCATAATCATCTATTTATGTTTTTATGCTGCAAAGTTATAACTTATTTTGTTTTGAGATATAGTCAAAAGTAATTGAATTGCGAAAAATTCCCCCAAAAGTATTACCTTTGC
>NZ_DXVR01000073.1:0-15059 GCF_019417265.1 Bacteroides sp.
CAAAGGTAATACTTTTGGGGGAATTTTTCGCAATTCAATTACTTTTGACTATATTTACCTCTATTTGCCTGCTGAATAATTTCTCAACCTTATTTGAATAGAATATCAACCAAAAAGCAGGATAATCGTGGTAAATTTGCGATAATTATAGATAATGTTTTAATTTTACATACCATGAAGATTGATAAAAAAATTACGGGTTTTGCTTTGGCGGCTTTAGCAGCCGGAACTTATGTACAGGCACAGGAAAAATTGCCTAATATCGTTTTCGTACTGGCAGACGATATGGGTATAGGTGATTTGGGCTGTTACGGACAGACAAAAATCAAAACTCCTAACATCGACAAATTAGCGGAGAACGGTTTGCTGTTCACTCATCATTACAGTGGATCTACAGTCAGCGCACCGTCAAGATGCTGCCTTATGACAGGTAAGCATACAGGGCATTCGTATGTCAGGGGAAACAAAGGACAGAAGACTCCGGAAGGATTTTTCGATTTGGCTCTTCCTGAAGAAGAGGTGACTGTGGCTGAAATCCTGAAGAAGAAAGGGTATAAGACAATGTGTGTCGGTAAGTGGGGGCTTGGCGGTCCAGGCACTGAGGGTAGTCCGATAAATAAGGGATTCGATTATTTCTTCGGATATCTGAGCCAGTCGGCTGCTCACCGTTATTATCCTGAATATCTTTATGAGAATGAAAAGAAAGTTATGCTTAACGGTGAAGTGTACAGTCATTTCATGATAATGGAAAAAGGACTCGACTTTATAAAGAAAAACGCGGACAGTCCTTTCTTTGCATATTTTGCGGTTACACCTCCTCATGCGGATTTGGATTATCCTGACTTGAGTCAGTATGAAGATGCATTCCCGGAAAAGCCATATATAAACAACAAGGGAACCGGCTTTAAAACTCAGATGAAACCGAAGGCTGTATATGCTTCGATGGTCAGTGAGGTTGATAAGAACGTGGGTCAGATTATTGACTTGCTGAAGAAAGAAGGCATATGGGAAAACACTATTTTCATTTTCTCATCAGACAATGGTGTACATTGTGTAGGAGGCCATGAACCTGATTTCTTTGATTCAAACGGTCCTTTCCGCGGATACAAACGCGATTTGTATGAGGGTGGTGTGAGAGCTCCTTTTGTGGTGAACTGGCCTGCGGTTATTAAGGAAAAGAGAACTACAGACAATATTTCTACTTTCTGGGATTTCCTCCCAACTGTGGCAGAGATTGTTGGTGCTGATGTACCTGAAGGTATCGACGGTATTTCATATCTGCCTGTGTTGAAGGGTGCGGACAAGAATCCTAAGCAGCACGAATACATCTACTACGAATTCTATGAGCAGGGCGGTAAGCAGTCTATCATGAAGGATGGCTGGAAACTTGTCAGACTGAATATGAGTAAACCCGGAAAACTGGTAGAAGAATTGTATAATCTGAATACAGACCCTGATGAATCAGAAAATATAATAGCTTCTAATCCAGAAAAGGCAGACGAGCTGAGAAAAATCGCTATGGAGGCGAGAACAGACAGTAAACATTTCAGTTGGAAACCTAAAAATCAGAAAAAGAAATGAAAAATAAAAGAATATGTTTGTCGGCAGGTATATTGTCGCTGACAAGTTGTGTTATTACAGCGAATGCTGCAGAAGTAGAAAAGAAACAAGAAAGACCTAACGTGCTATTTATTTTGGCTGACGATTATGGCTGGAATGATTTGGGATGTATGGGTAGTAAATATTATGAAACACCAAACCTGGACAGGATGGCTGCAAATGGTGTTTTGTTTACTAATGCTTATGCCACATGTCAGGTATCAAGTCCTTCTCGTGCCAGTATTATGACCGGTAAATATACCCCAAGGCATGGAGTTACAGACTGGATAGGAGAAAAATGGGGTGAAGACTGGCGCAAGATGAACAGACACAGCAAAGTACTTCCTGCGGAATATGCCATGGAACTCAGTAAGGATGAATATACGATAGCTGAATGTCTGAGGGATAATGGTTATACTACTTTTATTGCCGGAAAATGGCATCTGGGAGAGGAAGGTTCATGGCCGGAAGATCATGGCTTTATGATAAACAAAGGGGGATGGTCTGCAGGCAGCCCTAAAGGAGGATATTTCAGTCCATATAAAAATCCTAAACTTGAAGATGGACCGGCAGGTGAGAATCTTTCTATGAGACTCGGACGTGAAACTGTTGAGTTTATGAAAGAACAGAAGAAGAAAAAGAAACCGTTCTTTGCTTATTTGTCTTTCTATGCTGTTCACGGATCTATAGAAACGACTCAAGAGAATTGGGAATATTTCAGAAACAAGGCTGACAGTATGGGAATTGCCAAGAAGGGTTTCGCAGTGGACAGAACATTGCCGGTGAGACAAACTCAGGATAATCCGGTTTACGCAGGGCTAATCAGACAAATGGATGATGCAATAGGATATGTGCTTGACAATTTGGAAAAGTTGGGACTGGACAAGAATACTCTTGTCATATTCACATCAGACAATGGTGGAGTAACATCAGGTGATGCTTATTCAACTTCATTGTTACCATTGCGTGGTGGAAAAGGAAGACAATGGGAAGGCGGAATAAGGGAACCATTGTTGATTCAGTATCCCGGATGCAAGAATCCCGGCAGCAAATGCGATGTGCCTGTTATCGGTACTGATTACTATCCTACGATTCTTGACTTTGCCGGATTGCCACTGCAGAAACAGCAACATGTGGATGGTGTAAGTATTATGCCGTTACTTAACGGTGGAAATATAGCTGAAAGGTCTTTGTTCTGGCATTACCCGCATTACGGTAACCAGGGTGGTGAACCGTGTTCTATAATCCGTGACGGTGACTGGAAACTGATTTTCTATCACGAGGATTTAAGATGTGAACTTTATAATCTTTCTATAGATATAAGCGAGAGTGAGCCTTTAAATATCCAGTATCCGGAAAAAGTCAAGGAACTTAAGGGCAAACTTGATGAATGGTTGAAAGATGTTGGAGCGAAGATGCCTGTGGCAGATATGGAATATAATCCAAAGGAAGAAGCTAAGGTCAAGCTGAAATGGAAAACAAAAGTTCTTGAACAGAAGGAAAAGGAAAGACTAAATATGTTGAGAAAAGACTGGAAACCTAATAAGGACTGGTGGGGAAGTATGATTACAATAGATTAAAAAATAAAATTTATGTTAGGAAGAATATTTATTGCAACCGGTGGATTAATGTTTTCATTGGGTTGTGCAGCTAAAAATGAAAAACCGAACATCGTTTTCATTATGGCCGATGACCTCGGCTGGAACGACCTTGGTTATACCGGAAGCGACTATCACGAAACTCCCTATATCGACAGCCTTGCTTCGGAAGGCATGATTTTTACGAATGCCTATGCCGCTGCGGCAAACTCTGCACCGAGCAGGGCTTGCTTTATGAGCGGTATGTATACTCCGCGCCATGGTATATTTACAGTCAGTCCGTCGGCCAGAGGTGAGAAGAGGAAACGGAAACTTATACCGATAGAGAACACCGAGGACTTGAGGGCTGATTTCGTGACTTTGGGTGAGGCCTTGAAGTCAGAGGGCTATACATGCGGACATGTAGGCAAATGGCATTTGGGCGATGATAACGATGGAACAGGACCTTTGTCGCAGGGCTTTGACCTGAATATTGCCGGATGCCGTGCCGGAACTCCTTATTCCTATTTTTATCCTTATTGTAATAAAAAGAAGGGGGCTTGCCATCCGGGACTGGATGAAGGCAAGGAGGGAGAGTATCTCACCGACAGGCTTACGGATGAGGCTGTGAAGTTTATGATTGATTCTTCCAAGGGCGACAAACCGTTTTTCCTTTATATGGCTCATCATGCGGTGCATGTTCCGCTTAAAGCTCCTGCCAATCTGATAGAGAAATATCAGAATAAGGAAAAGGGAAAGTATCACAGGAATCCAGTATATGCAGCAATGATGGAAAGCCTTGACAACAGTGTGGGACGTATTTGCCATACACTTGATTCTTTGGGTGTGGCAGACAATACAATCATAGTGTTTACATCAGACAATGGTGGTTCGGAACCAGTGACTGATAATTTTATGCTTCGTGGCGGAAAAGGTATGCCGTATGAAGGTGGAATAAGAGTTCCTCTCATTGTAAAATGGCCGGGGCATACTGAGGCGGGAAGTAAATGTGAGGTGGCTGTAAGTGGTGTTGATTTCTATCCTACTCTTGTAGACATGGCTGGGGGAAAGGCTGATTCGTCACTTGACGGTGAGGACATTTCCTGTTTGCTCTACGGTTCGGAAAAGAAATTTAAGGACAGAGATTTGTTCTGGCACTTTCCTGCATATCTGGAATCGTATAAAAAGAGTGGAATGGATTTCCGCGCTACTCCTTTCTCTATAATACGTTCGGGCGAGTGGAAACTGATTTATTTCTACGAAACTGATACGTTCGAACTGTATAATCTTGATAAGGATATAATGGAGAAGAAAAATGTAGCTGCAAAATATCCAAAGGTAGCGGACGTGATGGTGAAGAAACTGAAGAAATGGATTGCTGATACCGGTGCTCCGATACCGACAGAGAAAAATCCGTACTACGAAGGCGGATTATGATTTAATAAAGAGAACTTCTTAAAAATAATTGCGAAATGAATACCGGATTTCCGATTTTGTCAATGGGCGTATGCTTCAGTGCATTGCCATTGATGGCTGATACTAACGATAATGAAAAGCCTAACATAGTGTGGTTTCTTACTGAGGACCTTTCTACACATTATCTTGCACTCTATAATAATGGCAACGGAGCCGAAACTCCTAATGTTTCGTGGATGGCACAGAACGGTGTTACTTATACAAATGCATATAGTAACGCTCCTGTAAGTTCGGCAGCAAGAACAACTCTTATTACCGGATGTTATGCACCGAGATTTGCCGGCAGTTTCCATCGCCGTCTACAGAACATGACTATGCCTGAAGGACTGAGAATGTTTCCTTCGTATCTTAGAGAGGCAGGATATTATACATGCAATGCGCAGAAGACTGATTATAATGTGAAGTTGGACAAGACTGCATGGGATAATATCAAGGGTGAACTTGATTCGTGGAAAAACAGAACGGACAAGAGTCAGCCTTTCTTCTTCCAGAGAAGCAATATGCTTACTCACGAATCCAAACTGCAGTTTGATGAAGAAACGTACAGCAGCGTAAAGACTGTACATGACCCTTCTAAGGTATGTCTGCATCCGTTGCTCCCTGATACGGAACTGATAAGATATACATACGCTACTTTCTATGACAGAATACATGATTCTGATGAAGAACTTGGCAAACTTATATCAATGCTGAAGGAAGAGGGTGTTTTGGACAATACTATAATATTCTATTTCGGCGACAACGGCGGTTCGCTTCCTGGTACAAAGGGGTATACCGACGATATAGGAATACACGTTCCGCTGGTGGTTTATGTACCTGAAAAATGGAGAGACAAACTGGGAATAGAGAAGGGTAGTGTGGCCGATGAGCCTGTTTCTTTCATGGATTTTGCTCCTACAGTTCTTAAGCTTGCAGGTGTTGAAGTGCCTGAACAGATGGACGGTCAGCCGTTCTTGGGTGAAGAGAAGAAAGAGGATTTCATTGTTGGCTATGGTGACAGATTCGATGAGCTGTATGCCTTCAACAGAACTTTGAGAAAAGGCAAGTACAGATATGCAAGAAACTATCAGCCTTATCACACTCAGTCGCTTTTTGCATTGTACAGATATAAGCAGTTGTCTTTCAGAGAGTGGAAGGATATGTTCGTAGACGGAAAACTGAACGAGAACCAGTCTTCTTTCTTTATGCCTTTCGGACCTGAGGAACTTTATGACCTGGAAAAAGACCCTTATGAAATGAATAATCTTGCAAATGACAAGAAGTATGAGAAAGTTCTTTTAAATTTGCGAAATGAACTCAATGAATATTTGGTGAAGAAAGCCGATTTGGGATTTTTCCCTGAGACGGTTGTTTTAGAAGAGGGCATGGCGAATCCGGCTACATGGGGTGCGAACAACAGGGACAGAATAAGTAAGTTTGCGGAGATTGCTCAGTTGCAGACTGCAGAATATTCTGACAAAGTGGAGAAACAGTTGGAAAAATCATTACAGTCGGACGATGCGGTAGAACGTATGTGGGCTCTTACTACATGTTCTTATTTTGCAGGAAAGGCTTCGGCATTGAAAGACAAAGCTGAGAAACTGTTGGCGGATGAGAGAAGTTTTGTAAGATGCAGGGCGATGGTATTTCTTTCGGAATTGGGAATGAAATTCTCTAAGGATGATGTTCTTGCTGTGTTGGGCAATGTGAAAACCGGTGCTGAAACGATGTTTGTGTTCAATGATTTGACACACATGTATGAAAACAATCTGATTTCACCTTTTAAGATTAAAAAGGAAGAGCTGAAGAAAAAGTGTGCCGGAGTGGACTGGAGGGTGAAATATCTGAACAGTTATGCTTCTTCTGATTCATGGAGTGAAAGATGGAAAATGATTTATAAGGAAAATAACAAGCATTAAATCTGATTAATCATGAAAGAAAACAGACTTCTATTCTGCTGTGGCGCTGCCATGCTTACAGCTTTTTCGGCAACGAATGTGAACGCTGCTACGGATGCTGCCAACAAGGTTTCCGGCAAAAAGGGAAACTCAAAACCGAATATCATTTTTATTCTGTGTGATGATATGGGGTATGGGGATTTGGCATGTTACGGACAGAAATACATCAATACTCCGAATATTGACAGAATGGCTGCAGAAGGAATGCTCTTTACGCAGGCATATGCCGGTAGTCCGGTAAGTGCGCCGTCGCGTTCCACTATCATGACAGGACAGCATTCGGGACACGGACATGTGAGAGGCAACAAAGAGTATTGGGGAAAATCTCCGCTGATGAAGTACGGCGATAATGACGAGTATACCGTCGTAGGACAGGAGCCGTATGACCCGAATCATATCATTCTGCCTGAGATAATGAAAAAGAACGGATATACCACAGGTATGTTCGGAAAGTGGGCTGGAGGATATGAAGGTTCTGCCTCTACTCCGGACAAGAAGGGAGTGGACGAGTTCTACGGTTATATCTGCCAGTTCCAGGCTCATCTGTACTATCCTAACTTCCTGAACAGATATAGCAAGTCGGCCGGTGATACAGCTACCATAAGAATTACGCTCGATGATAATATCAAGTATCCGATGTCTGGCGACGATTACAGGAAAAGAACGCAGTATTCGGCTGATATGATTCATCAGGAGGCTCTGAAATGGCTCGACAAGCAGACGGCGGACCAGCCTTTCTACGGATTCTTCACATATACTCTTCCTCATGCCGAACTGGTTCAGCCTAACGATTCTATTCTGAAGTTCTATAAGAAGAAATTCTTCCATGACAAGACTTGGGGTGGAAGCAAAGGCGGAAGATATAATGCGGCTGTACATACTCATGCCGAGTTTGCCGGTATGATAACACGTCTGGATGCATACGTGGGTGAGGTGATGGCAAAACTGAAAGAAAAGGGATTTGACGAGAATACTATAGTGATTTTCAGCAGCGACAACGGTCCTCATGAAGAGGGTGGTGCCGACCCGGAATTCTTTGGAAGGGACGGCAAGCTGAGAGGCCTGAAAAGACAGTGTTACGAAGGTGGTATAAGAGTGCCGTTTATAGTGAAATGGCCGGCTAAGGTTCAGGCTGGTACTGTGAACGACCATCAGTTGGCTTTCTATGACATTATGCCTACATTCTGCGAGATTATAGGCGACAAGAAGTTCCCTAAGAAGTATATAAATAAAGAACTTGAGGGGGATTGCTTCGACGGTATCTCGTTTGCTCCGACTCTGACAGGAAATGATGAAAAGCAGAAGGAGCATGAGTTCCTGTACTGGGAGTTTCATGAAACAAACCAGATGGCGGTACGTATGGGCGACTGGAAACTTGTGGTTAAGAAGGGTGTTCCTCATCTTTATGACTTGAAAAACGATATCCACGAGGATAAGGATATAGCCGCTCAGCATCCTGAGATAGTAAATCGTATGGTTGATATAATCTATCAGGAACACAGACCGAGCGAACTGTTTAAGGTGACTTTGCCAAAAAGATAATATAGATGGACTTAAAAACAAAAAATCCTGCAAAACATTAAGCCTTGCAGGATTTTATAATGTATTAGAAATAATCTTTATAGAGGCTTATACTCGACGAATGCTTCCATTGCTTCGTAGCATGCCAGACCTAATCCGTCGTAAAGCAATGCTGTTCCGCGATTGCGGTCTTCGCTTCTTTGCCAGAACAGACGTTCGTCGTTGCCAAGGAACGGAGCACTTTCCATCTGCGACTGGTGCTTGAGGATTGAGTTACGTTTGGCACGCAATTCTTCCGGACTCAAAGGTACAGCCATTTCGATGTTCTCGATTTCCCATTCAGCCCATGCGCCACGGTACATCCATATTCTACAGTCGTTAAGCCATTCAGCACCGGCATTCTTTTCTTCGTCGATAGCGGCGAATACCGCATCAGTACATACTCGGTGAGTTCCATGCGGGTCGGCCAAGTCGCCGGCCACATAAATCTGATGAGGTTTTACTTCTCTCAGAAGGTTAAGAACGATTTCGATATCAGGCAGACTGATAGGATTCTTTTCTATCTTTCCTGTCTCGTAGAAAGGAAGGTCGAGGAAGTGACATCTTGACAAAGGAATATTGTTGTAAGTACATGCTGTACGTGCCTCACCTCTGCGGATAAGTCCCTTGATGGTAAGAATATCCCTTGAATCCATATCTCCCTCTTTCTTTTCGGCAAAGAACTTCTTGATTTCGGCATACTTGTCGCTGATAGTCTGGTTCTTGCTGTCGTCGAACAACTGGTTGAAACCATTGATGAAGTGCATGAATCTTACCACTTCTTCATCGCCTACGGCAATGTTACCCGAAGTCTGGTATGCTACGTGTACTTCATGTCCCTGCTGAACGAGTCTTCTCAGTGTACCACCCATTGAGATAACATCGTCATCCGGGTGCGGAGAGAATACGATAACCCTTTTCGGGAACGGTTTGGCTCTTTCAGGACGGTAAGTGTCGTCAGCGTTAGGTTTTCCGCCCGGCCAACCGGTGATGGTGTGCTGAAGGTCGTTGAACACCTTGATATTTACATTATATGCAGAGCCGTAAAGAGCAAGCAGTTCGCTCAGACCATTATCGTTGTAGTCCTTGTTTGTGAGTTTCAGGATTGGTTTACCCAATGTCTGGCACAACCATACGATAGCGCTTCTGATAAGTTTGTTGTTCCATTCGCAGTTTGTAACGAGCCACGGACGCTGTATTCTTGTCAGATATGCTGCAGCCGCAAGGTCTGTACAAACCACTGCGTTTGTATGCATCTGAAGATATGATGCAGGCAGTGTGTCTGTAATCTTTTCCTCTACAGTCTTGCGTATGATTTCTGCCTTGTCTTCGCCCCATGCCAGGAGGAATACCTTTCTTGCGCCAAGAATGGTTTTGATACCCATAGTGATGGAGCAAGGAGGAAGATTGTCAACGCCAAGATTATGTGCAGCTTCCGAACGTGAAGTGCTGTCAAGCAATATCAGGCGTGTAGATGAACTGGCTTGTGAACCAGGTTCGTTCATACCGATGATACCTTTTCTGCCTATTCCCAAAACAGCAATGTCGATACCGCCGAATGTCTGTATTCTTTGTTCATATAGTCTGCAATGGTCGATTATTGCATCCTGTGGGATGCTGCCTTCCATTGTAAATATGTTTTGTCTGTCAATGTCAACCTGTGAGATGAACTGTTTCATCAGATGGCTGAATGTGCTTCCTGCACCTTCGTTGATAGGGTAGAATTCATAAAGGTTGAAGAGTATAACGTTTCTGAAACTTACTCCTTCGTCTTTATGGCGGCGTATCAATTCGGCAAACAATGGTCTAAGTGATGAGCCTGTACCTAATGCTATAGTGCAGAATTTCCCTTCGCGCTGTCTGTCCTGTATCTTTGCTATTATTTCGCTGGCTATTTGTTGGATACCTTCGTCCATTGACTCGAAAATGTTTGTTGTAATTTTTTCGAATCTTGTGATGACCGAACGTTCCACTGCATTTTCAGGCTTATAATAGCGTGTAGACACATTGTTCAGTGAAATTTGCGATGTAAGATTAGTTCGCATAGTTTCTCCTGTTTTTATAATTAGAGATTATTTCTTTCTATATCCTTAAAGTATTTGTAAGTACCTACTTTAAGTTCGTCAGTAGCGGCTTCGTCGCATACGATTATACCGTGCTGGTGCATCTGAAGTGCGCTGATAGTCCACATCTGTGTGATACCGCCTTCTACTGCATGCTGCAATGCGCGTGCCTTGTTGTGTCCGTTACAGATAATCAATACTTCTTTTGCAGAAAGTACAGTGCCTACACCTACAGTAAGAGCAGTCTTAGGAACTTTGTTTACATCGTTGTCGAAGAAACGTGAGTTTGCGATGATAGTATCTGTAGTAAGAGTCTTGACGCGAGTGCGTGAAGTAAGTGAAGAACCAGGTTCGTTGAATGCGATATGACCGTCAGGACCTATACCTCCGAGGAACAGGTCGATACCACCGAATTTTTCAATTTCCTTTTCGTAGTTAGCACATTCAGCTTCAAGGTCAGCAGCATTTCCGTTCAATATATGTATGTTTTCCTTGCAGATATCAATATGATTGAAGAAGTTATTGAACATGAAAGAATGGTAGCTTTCAGGGTGTGATTCAGGAAGTCCGACGTATTCATCCATATTGAATGTAACAACATTCTTGAATGACACCTTACCCTGCTTGTTCAGTTCAATCAGAGCTTTGTACATACCAAGTGGAGATGATCCTGTAGGAAGACCCAATACGAAAGGTTTCTCTTTAGTAGGATTAGCTTCATTGATTCTTTTTGCAACGTAGTTAGCAGCCCAATTTGAGATTGACTGATAATCCGGTTCGATAATTACTCTCATGATTTTTTGGTTTTATTAGTTTGTAAATTTAGTTAACTATGTCTTATAACAAAGATTTTTTGATGACTATGCAAAGATACCTATCATAAATTAGAAAGGCAAATAAAAAAAATTTTTTTATAGGCGAGATATTAAAAAAAACTATTATTTTTGTGGCATATACTATAAAAAATATAAATATGGGACAGAGGCTATTGGATGAAATTAAGAAAGGCACTAAAAATGCTACGATGAAGCGTCGTATAATTACACATTTTATCTATAATAGTGATGCTACGATTACTGACCTGTCGAAAGATATGGATTTAAGTATTCCTACCATTACCAAGTTGATAGACGAAATGTGTGAAGACGGATATGTAGACGATAATGGAAAATTGGAAACTAACGGGGGCAGACATCCTAACCTATATGGCTTAAACCCTAATGCAGGTTACTTTCTCGGAGTTGAGGCGGCGAGGAAATATCTGAGTTTTTGTGTCGTTAATTTCAAGGGGGAAATAGTTGACTATAAGACCGGAATCCCTTTTAAACGCGAAAATACTGTAGAATGTCTGGATAATATGTGTGATGAGATTTTGTCATACATAAATTCATTGCCGTATGACAAGGATAAATATCTCAATGTATGTGTGGCATTGCACGGACGTGTAAATCCGGTGACAGGTTGCAGCTACGGTACATTCAATTTTGCACAGACTCCTATAAGCGAGATGATTACCGACAGAATAGGTATAAATGCATGTGTCGACAATGACAGCAGAACCACTGCTTACGGCGAATATATGCTGCATTCGGTGAGATGTCCTCGAAATGTGATTTTCATCAATCTGAGCTGGGGACTGGGAATGGGTGTCATTATCGATGGTAAGCTTTACAACGGTATGTCAGGTTTCGCAGGTGAGTTCGGCCACAATTTCGGATATGACAATCAGCAGATTTGTCACTGCGGAAAGAAAGGATGTATCGAAACCGAGGTGTCTTGTTCGGCTTTATACCGTAAATTCATCGAACGTCTGAAGAACGGGGAAAGCTCTATCGTGCTGAAAGAGAAATCAATTGACGAAATAGAACTTGATGATATATTCAATGCAGTGGAAAGAGAAGATGTGCTTGCCATAGAACTTGTGGAAGAGATTGGCCAGAAGTTGGGCCGTCACATAGGAGGACTGATAAACATCTTCAATCCGGAGCAGGTTATAATAGGAGGAGATTTGTCAAGAGTAGGCGATTATCTTCTGCATCCTGTGATATCTGCCATCAGAAAGCACACGCTGAATATGATGTACCGCGATTCTGATATCGTATTGTCGGAATTGAAGGAAAAGGCTAATGCGGTAGGAGCAGCCCTATTGTCAAGAAGTAATCTTTTTGTTTTGTAATAATGTTATCTTGATAAACAGAAAAGACCGTCAGGAAGTGATTCCGGGCGGTCTTTTTCTGTTATATTTCTCCTAAATCGAATTTCTCCGGATACTTGCCTTTGAAATCCTTGAAGTATAGTTTGATCTCGCGCATGTCTTTATCAATGTCGCCTGTAGGCATAACAGCCTTATTGGCGTAGATGCATTTCTTCTGATAGTCTATTCCGATAAGTACAATCGGTATTCCGGCTCCATTGGCAATGAAATAAAATCCCTTTTTCCAGTTAGGGTTTGCCGAACGTGTTCCTTCCGGAGTGATGGCCAAATGGAATTTAGGGCTTTTCCTGATAAGTTCCACTGTGCTTTCTACCAGCGAAGTGCGTTTGCCTCTGTTTACCGGTATTCCTCCCATCCATCTGAACAGGTATCCCAACGGGAAGAAGAACCATTCCTTCTTCATGAAGAAGCCGGATTCTCGCCCTATGGCACCTATGAACAGTTTGCCGATGATAAGGTCCCAGTTCGTGGTGTGGGGAGCCGCACAGATTATGCATTTGTCATAGTCCGGGACATTGACCTCAGCTTTCCATCCCAACAGCTTGAAATATATAAAGCTAAAAAGTGCTTTCTTCATTTCTTGTGCGTCGGGCTTATTTTTCGTTCAGTTTTTTGAAAACTTCTTCAATCTGTGTGTTAAAATCATCTTTCAGTTTCTTGTAGAAAGCCTTTACGTTGCCCGGTTCAGTATGGCTTATGCGGCTTACGATGTCTGCACGAAGGTCAAGGACTTTTCCTGCAAGGTCGCCTATCGCTTCTCTTCTTTCGTTATCGCAGTTCATGCTTTCGACGATACACATACCAACCATTACGTCAGAAATATAGTTTACATGTTTCTTCAAGTCTCTTCTTTTAGCCATAAATCAAAGTGTTTAATTAGTGAATAAAATGAATTTGACGTAAAGATAGTGCTTTTGTTGAAATATCTATACCTTTTTGTCAAATAATATTCTTGCTGTGTAAATTTTTTATCTCTCATTTTCGTATTTCCGAAAAAAAAGCGAAATTTGCACGAGTTAAAAAACTCGCGGGTATGCGTTTGTACGATGTCGCGTGAGGGCGCAAAAAGTCTTCAGAAAAAACGACGAAGCGTTTGGGAGAAAATGACGAAGCGTTTTATGTGAAACGACGAAGCGTTTTATATACCGAAAATATACATACACCTTTATATAAATAAATTATTAGAATTATGACAAAAAGTGCATTACAAATTGCAAGAGCTGCTTATCAGCCAAAATTACCTAAAGCCCTGAGAGGTGCGGTTGCAGTGAAAGAAGGTGAAGCTACTCAGTCAGTAGCCGACCAGGAAGCTATCAAAAAGTTGTTCCCTAATACATACGGAATGCCTTTGATTCAGTTCGTTGAAGGACAGGCTCAGAACACTGCAGAAATGAATGTTGGTGTTATCTTGTCTGGTGGACAGGCTCCGGGTGGACACAACGTAATCTCAGGTCTTTTCGACGGTATCAAGAAACTTAATCCTAACAACAAGCTTTACGGATTTATCCTTGGTCCCGGCGGTTTGGTAGACCACAAATATAAAGAACTTACTGCTGATATCATCGACGAATACCGTAACACAGGTGGTTTCGATATCATCGGTTCAGGTCGTACAAAACTTGAAAAAGAAGAACAGTTCGAAAAAGGTTACGAAATCCTTAAAGAACTTGGTATCAAGGCTTTGGTTATCATCGGTGGTGACGACTCTAACACTAACGCTTGTGTATTGGCTGAATACTATGCTGCCAAGAACTATGGCGTACAGGTAATCGGTTGTCCTAAGACTATCGACGGTGACTTGAAGAACGAAATGATTGAAACTTCATTCGGTTTCGATACTGCTTGTAAGACTTACTCAGAAGTTATCGGTAACATCGAACGTGACTGTAACTCAGCCCGCAAGTACTGGCACTTCATCAAATTGATGGGACGTTCTGCTTCTCACATCGCTCTTGAATGTGCTCTTCAGACTCAGCCAAACATCTGTATCATCTCTGAAGAAGTTGAAGCTAAGAATATGTCACTTGACGATGTTGTAACTTACATCGCACAGGCTGTTGCTAACCGTGCTGCAGAAGGAAACAACTTCGGTACAGTTCTTATCCCAGAAGGTCTTATCGAGTTCATCCCAGCTATGAAGGCTCTTATCGCTGAATTGAACGACTTCCTTGCTGCTAACGGCGAAGAATTCAACAGCATCGAACCTAACAAGCAGCGTGAATACATCATCAGCAAACTTTCTGCTGAAAACTCAGCTATCTATGCTTCTCTTCCGGAAGGTGTAGCTCGTCAGTTGTCACTCGACCGCGACCCACACGGAAACGTACAGGTATCACTTATCGAAACAGAAAAACTTCTTTCTGAAATGGTTGCAAAGAAACTTGCTGCATGGAAGGCTGAAGGCAAGTTCACAGGTAAGTTCTCTGCACAACACCACTTCTTCGGTTACGAAGGACGTTGCGCTGCTCCATCTAACTTCGATGCAGACTACTGCTACTCACTCGGTTACACTGCTTCATTGCTTATCGCAAGCGGTAAGACAGGTTATATGTCATCAGTACGCAACACTACTGCTCCTGCTGCTGAATGGATTGCAGGTGGTGTGCCTATCACAATGATGATGAACATGGAA
>NZ_DXVR01000074.1:0-15025 GCF_019417265.1 Bacteroides sp.
GCCAGCAGATTTACAGTCTGCCCCATTTGGCCACTCTGGTATTTGCCCTTTCGCCATTTACTCTAAGCAGGATACCTGCTTTTTTCAATTGCGTTGCAAAGATACAACTATTTTTTTAATCTACAAGAAAAGTCTATCATTTTTATTGCAGTAATCGCACATTCATCTCCCTTGTTACCCAATTTACCACCGGCTCTGTCTTCTGCCTGCTCCATTGTATTGGTAGTAATCAGACCATAAATAACTGGGACATCGGTAGTTGCATTCAGATGTGCTATACCCTGTGTCGTACCCGCACAAACATAGTCAAAATGCGGAGTATCACCCCTTACAACGCATCCTATAGCTATTATCGCATCAAACTTATTACTCTTTATCATTTGTGCAGCTCCGTAAGTAAGCTCAAAACTTCCCGGTACAGTTTGAACATGTATGTTTTCGTCTTTTGCTCCATGTTTCTTTAAAGTCTTTACCGCACCTTCAAGTAACGCTCCTGTAATATTGCTGTTCCATTCTGATACTACTATTCCGAATCTCATTCCAGAAGCATCAGGTACAGAATTAAAATCGTAATCTGAGAGGTTGTGATATGCTGTTGCCATAATTTTATTGAGTTTTTGAGTTAATATGTTATTATAAAAAAAACAAGCACGGAACTCCTTATTTGCGTAGTCATTCCACCACGCCGGAAATCCGTGCCTGAAACAGATTTATAAATTATTTTATAGAAGCGCGTTCTATATATTTATCGATATCCATAGCCTGATAAGAATTTGCATAATCTTTTTTCACAGTCTTATATGCTTCAACTGCTTCAGAATTCTTACCCTGCTTTTCAAGAATCTGTCCTGCCTGAATCAGATAAATAGGACTCAAAGAAACACTATTTGCACGCTTTGCTGCTTTAATAAGAGTTTCAGCTGCTTTATCCAACTGTCCCATCTGAGCATAGCAGTTACCCAAAGTTCCCAACACAGCAGGAGCAACCAATAAATCATCACCGACGAATTTACTCAAATATTTTTCAGCATCTTCGTATTTACCAAGCTGTGCGTAGCAGATACCTGCATATGCATTAGCAAGATTACCGGCTTTTGTTCCGCTGAATTCATCAGCCAGCTTCACAAAACCTGCATATCCAAGGCTGTCGCCGTTCAAAGCAGCTTCATAGTTATCAACACCGAAATATTTCTCTCCCTTGAAGATTGCTTCCGAAGCTTTCAGTTCTTTAGGTTCAGACACAAAGTTCGTATAAGCCATGTATCCACCTACTATTACTACCAAAGCAATAACTGCACCCAATAATAAATTTTTGTTTTTGATAAGGAATGCTTCTGAATTGCTGATAGTTTCTTCCATGTTCAGCAAATCATTTGTGTTTTTTTGTTGACTCATTGTTATATTATTTTTTATTATTATTTTCAATGTGTATTTCGGACAGCAAAAGTAATTTATTTATGTTTATAAACGAAATTTGTCGGCATCTTTTTTTACCAATCCTGCTTTTATTGTTAATTTTGTGCCTAAAACAGTAGTAAATTATGTGGCTAAAACGCATCTCGATATTAAATTATAAGAATATAGAACAGGCTGAACTATCTTTCTCGCCTAAAATGAACTGTATCATAGGCCGTAACGGAATGGGCAAGACCAACCTTATGGATGCAGTATATTATCTTTCGTTCTGCAAGAGTGCCACTAATCCTATCGATACTCAGAATATACTCCACGATAGAGATTTCTTCGTCATCCAGGGATTCTATCAGACTGACAATGCTGAACCGGAGGAGGTATATTGCGGTTTGAAGCGTAAACAAAAGAAACAGTTCAAGCGCAACAAGAAGGAATACACACGTCTGTCCGACCATATAGGCCTCATCCCTCTTGTCATGGTTTCGCCTTCAGACTCGGTACTTATCTCGGGAGGAAGCGAAGAACGCCGCCGGTTTATCGACGTTGTCATCTCGCAGTTTGACAGAGAGTATCTTGATGCTCTGATACGTTACAACAAGGCCATGCAGCAACGCAACACTCTGTTAAAATCAGAAATAGAGCCTGAACCGGAGCTTATGAACGTGTGGGAAGAAATGATGGCATCAGCCGGTGAAATAGTTTATAAAAAGCGTAAACTGTTCATAGATGAGTTTATCAAAGTCTTCCAGTCATATTACTCATTCATTTCCGAGAATATGGAAACCGTAAGCCTTGAATACGAATCGCATGCTTCTCAGGGCAATCTGCTATCCATAATCCGCGAAAGCAGACAGCGCGATTTCATCATGGGCTATTCACTGAAAGGAATCCATAAGGACGACCTCATAATGAAACTTGGAGAGTTTCCCATCAAACGCGAAGGCTCACAAGGTCAGAACAAGACTTACCTGATAGCATTAAAGCTTGCACAATTCGATTTCCTGAAACGTACAGGAAGCAGCACCACACCGATAGTATTGCTTGACGATATTTTCGACAAGCTCGATGCGCACAGAGTAGAGCAGATAGTAAAACTTGTGGCCGGGGATAATTTCGGCCAGATATTTGTAACCGACACCAACCGCGACCATTTGGATAAGATTCTAAAGAAAATAGACAAGGATTATAAACTGTTTGAAGTAACCAACGGAAACATTTCTGAAAGAAAGGAGATAGAGAATGAAGCGTAACAACACGGAAAAACTCGGCGATGTAATAATGCAACTTCTGCGCCAGGAAGGGCTGGAAACTCCTTTGAATCAGTACAGGCTTATAGATTCTTGGAAAGATATTGTAGGACCGGTGATATTCAAACACACCACAAACATATACATAAAGAATCAGACACTCTATGTACAACTGTCCTCATCCGTCATTCGGCAGGAACTGCAGATGGGGCGCGAAATATTAATAAGAAACCTGAACTCCCACGTAGGAGCCCAGGTCATTACCGATATTATTTTTTGCTGACATATCCTTCTTCAGTCCAGACTTCATCCATTACTACATCATATTCATCATGAGGTATTTCATCGCTTAGCTGAAAGCCGAAACACACGCCAATCTTGAATGTATTCAGTTTCTTCAGAAAACGGTCATAATACCCCTTCCCTCTTCCAAGCCGGTTTCCAAGCCTGTCGAACGAAACGCCTGGTATTATGGCTGCATCGATAGAAATTAAATCATCAAACACCTCTCCCACCGGTCCGTCAATATTGAAATTACCTTTCTGCATACTTTCCTTTCCGGAGTAGATTTTCAGTTCAAGTTCCTCACCATTGACAACGGGCAAAAGTACAGTTTTCTCTTTACTCAACCGCTCTACCCAGTCGTGTGTATAAACCTCGTCCGGCAGGGAATAATACAGCAATACAGTTTTCGAGCATTTCAGTACAACATTATCCTCCAACCTTTTCACAATGTCGGAGGACAATGTTCTGAGTTGCTCGTCAGTATATTGCTTCTTGGTTTCAGCAATACGCTTTCTGATATCCTTTTTTTCTTCCATCATTCCTTATTGGCATCTTCCGTTACTGATTCTGTTTCCTTAGCTTTTGGGAAAGATTCACCCTTTTCAAGAACCTCAACAGCCTTTAAAACAGTCTTGTCTGTCTTGTTAAGATACTTAATATACTCTTCAATACCAATCATATTATATATGATATTGCCGTAGATGCCTATCTCAAACAACTCTTTTGAAGTAATAAGCATATTGTTTCTTCTTTTCAGACCTTTCTTTTCTGCCCATTTTGAGAAATTTACAAGCAAGTTCTGTTTCTTCAGATAATCTACCAGTTCATCTCCGTTCTTATATTCCATAAGTTTATTTCTGTTCTGGTCTGTATAGTCGAAAGCATATCTAATTATCAATCCACGATTTGCAGCCATACGGAAATAAGAAGTCATACCTATAGTATCGTGCGGCACAAATATATCAGGCATTATACCACCTCCGCCATATACCGGACGTCCTAATCCCGTGTAATATATCTCTTCCGTGTTCTGCTTGA
The DNA here is from genome assembly GCF_019417265.1 of Bacteroides sp. Taxonomy (GTDB): domain Bacteria; phylum Bacteroidota; class Bacteroidia; order Bacteroidales; family Bacteroidaceae; genus Phocaeicola. Next base: position 3,984 of record NZ_DXVR01000074.1, read on the forward strand.
TACTGTCAGCCGAGAAGAACTCTCCATGTTCATATCTGGTCAATATATCCATCTCATATTCAGCACCATTCCCCTGTTCATACGGCTTCTGTATGCATCTTCCGGAAGGTGTGTGATATCTTGCTATGGTAAGTCTGATTGCAGAACCGTCGCTGAACTCGATAGGCTGCTGAACAAGACCTTTACCAAACGAACGTCTTCCTATGATAGTTCCACGGTCGTTATCCTGTATTGCTCCTGCAAAAATCTCACTTGCAGAGGCAGAGCCTTCGTCCACCAACACCACAATTGGCAGATTCTGATTGCTGCCTGTACCGTTTGATGTGTAGTTTTCTCTTGGATACTTTCTACCCTCTGTATATACTATAAGTTTGTTTGCAGGAAGGAATTCATTTACCATCTGAATGGCAGCAGCCATATATCCTCCGGTGTTTCCTCTAAGGTCGACTATCAGTCCCTGCATATTCTCCTGATTGAGTTTAGCCAATGCAAACAGAAGTTCAGGATATGTAGTTTCACCAAACTTATTAACCTTTACAAATCCCCATTTACCATCTATAAGGTAAGCCGCATCCACACTCTTTACAGGGATGTCACCTCTTATGATAGTAAAATACAATGTTTCTTTCTCTCCCGGACGGAATATACCAAGTTTAACTTTACTACCTTTTTCGCCCTTAAGTCTTTTCATCGCTTCGCTGTTAGTCACCTTCTTTCCAACGAAAGCAGAATCATCCACTTCTATGATACGGTCGCCGGCCATCAGACCTACCTTTTCAGACGGTCCTCCGGGAATCACGCTATTTACATGTATCGTGTCATCCTTGATAGTAAACTGTATTCCTATTCCGCTAAAATGCCCCTTAAGTCCGGAGTTTACTTCCTCCAAATCCTTGGCAGGTATATACGAAGAATGCGGGTCAAGTTCCGAAAGAATCAACGGCATGGTTTTTTCCACAAGGTCCGTCATTTTAACCGTATCCACATACGAATCGTTCACGATTCTAAGCAATGCGTTAATCTTGTTAGATGAGCCTTTTATAACACCCAACTTATTTCCCGAATAAAGATTATTGTAAAACACACCTATCGCTATCCCTATCACTATACCGACAGCAAGCAATATCGGCATGAAACGTTTATATTTATTATCCATATCTGTATAGATTTTATGTTATTCTGATATTATTCATTGTTTTCGAGATAAATCACATCTATCCCGGCTTTCTTCAAAAGATTTATCCCATCCTCCAGCCTGTATTTTTCTCCATATACCAGCCTTTTTATTCCGGCCTGGATTATAAGCTTTGCACACTCTATGCATGGAGAAGTAGTAACGTACATAGTAGCACCGTCGCTGCTGTTGTTTGAACGTGCAATTTTTGTTATCGCATTAGCCTCAGCATGAAGCACGTAAGGTATAGTCAGTCCGTCTTCATCTTCACAAACATTGCTGAATCCGGATGGAGTTCCGTTATACCCATCAGAGATAATCATTTTGTCCTTTACTATCAACGCTCCCACCTGACGACGCTTGCAGTAAGAGTTTTCTGCCCATATACGGGCCATACGCATATATCTTCTGTCTAATATTTCCTGTTTGTTTTCCTGTTCCATGCTTTCCTGTTTTATCTGTGGTTAAATTGTATATATGTAGTTTTATCCTGTGGAGCCAACTGCATCGTTTTACTGTCGCCCTGATAATACCTGACATTTTTAAGTCTGTTGATAAATTCGGCATTTCTTCCGCTAAGACTTATCGCAGCCTTGATATCCGTTATACTGAAACTCCTGTCTTTAGCATCTGCATTCCATTTCGCTGAAAATGTTCCTCCGTCTATCTGCCCACTCATTGTACCGTCTTTTTCGAATACAACAGTGTACGAATTGACTATCTTCAGGTCGCTTTCTGTCGTAAGCACAGGTTTGCCGGGTTTATATGCGAGATTGTTCCAGTTGCAATCGGTATAATAATTGTTTACCCTCCATTGCCCACTTGAGAAAATCTCAAACACATCGTCCTCCTGATTGCATCCGCATACCAATAATGGCAGCAACATCAATATATATATAATGTATTTCTTCATTGCAGGATAATCTATTTTATTCCGTTTCTTATCAGTAATGCTTCTATTCCCGGTTCCTGTCCGCGGAAACGTTTATATAATGTCATTGGATGTTCTGTTCCACCCTTTGACAAGATATTATCTCGGAATGACTGTGCCACTTCTCTATTGAAAATACCTTTTTCCTTAAACACCGAGAATGCATCGGCATCGAGTACCTCAGCCCATTTATAGCTGTAATATCCGGCCGAATATCCACCAGACATAATATGCCCGAACTGCACACTCATGCATGTTTCGTCCACCTGAGGCAGAAGCTGTGTTTTCTCCCATGCTTTCTTTTCATAAGCCTTCACATCACCGTCGAATAGCTCCTTTCTCGTGTACCAGGCCATATCCAACAGTCCGAAGCTCAATTGTCGCAGACATGCATATGCCACATTAAAATTCTGTGAATCCACTATACTCTTAATCAGGTTTTCAGGTATAGGTTCGCCGGTCAGATAATGCTTGGCAAAAGTATTCAGAAAATCTTTTTCTACAGCAAAATTTTCCATAATCTGCGACGGAAGTTCTACAAAATCCCAATATACATTGGTTCCGCTCATACACTGAAACCTGGTGTTTGCAAACATACCGTGCAAGGCATGACCGAATTCATGCAGGAATGTATTCACTTCGGAGAATGTCAGAAGAGCCGGCTTCTCAGCTGTAGGTTTGGTGAAATTCATTGTTACCGATACATGCGGACGGCTGTTTGTTCCGTCATTTTCAATCCACTGCTCCTTATAGCTCGTCATCCATGCTCCGGAACGTTTCCCGGCTCTTGGATGGAAGTCTGTATAAAGTACTGCAAGAAATGTACCGTCTTCATCGAAAACCTCAAAAGCCTGCACATCAGGATGATATACAGGAATATCCTTATTTTCTCTGAATGTTATTCCATACAATCTTGTCGCAAGCCCGAATACACCCTTCTTTACGTTTTCAAGTTCAAAATAAGACCTCAATGCTTCTTCATCAAGACTGTATTTCTCATTTTTCAGTTTTTCAGCATAGAAAGAGAAGTCCCATGGCATAAGTTCAAAGCCTTCACCCTCTGTCTGTTCTGCCAAATGCTTTATTTCTTCTATTTCCTTGTGTGCTGCAGGAGAATATGCTTCGAGAAGGTCATTCAGAAGTTTATAAACATTCTCGCTGTTCTCGGCCATTCTTTTTTTCAGAACATAGTCTGCATAGGTTTCAAATCCGAGCAGTTGTGCTATCTCCATACGTTTGTTCACCAATTGCTTCACTATATCCTTATTGTCAAGCTCGTCGTTATGCGTACACTGGGTGTTATACGCCATATACATCTGCTTTCTGAGTTCCCTGATTTTGCTGTATTTCATGAAAGGCACATAACTTGGAGCCTGCAGTGTGAACACCCATCCTTCCTTACCTTTTTCCTTTGCAGTATGAGCTGCCGCCTCAACGGCACTTTCAGGCAAACCCTCCAAATCCTTACTGTCAGTGATATGCAGCTCGAATTTATTTGTTTCTTTCAGATGGTTCTGCGAGAATTTCAAAGTAAGAGAACTAAGTTCGGCAGACAGTTTTCTGAATGTTTCCTTGTCTTTTTCATCAAGATTGGCTCCGTTTCGGACAAATCCGTCATAAGTTTTCTCAAGCAAACGGCTTTCTTCCGGCGTAAGTTCCATACTGTCTTTTCTGCCATATACACTTTTCACCTTCTCAAACAGGACAGGATTCAGGCTGATATTATTGCTATGCTCCGTAAGCTCCGGCATCATCTTTTCAGCAATAGCATCAAGCTCGTCATTCGTTTCCGCACTCATAAGATTGAAAAATACGGTAGTAACCCTGTCAAGCAGTTTTCCGGACTGTTCAAGTGCCAATATGGTATTTGCAAAATCCGGTTCATTGGTATTGCTGACAATTCTCTCTATTTCATCATCTTCAATCTTCATTCCCTCCCTTATGGCAGGTTCAAAATCTGTGATTTTTATCCTGTCGAACGGGGTAGTATCATGCGGTGTATTATATATTTGCAAAAATGGATTATTCATATCGTCTACTATCTCTAAATTATACATATATCATCGACCATAAATCAGTCGTTTTCCATACTTTCAACTTCGCTTATCAACTGAGCGAAATCATTTAAGATTATTTTCTTTCTGCTAAGAACCAATACACCTTTTTCCTGCAGTTCATTCAGTGCCCTCGATACATTGATTCTTGTATCGTCTATCAGCGAAGCCAAATCCTCCATTGTTATATACAGAGTCTTTTTCCCTTTAGGAATTATACACCTGAGAGCAAGGAAGTTTTTAAGTTTTTCGTGTGTATTGCCAATGTGTGAGTTCCAAAGTTTATTGTTGGCATTCTGTGCCCTGTTGCTCAGTATATTCAGATAATTCAGATTGAATATCTCAAACTTACATAAATTGGTCAGGATATACCCCTTATCTATATTCAACGTATCCACATCTCCCATAGCTGCATAGGTAGCATTGAATTTAGTATGCATTCCGAAAAGAGAATACGGCTCTATTATGTAAGGGCCGTTCACCTGTTCCTCTATCTTGAAATTATATTTTTCGTCGGTAGTAGTTATTGCCACACTACCGTCGAGGATAAAAATCAGGCTGTTGCATTTAGCATCCTGTATTGCTATATTCTGTTTGGCTTCATATTTATGAAACCCCATTTTAACTTTCTCGATAATACTCGTAATGTTCTCTTTAGTCAACCCCTGGAATAAAGGCAACTCCAATAATGTGTCATACATTGAAACTTTCATGGTTCGTTAAATTAAATGAGTATAAATCCTTATTTTAACATACAAAGTTAACAATATATTTTGTATCCATCCACCTGTAGCCTTGTGTATTTTAGTATTTTTATTAATTGATTTACATAATAAGTCGTTTTATTTCAAAATAAAATATGTAATCGGGGCTAATAGTTAGCCGTCGGTCAGACTTTGTTGAATATATTTTTTTTGTACCTTTGTATCGACAATAAATATCACCAAAAATGAAAAGCTTATATGTACAACTGGCTGCATCGCCTATGTTCGGTGCTTTTGACTTTCAGCAATTTCTCAGTGCATTCATCGTACTGTTTGCCGTAATAGACATCATTGGTTCTATTCCAATCATTCTTGACCTAAAACAGAAAGGCAGGCCGGTCAATGCCATGAAAGCGACTCTGATAGCTTTTGCACTCCTATTGGGATTCTTCTATGCGGGCGACATGATGCTGAGACTTTTTCAGGTAGACATTGCATCGTTTGCTGTTGCCGGTGCCTTCGTAATATTCATGATGTCGCTTGAGATGATTCTTGACATTGAGATTTTCAAAAATACAGGTCCGATAAAGGAAGCCACTCTCGTACCTTTGGTTTTTCCACTGTTGGCAGGTGCCGGAGCATTCACCACACTATTGTCTTTAAGAGCCGAATATGCACCGATAAACATTATTCTTGCACTTGTCCTAAACATGGTTTGGGTATTCATAGTTTTAAAACTGACCGATGTAATCGAGCGTTTCTTGGGTAAAGGCGGTATATATGTGATAAGAAAATTCTTCGGTATAATACTTTTGGCTATTTCAGCCAGACTTTTCACCGCCAATCTCACATCGCTTATAGAGCAATTCCAAGCCTTAAAATAAACGCTTCGTCATTTTAAGTAAAACGCTTCGTCATTTAAGATAAAACGCCTAAGCATTTTTTTCCAATGCTTGGAGCGTTTTTTCAATACATAGAATTTTCATAAAAGATACATAGAAAAATGAGCTACAAAGATACTATAAACTATCTGTTCAATTGTGCCCCGATGTTCCAGAATGTGGGCAAAGATGCATACAAAGAAGGGCTTGACAACACCTACAAACTTGACGAACATTTCTGGCACCCCCACAAAAGATTCAAGACCATACACATAGCAGGAACAAACGGCAAAGGGTCTTGCTCTCACACTATAGCAGCCATCCTTCAGAATGCGGGGTATAAGACAGGACTTTATACATCGCCACACCTTGTAGACTTCAGCGAACGTATAAGAGTAAACGGCCGGCCTATAGAGGAGGATTTCGTAATACGTTTCGTAAATGAGCACAAGAGCTTTTTCGAACCTCTCCACCCTTCTTTCTTCGAACTTACAACGGCTATGGCTTTTATGTATTTTGCTGAAAAAGAAGTAGATGTAGCTGTAATAGAAGTTGGATTGGGAGGAAGATTGGACTGCACAAACATTATAAATCCGGATTTGAGCATCATAACGAACATAAGCCTTGACCATACGCAATTCCTCGGCCATACTCTGTCGGCAATAGCCAAAGAGAAAGCCGGAATCATAAAAGAAAATACACCTGTAATAGTAGGAGAATATACTTCTGAAACCAAAGAGGTGTTCCTTTCAAAGGCTATCGAATGTAATGCGGCAATAACATTTGCACAAGATTCACAAGTAATAAACGAAGCTGAAAGGACCGAAGACGGACACTGGCTCTATCAGACAGACGAAATGAAAGACCTATACGGTGAACTTGGAGGAATGTGTCAGACTAAAAACACAAATACCATCTTAAATGCAGTAAAAGAACTTATCAGAATAGGATATAACATAAAGGAAGATAATATCAGAGCCGGATTTGCCCATGTGTGCGAGACTACAGGGCTTATGGGAAGATGGCAGAAACTGGAGGAAAGACCTAAAGTGATATGCGACACGGGACATAATATAGGAGGTATGCAGTACATAGCCGAACAGTTAGCCTCCATGCATTATGACAAACTGCATATTATAATAGGTATGGTAAATGACAAAGATATCAATGGGGTTATATCTTTGCTTCCATCGGATGCTACATATTATTTCACTCAGGCATCAGTAAAAAGAGCATTGCCGGCAGAGGAAGTTATGAAGATAGGAAACAGCCACGGTCTGCATGGAGCAGCCTACCAGAGCGTAAAAGATGCATTGGAAGCTGCAAAAAGAAATGCATCGGAGAACGATTTGATATTCGTAGGCGGAAGTACATTTATTGTATCAGACCTTATTGTATTGTACCCTCAAAAATGAACATATCAACATCATAATGTTTATAAAAGGTAAATACTGCTTCTTTTTCAGAGAAAATGTTTGGGAAATTTAAAGAAAATCTTTTTATTTGCACAACAATTTGAACGATGTGTAAATAAAAAGATTTTTTAATATATGGACAACACGTTTTACAATGAAAACAATTTAAGCGGCCTGAAAAGAGCCGATTTTCAGAAAACAATAAACGGGAAAGAAACTGATTTATTTATTCTGTCAAACGATAACAATGCAGAAATTGCAGTAACAAACTATGGTGGAGCTATACTTACTATAATGGTTCCAGACAAAAACGGAAACATTGAAAATGTAATCCAGGGACATGACACGATAGAAAACGTTATCAACAGTCCTGAACCGTTCTTGAGCACACTGATAGGAAGATATGGCAACAGAATTGCAAAAGGAAAATTCAAACTCGACGGAAAGGAATATAACCTTACCATAAACAACGGTCTTAACTCACTGCACGGTGGTCCTACAGGTTTCCACGCAAGAGTATGGGATGCAGAACAGACAAGCAAACAGAGTGTCACTCTGCATTATCTGTCAAAAGACGGTGAAGAAGGATTCCCAGGCAATCTTGACATCACAGTAGTTTATACTCTTTCCAACGATAATGAGCTGATAATAACATATACAGCCATTACCGACAAAAAGACTTTGATAAATCTCACACACCATGCTTTCTTCAGCCTGTCAGGAGTTAAGGCTCCTACAGCATCAGTAGAGAACAATATTCTTACAATCAATGCAGATTTCTATACTCCTATAGATGAAGTGTCTATACCAACAGGGGAAATAAGCAAGGTAGAAGGCACTCCTATGGATTTCAGAACACCGCAAATAGTGGGTAGCAGAATCAATGACAAGTTCCAGCAGCTAATCTTTGGAGCCGGATATGACCACTGTTATGTTCTGAATAAAGAGGAACAGGGCACACTGACTTTTGCTGCAAAATGCATTGAGCCGAACAGCGGAAGAAGCCTTGAAGTTTACACAACAGAGCCTGGTGTACAATTATACACAGCAAACTGGCACAGCGGATTCAAAGGCTATCATGGAGCAACATTCCCTGCAAGAAGTGCTATATGTTTTGAAGCTCAGAGATTCCCTGACACACCTAATAAGGGACATTTCCCTTCAGCAGTACTCGTACCGGGTGAAACATATCATCAGGTAACAGTCTACAAATTTGGAATAGAAAAATAATAAACCTAATAATTAATCATTTTATCTCTTAAACAAATTATGAACCAACAAAAACAAAATGGCAAATTCATTGCAATCATTACTATGATTTTCCTTTTCGGTATGATTGCTTTCGTAACCAATCTTGCCGCCCCAATGGGAATCGTATTAAAGAATCAATTTTCAGTATCTAATGCACTCGGAATGTTAGGTAACCTTGGTAACTTTATTGCTTATGCAGTAATGGGTATTCCAAGTGGAATTTTATTAACTAAAGTCGGATATAAAAAGACTGCACTTATAGCTGTTGCCGTAGGTTTCATCGGTGTCGGTGTACAATATCTTTCAGGACATGCGTCACCATCATCTGCATTTGCAGTTTATCTGGTAGGAGCTTTCATTTCAGGTTTCTCAATGTGTCTGCTCAATACTGTAGTAAACCCTATGCTTAACAAACTTGGAGGTGAAGGAAACAAAGGAAACCAGTTAATACAGATTGGTGGATCATTCAACTCTGTAATGGCAACCATTACACCGATGTTTGTAGGTATCCTTATTGCAGGCTCTGTTGAAAAGGCTACAATCTCACAGATTTTCCCTGTTATGTACACAGCTATGGCTGTATTTGCACTGGCATTCATAGTATTACTATTTGTAAACATACCTGAACCGGCTGCTGCAAAAGCAACAGAACCTATAGGTCATTTGATGAAAGGAGTACTTCGTTTCCGCCATTTCGTATTAGGAGCAATAGCAATATTTGTATATGTCGGAATTGAAGTCGGAGTTCCTGGTACATTGAATCTATTCCTTACAGAAGAGGCAAGTAAAGGTGGAGCCGGAATAAACACTACAATAGCAGGTTTCGTAGTAGGTACATATTGGTTGCTGATGCTTGTAGGTCGTTTGGCCGGTGCATCATTAGGAGCAAAAGTTTCAAGTCGTGCAATGATGATATTCACTTCCGGTCTTGGTCTGTTATTGGTATTGTTCGCTATTTTCTCTTCTACACAAACTATGGTTGACCTACCAGTTCTTCAACAAAGTGCAACAGGCAGCCTGTCATTCGGATTGGCTAAAGTTCCTGTTAATGCCATGTATCTCGTTTTAGTAGGTATATGTACTTCTATAATGTGGGGTAGTATATTTAACCTTGCTGTTGAAGGTTTAGGAAAATATATTGCTGCTGCTTCAGGATTGTTTATGGTACTTGTTTGTGGTGGAGGTATTCTTCCTCTTATCCAAGGTTGGGTAGCAGACGTTGCAGGTTTCATGAACAGTTATTGGGTAATTGTACTTGCCCTCGCTTATCTTCTGTTCTACGGTCTTGTAGGATGCAAGAATGTAAATAAAGATATTCCTGTAGAATAATTAACCTGAATATCATGACAGTACATCTTTAGCACTGTCATGATATTTTATTATATTAACCTTTTAATAATTTACAATCATGGACATAGAATTTGTAAGAAGTCGTTTCCAAAAACATTTCGACGGTACAACCGGATATATATATGCTTCACCGGGACGTATCAACCTTATAGGTGAACACACTGATTATAATGGCGGATTTGTATTCCCTGGAGCAGTTGACAAAGGTATGATGGCAGAAATCAAACCTAACGGAACTGACAAGGTTTGTGCTTATTCAATCGACTTGAAAGATTATGTAGAATTCGGTCTTAATGAAGAAGATGCTCCATCTGCAAGCTGGGCAAGATACATTTTCGGAGTATGCCGCGAAATGATTAAACGCGGAGTAAACGTTAAAGGTTTCAACACTGCATTTGCAGGTGATGTACCTCTCGGTGCAGGTATGTCTTCATCAGCAGCTTTGGAATCAACTTACGCATTCGCATTGAACGACTTGTTTGGTGAAAACAAAATAGATAAATTCGAATTGGCCAAAGTTGGTCAGGCTACTGAACACAACTACTGCGGTGTAAATTGCGGTATCATGGACCAGTTTGCATCAGTATTCGGTAAAGAAGGCAGCTTGATTCGTTTGGATTGCCGTTCTTTGGAATATCAGTATTTCCCATTCAAACCGGAAGGTTACAGACTTGTTCTTGTTGACTCAGTCGTTAAACACGAACTTGCTTCTTCTGCATACAACAAACGTCGCCAGAGCTGCGAAAATGTAGTTGCTGCAATCAAGAAAACTCATCCTGAAGTAGAATTCCTTCGCGACTGTACAATGGATATGCTTAATGCAGTGAAAGGAGAAGTTTCTGAAGAAGACTACATGCGTGCTGAATACGTTATAGAAGAAATTCAGCGTGTGCTTGACGTTTGCGATGCTTTGGAAAAAGGTGATTACGAAACTGTAGGACAGAAGATGTATGAAACACACCACGGTATGAGCAAACTGTACGAAGTAAGCTGCGAAGAACTCGACTTCCTGAATGACATTGCATTCGACTGCGGTGTAACCGGCTCACGTGTTATGGGTGGTGGTTTCGGTGGATGTACAATCAACCTTGTTAAGAATGAATTGTACGAAACATTCATCACTACAGCAAAAGAACGCTTCAAAGAAAAATTCGGACGTAGCCCTAAAGTTTACGACGTAGTAATCGGCGACGGTTCACGCAGAATCTGCTAAATAGTACAACATACAATCGAGTAGGAGGAAAACGAAGTAGTTTTTCTCCTACTTTCGTTTTCCGACCTC
>NZ_DXVR01000075.1:0-14755 GCF_019417265.1 Bacteroides sp.
TGCCGGTCTGTCAGTTGTATAACTTTGATTTTTGCGATAGTCGTAAGTGTTTATGCTATTAATGCACAAATTAACAAAAAAAAGCAATGACACTTATTGTTAGATATAAGAGCAATTGCTGAATAGTCTATAGTTAGAGTATTTAGATTACATGCTTTTCAAAGCCTTGCAAAGCTGGTCAGGACATGAAGTGTTCTTGTTTCCGCAACGGATACCTTCAAGGCGCGAGATAACTTCGTTTACTTCCATTCCTTTTAATAGCGAGCAGATACCTTTAAGATTTCCATTACATCCGCCAGTGAAGCTTACTTCCTTAATCTTATTGTTCTCTACTTCAACTTCGATAAATGAACTGCATGTTCCTTGTGTTCTGTAGTTTATTTTCATCGTTATTGTTTTATTGGATTATAAAAAAACAGATTTCACACGAAGAAAACTTTATGCGAAATCTGTTTCTAATAGTATCATTAAGAATGATTACTCTTCTTCTGGCTTCATGTTAGTGTAAACATTCTGCACATCGTCGAACTCTTCAAGACGTTCTACCATCTTGTCGATAGTTTCGCGCTGTTCCGGAGTAACATCTTTCAAATCGTTTGGCACGTATGTGAACTCACCACCGACATCTTCGAAACCAGATTCTTCCAGATGTTTCTGGATAAGAGAGTAGCTCTTAGGATCACCGTAGATAGTGATTGTTCCTTCTTCCGGATCTTCGTCGTATTCATCTTCTATGTTGTAGTCGATAAGGTCGAGGATAAGTTCTTCCATGTCAAGACCATCTTTCTTCTTGAATGTGAATACACACTTGTGGTCGAACAAGAATGCAAGCGAACCTGTTGTTCCAAGGTTACCTGAGAACTTGTTGAATACTGAACGAACGTCAGCTACAGTACGTGTTGTGTTGTCTGTAAGAGTATCAACGAATACTGCAACTCCAAAAGGTCCGTATCCTTCGTATGTCATGCTCTTGTAGTCGCTCTGGTCTTTACCCTGTGCATTCTTGATAGCACGCTCGATATTGTCCTTCGGCATGTTTTCACGCTTGCAGACAGCGATGATAGAACGAAGTGTAGGGTTGTTTTCCGGTTCCGGACCACCTGCTTTTACTGCAATTGCAATTTGTTTACCCAGACGTGTAAAGGTCTTTGCCATGTGACCCCATCTTTTCAATTTGGCAGCTTTTCTATATTCAAACGCTCTTCCCATTGGTTTATAATTTTATATGTTATTTTTATTATTGTATTATTATCTCAATTTAGCATCAAGCTTGTTCTGCAGGTTAGTGATGAGTTTCTGCATGAACTTGTCAATTTGCTTGTCGTTCAGAGTGGCATTCTCGTCCTGAAGCATGAAGCTTACTGCATAGCTCTTCTTGCCTGCTTCGAGGTTCTTACCTTCGTAAACGTCGAACAGTTCAACAGATTTCAAGAGTTTCTTGTCTGTTTCGTAAGCTATCTTTTCGATTTCAGCGAACTGTACTTTCTTGTCGATAAGCAATGCAAGGTCACGTTTAACTGCAGGGAATTTAGAAATCTCCTTATATGTTACTCTGTTACCCTTGATTGACTTCATCAGTTCGTTCCAACAGATATCAGCAAAATAAACTTCATTGTCGATATCGAATGCTTTCTGAATCTTCTTGTTTACTACTCCGAATGTAGCCAACAGTTTTCCTCCACGAGTATGTACTGATATCGCTACAGAGTAGATATCGTCTGTAAGATTTCCGAATACAAGACCAACGAAGTTTACACCAAGACGGCGGAAGATATTGAGAACGTATGCCTTGAGTTCGTAAACAGATGAGTTTTCGTCTGCGTGTGCCCATGAGTTGCTTACGCGCTTACCTGTAACCCACATACCGAGGTGAAGTTCTTCAGAATATGCAGCAAGAATCTTTTCAGGGTTCTTCTTTTCTTCGTTGAAGTGGTAGCATTTACCGAATTCGAAGAATTTCAAATCTGCATTTTTGCGGTTAGCATTGTGCTGGATACTTTCCAAACCACCGAACAACAGGGTTGCACGCATTACGTTCAAGTCGTTGCTCAACGGGTTCATCAGGCGAACCAGATTTTCCGGCTTGTAAGTTTCAAGTCCTTCGTAATAAGCTGCTGCAGTAAGCGAGTTGTTCATGATTTCATTGAATCCGCATCCTACAAGCTGTTCAGAAACAATGTTCTGAAGTTTTACAGACTTGTCTTCAGCACCTTTGACGTTGATGCTTGACTTCAGACTGGTAGGGATTTCTACATTGTTATATCCATAGATACGGAGGATATCTTCCACTACGTCGCATGGGCGCTGTACGTCAACACGGTAAGGAGGAACAAGAAGAGAAAGACCTTCAGCAGTTTCGTTTACAATCTTCATTTCAAGACTGCTTACTATGCTCTTGATTGTTTCTGCCGGGATAACCTTTCCGATAAGTGTATTTACATAATCGTATGAAAGTTCTATAGCGAAATCAGCGATAGGAGCATGGTAGTTGTCCTTGATTTCAGAAGCTATTTCACCGCCGGCAAGTTCTTTCACTAACATTGCAGCTTCTTTCAGTGCATAGATAGTGATGTTAGGGTCGATACCGCGTTCGAAACGGAATGAAGAATCTGTGCTCAGTCCGTGACGGCGTGCAGTCTTACGAACCCAAGTCGGGTTGAAGTATGCGCTTTCGAGGAATACGTCAGTTGTAGTTTCAGTAGTACCTGAATCAAGACCACCGAATACTCCGGCAATACACATAGGTTCTTCAGCGTTGCAAATCATGAGGTCGCGTTCAGAAAGTGTACGTTCCACTTCATCAAGTGTAACGAACTTAGTACCTTCAGCACAAGTTCTTACTACAATTTTGCCACCTTTAATCTTGTTTGCATCGAAACAGTGCATTGGCTGTCCGTAAGCGTGAAGTATATAGTTTGTAATATCGACGATATTGTTGATAGGGCGGACACCTATAAGGCGAAGTTTGTTCTGAAGCCATTCAGGACTTTCCTTTACGGTTACGTTCTTGATAGCAACTCCGGCATATCTTGGACATGCTTCAGTGTTTTCCACTTCGATGTCGATATTCAGATTGTTGCTGTCTACCTTGAATGCGTCTACAGAAGGACGTTTCAATTCAGCCTTATGACCGTTCTGGATTAACCAAGCGTAAAGGTCGCGAGCTACACCATAGTGTGAGCATGCATCCGAACGGTTAGGAGTGATATCCACTTCAAGTACATATTCGCTCTTGATGTTGTAGTATTCTTTTGCAGGAGTTCCAGGAACAGTGTCTGCAGGAAGAACGATGATACCGTCGTGGCTTGTTCCCACACCGATTTCATCTTCTGCACAAATCATACCGTTTGATTCTACGCCGCGGAGTTTTGATTTTTTGATAGTGAAACATTCGTCGCCATCGTAAAGTTTTGTTCCAAGAGTTGCTACGATTACTTTCTGACCTGCTGCTACGTTTGCTGCACCACAAACAATCTGTACAGGCTCACCCTGTCCCAGGTTTACGGTAGTCACGTGCATGTGGTCTGAATTTGGATGAGGCTCGCAAGTCAGGACTTCACCTACTACAAGTCCTTCGAGGCCTCCTTTTATAGTCTGAACTTCCTCTACGCCTCCGGTTTCGAGACCGATTGAGGTAAGTGCGGCTGCTACTTCATCTGGAGTCAAATCGAAATTGACATATTCTTTCAGCCAGTTATAAGAAATATTCATATATAGATAGTTTTATGTATTTTTATGAATGATGTGCAAAGTTAATATAAATATTTGGTTTACAAGACTGCGTAAAAGTTTTTTTACGAAATCAGAACGGTACATCAGGCAATGGTCCGCCAAACGGATTTCCATCCTGCACGGGAGCCATATCTGCCGGTGGGGGAGGTATGGAGCCGTTTCCCTTGTTCATCTTCGAACGTATGACCGGTGTGGCGTTTTCTTCGGTAGGCAACGGTACAATCATTTCGTCTTCCGGGTTCTGGAATCGTGCAAACTCTCCGCGGAATCGCAGAAGCACGTCGCCCACGGCACCGTTACGGTGCTTGGCAATAATGATTTCCGCCATACCGTGAAGGTCATTACCCTTTTCGTCGGTATATATCTTGTAGTATTCAGGACGGTGGATGAAGCAAACCATATCGGCATCCTGCTCTATGGCTCCCGATTCACGGAGGTCGCTCAACTGCGGACGCTTGCCATCTACACCTTCTCGGTTTTCCACACCACGGTTCAACTGACTAAGGGCAATGATAGGTATGTTCAATTCCTTGGCAAGACCTTTGAGCGAACGTGATATGGTGCTGACTTCTTCCTGACGGCTGCCGAACGACATACCGCTGGCATTCATCAGCTGCAGGTAGTCGATGATGATTATTTTCACATCATGTTCTCTCACAAGTCGGCGTGCCTTTGTTCTTAGTTCGAATACTGACAACGAAGGAGTATCGTCCACATAAAGAGGGGCATCATACAGTTCCTTAATCTTATAGTCAAGCTGTCCCCATTCGTAAGGAGCAAGCTGTCCGCTCTTGATCTTCTCGCCCGGTATCTCACACACGTTTACAATCAAACGGTTGACCAACTGGACGTTGCTCATTTCAAGAGAGAATAATGCTACCGGTACCTTGTTGTTTACGGCTATGTTCTTGGCCATCGAAAGCACGAACGCAGTTTTACCCATAGCAGGACGTGCTGCAATGATGATTAGGTCGGAGTTCTGCCATCCCGAAGTCATCTTGTCGAGCTTGTGGAAACCGCTTGCCAGACCGCTCAAACCGTCGGTACGTGCGGCTGCGGTACGAAGCATTTCATACGCTTCCTGTATCACAGGGTTGATCTGCGTATAGTCCTTCTTCATGTTCTGCTGTGAGATTTCAAACAGACGTCCTTCGGCTTCCTGCATTATATCGTCCACGTCTTCAGTCTCGTCGAAAGCCTTTTTCTGAATGTTGCTTGTGAAAGTGATAAGCTCTCTGGCAAGGTACTTCTGTGCGATGATTCGTGCGTGGTATTCGATATGAGCAGACGATGCCATCATACCGCTCAACTGTGTGATATAGAACGGACCTCCCACTTCATCCAGATTACCCATGAATCGCAGATGTTCTGTTACTGTAAGTAAGTCGATAGGTTTCTGCTGTATTGCCAAGTCTGTTATTGCTGCATAAATCAGCTGATGTCTGTGCTCGTAGAAGGATTCCGGTTTAAGAATCTCACTCACAAGTGAGTATGCATCCTTTTCAATCATCAGTGCACCAAGCACAGCCTTCTCCAGTTCAGGAGCTTGAGGCTGAAGGTGTCCATATTCATCCGTAAGCTTTTCTTTGCTTACCTTTGTTGTTCGTGCGGGTCTTTTCTGTGTAGTAGCCATTATCTATGGTATAATTTTTTGCAAAGATAAGATTTTCCTATTTATAATGTAGGATAAACTATAATAACTAATTGCAAAAAATGAAATATGCCGATATATTATATGTTTGATTTCTCCAAAACGAAATGTGATTTTTCAAAACGAAATGTGCAAAAAAGAGCAGGAAGAAAACCATACGGCTTCCTTCCTGCTCTTAATATTCTATAAGACAAGGATTATTTTACAGGAATCTTGTCTATTCTCTTCTGATGACGTCCGCCTTCAAATTCAGTGTTGAAGAATTCTGTCATTATCTTGTCTGCCATTTCAGTGTCGATAAATCTTCCCGGCATAACAAGAACGTTTGCGTTATTGTGCTGGCGTGACAGTTTGGCAATTTCAGGAATCCAGCAAAGTGCCGCACGTATTCCCTGATGCTTGTTCAGCGTGATGCCAATTCCTTCGCCACTACCGCATATTGCTATTCCCGGATAACATTCGCCAGCCTCAACAGCTTCTGCCAGCGGGTGTGCGAAGTCAGGATAATCGCAACTGTCAGTAGAGTAAGTTCCAAAATCTTTGTATTCTAATCCTTTTGCTTCCAGCCACTGCTTAACATACTGTTTCAGTTCAAATCCTGCATGGTCGGATGCGAGTCCTACTGTTTTCATTATAACATTGCTTTTACTTGGTTATATACATTTTCTGCTGTGAATCCCAATTTTTCATCCAATACCTTGTAAGGTGCAGAGAAACCGAATGATTCAAGACCCCAAACCTTTCCGTTAAGACCTACAAGTCCTTCGAGGTTTACAGGAAGACCTGCTGTAAGTCCGAATACTTTAGTACCTGTCGGGATAACGCTTTCCTGATATTCCTTGCTCTGGCTGCGGAACAGACCTTCAGAAGGAACAGAAACGATACGTGTCTTGATACCGTCTTTGTTCAACAGTTCAGCTCCGGCAACAAGTGTAGAAACTTCAGAACCTGAAGCAACCATGATAACGTCAGGAGTACCTTCAGCATCAGTTACGATGTAACCACCTTTAGCAGCTTCAGCATATTTAGTACCTTCAGGAAGGTCTGTGATATTCTGACGAGAAAGAATCAATGCAGATGGAGTGTCGATATTTTCCATTGCAAGTTTCCAAGCCTCTGTAGTTTCCTTAGCATCAGCAGGACGAAGAACAAGCATAGAGTTCTTTCCGTGGTGGTTTTTCAGTTTTTCCATCAAACGGATCTGTGCTTCCTGTTCTACAGGTTCGTGAGTAGGGCCGTCTTCACCTACGCGGAATGCGTCGTGAGTCCAGATGAACTTAACAGGCAACTGCATCAAAGCAGCCATACGCACTGCAGGTTTCATATAGTCTGAGAATACGAAGAATGTACCGCAAGCAGCGATTACACCACCGTGAAGAGCCATACCTATACAGCAGCAAGCCATAGTAAGTTCGGCAACACCGGCCTGGAAGAATGCTCCGCTGAAGTCGCCTGACTGGAATGCGTGGGTTTTCTTCAAGAAACCGTCAGTCTTGTCAGAGTTGGAAAGGTCGGCAGAAGAACAAATCATGTTAGGAACCTGTTCTGCAAGAGCACCGAGAACAGTTGCAGATGCATTACGAGTAGCATCGTTAGCTTTCTGCTGGATTCCGGCCCAGTCTACTTTAGGAGCAGCACCGCTGAACCATTCTTTCAGCTGAGCAGCTTTTTCAGGGTTTGCAGCAGCCCATGCCTTTTCTTCTTCGTATCTTGCAGCAACGATAGTTTCAAGTTCCTGTGCACGTTTTGCATAAAGTTCTTTTACGTCGTCGAAGATAACGAATGGATTTTCAGGGTCAGCACCCAAGTTAATCATTGTATTCTTGTAAGCATCGCCACCAAGAGGAGCACCGTGAGTCTTGCAATTGTGTTCGTAAGAAGAGTTGTCATCTTTACGTGCACCCTTACCCATGATACACTTACCGATGATAAGAGTAGGGCGTTTTGTTTCAGCTTTTGCTGCGTCAAGAGCCTTGCGGATTTCGTCACAGTCGTTACCGTTGATTTCAATAACGTACCATCCCCATGCGCGGTATTTCATGGCAGTGTCTTCTGTCATTACATCTTTAGTTTCAGTAGAAAGCTGGATGTCGTTTGAGTCGTAGAACATGATGAGGTTATCAAGTCCGAGGTGACCTGCTATACGTCCGCTACCCTGAGAGATTTCTTCCTGAATACCACCGTCTGAGATATAAGCGTAGATAGTTTCTTTAGCGAAAGTCGGGTTGCCTGTACGTGCAGCAAGGAATTTTGCAGCAATAGCAGCACCCACAGCAAAAGTATGTCCCTGTCCAAGAGGTCCGGAAGTGTTTTCAATACCGCGTTCTACGTCTACTTCTGGGTGCCCCGGAGTAGGAGAGCCCCACTGACGAAGCTGTTTCAGTTCGTCGATAGTGAATTTTCCGGCCAAAGCCAATTGAGAATACAGCATAGGAGACATGTGTCCCGGATCGAGGAAGAAACGGTCTCTTCCTTCCCATTTAGGATTTTTAGGGTCGTACTGCAGATATTCTGAATACAGAACATTGATAAAGTCTGCACCACCCATAGCACCACCTGGGTGTCCTGACTTAGCTTTTTCTACCATTGAAGCTGCCAGGATACGGATATTGTCGGCAGCATGGTTCATTACTTGTTTGCTGTTCATATTAGTAAATTGTTTATTGAATGTTTTCTATCAGTTTTTCTATGTTTTCTGAATTTTTGAGCAAAAATATAACATTTATATGTAAATCACAACCTGAATAAGAGCTTTTTTTATCATTAATTTGATAGAAATATCAGATATTCAGGCTGTTTCATGCTTACTTATTGTCAAAAATACTCTTTACTTTTTGTATTTCACAGCAGCCTCTTCTACAGGGATGCAAGCCTTGTAGTTTTCTATGTATTTGTTGAATCCGGCCACATCTTCTGCTGTTGGAGATACTTCTGTACCTGTATTTCCGGCAAATACCTTTTCATCCAGGAAGTCTGCGAGTGACTGGTTGCCGTTTTTGTTTACCAAATATGAACCGAGAAGTGCGATTCCCCATGCACCGCCTTCGCCGGCTGTTTCCATAACCGAGATAGGAGAGTTGATGGCAGCAGTGAGAACTCTCTGTCCTACACCTTTTGTTCTGAACAAGCCTCCGTGTCCGGTAATTCTGTCTACCTTGATTTTCTCTTCGTTGAACAGGATGTCGTTACCTATTTTCAGTACACCTACAGAAGCATACAGATGTGCACGCATGAAGTTTGCAAGGTTGAATTTGTCGCTTGCATTGCGTACGAACAGAGGACGTCCTTCTTCAAGACCTGTTACAGGTTCGCCTGAGAAGTAGTTGTATGAGATGAGTCCTCCGCAGTCTGCATCGCCTGTGAGAGCATTGTTGTAGAGTCTTCCGAAGATTTCATCCATATCTACAGGCATACCCATCAGTTCCTGATATTCCTTGAAGATGTTTACCCATGCGTTGAGGTCGGAAGTACAGTTGTTGCAGTGTACCATTGCCACGAGGCTGCCGTCAGGAGTAGTGACCATATCAATCATTTCGTATGGTTTTGAAAGGTCTTTCTCCAATACAATCATTGAAAATGAAGAAGTACCTGCCGATACGTTACCTGTGCGCTGTTTTACAGCGTTAGTAGCCACCATACCTGTTCCCGCATCACCTTCAGGAGGACATACAGGAATACCGGCTTTCAGATGTCCCGATACGTCGAGTTTCTTTGCCCCTTTTTCTGTCAGACAGCCTGCATTTTCGCCGGCTAAAAGAACCTTAGGGAGAATATCTTCTATAGTCCAGTCGAAGCCGTAAGGTTTTACCAGGTTGTTGAATTTCTCAATCATCTCTGCCGAGTAGTTCTTGGTTTCAGGGTTGATAGGAAGCATACCCGATGCATCGCCTATACCAAGAACCTTTTCGCCTGTAATCTGCCAGTGTACATATCCGGCCAGTGTTGTGAGGAATGTAATATCCTTCACGTGTTCTTCCTTGTTAAGGATTGCCTGGTAAAGATGAGAGATGCTCCATCTCAAAGGAATGTTATACACGAACAGTTCAGACAGTTCGGCTGCAGCCTTGCCTGTGTTGGTGTTTCTCCATGTACGGAAAGGTACGAGGATTTCTTCTTTATCATTGAAAGCCATATAGCCGTGCATCATTGCACTTACGCCGATTGCAGCAAGGTTTTCAATTTCAATTCCGTATTCCTTGTTTACGTTGGCGCGGAGGTCTGCATAACAGTCCTGTACTCCGTTCCAGATAGCGTTGATACTGTATGTCCACAAACCGTTTTCAAGTTGGTTCTCCCAAGTATGGCTTCCCTGTGCGATAGGCTTGTTTTCTTCGTCGATAAGTACAGCCTTGATTCTTGTAGAGCCGAATTCGATACCCAATATGGCTTTTCCGCTTTCTATTGTTGATTTAGCATTAAGATTCATAGATTTTAAGTTTATGAGTTTTAAGTTTATGAGTTCTTAAGTTTTAAAACAATAAAAGTGCTGCAAACGATTGCTCGCCGAGCACTTTTAAATAAGGCAATATAATCTATCTGATTAGCAAAGAGCTTTGTTCAGCATGTAGTAAACTTCATTCATGCGAAGCTCTTTCTTGAACTCACTGATAGTAGTATCTTTGTTGATGTGAACCATTTCGATACCTGCGATTTCTGCATAGTCTTCCCAGTATTCTGCTGTCAGGTCGTATGAGAAGCAAGAGTGGTGAGTACCACCTGCAAGAATCCATGCACCTGCACCGACTTCAAAGTCAGGCATTGGCTTCCAGAGTGCAGAAGCTACAGGAAGTTTAGGCAATGGTTTTGGTTCGATACATTCTACATCGTTTACGATGAGGCGGAAGCGGTTTCCGAGGTCAACAACTGTAGCTGTACATCCTGTACCAACTTTTGAAGTAAATACAAGACGAGCAGTCTGGCTCTTACGGATACCGATACCGAGGAAGTGAACTTCCAGACGAGGTTTCTTGGCTGCGATTAACGGACAAACTTCCAACATGTGTGCCTGAAGGATAGAGCTGTTCTTTCCGTCGAAGTTCAAAGTGTAGTCTTCAAGGAATGAGCAACCGTTTGCAAGTCCCTGGTTCATTACCCATACAGTGCGGTAGAGGGCTGCCGATTTCCAGTCACCTTCTGCACCGAAGCCGTAACCTTCTGCCATCAGACGCTGTGAAGCAAGTCCGGGAATCTGGTCGAAGTGGCTGCCGTCTGTCTGTCCAAGGTCGTCGAAGTTTGTAGTGAAACCTTTGGCACCTTTATCTTTCAGGATAGCGCGTAGAGCAAGTTCAGCCTTAGCAGCGTTCCATACTTTCTGATAAGCTTCAGTTGATTTGTCTTCAAGTTCTGCATCGTGGTCATATTCGCTGAAGTAAGTTTTAACCAAAGCTTCAACTTCTTCGTCCTTGATATTCTTGTGATATTCCATCAGCTCGCTTACAGGGCAGTAGTCTACGTGGTAACCCATGCGCTGTTCAGCTTCAACCTTGTCACCGTCTGTTACGGCTACATTGTTCATCTGGTCGCCGAAACGCAAGATGAGCATATCCTGTGAGTCAGCCCATGCAGCACATACTCTCATCCATACAGCAATCTTGCCGAGAGTTTCTTCGTCTTTCCAGTAGCCTACAACCACTTTGCGGCGTACACGCATACGAGTGCAGATATGACCGAATTCGCGGTCGCCGTGTGCGCTCTGGTTCAAGTTCATGAAGTCCATGTCCATAGTGTCCCAAGGAATTTCCTTGTTGAACTGAGTGTGCAGGTGCAGCAAAGGTTTCTTCAACTGCTGAAGTCCGTGAATCCACATCTTGGCAGGAGAGAATGTGTGCATCCATGTGATTACACCGATACATTTATCATCATTGTTTGCTGCCTTTAATACTGCTTCCACTTCTTTTGAAGAGTTTGCAGTGCCTTTATATACAACCTTAACAGGAAGTTTTCCACTTTCGTTAAGACCTGCTACCATTTCATTACTGTGTGCGTCGACTGCTATTACTGCGTCGCCTCCGTAAAGGAGCTGAGCTCCGGTTACGAACCATACTTCATACTGATTGAATGCGTTCATAATTCTTGATTTTATTAATAAGGTAATAATTTGTTTATTTCAGTATTTATTAAATTCAGATGTTTTTACTTTTTCTGTCCGTAATAAGCGTTAGGACCATGCTTGCGGTTGAAGTGTTTTTCCACCAGCAGAGGATTCATCGTAAGGTTAGGATTTGCAGCATAAGCGATGCTTGCCATTTTTGCTACCTGTTCCATAACTACTGCATTGTGAACAGCATCGTTGGCATCCTTACCCCATGAGAAAGGACCATGGTTTTTCACCAATACTCCCGGAGTGTGTACAGGATTCATGTCTTCAAAACGTTTCACTATCACGTTTCCGGTTTCCTTTTCGTATTCGCCTTTCACTTCCTCCTCAGTCATGTCGGCTGTACAAGGGATTGCTTCGTGGAAATAGTCGGCATGAGTTGTACCTATATTAGGAATGTCAAGTCCTGCCTGAGCCCATGCAGTGGCATAAGTTGAGTGAGTGTGAACCACACCGCCTATTTCAGGGAATGCCTTGTAAAGTACCAGATGGGTAGGGGTGTCGCTTGACGGACGGAGAGAACCTTCCACTACGTTGCCATCGAGGTCTACTACCACCATATCGTCTGCTTTCATCTCATCATATGATACTCCGCTTGGCTTTATCACTACAAGTCCTGTTTCGCGGTCAATAGCCGAAACATTACCCCAAGTGAAGATTACGAGTCCATGTTTCACCAAATCGAGGTTGGCATGGAATACTTTTTCTTTTAATGCTTCTAACATATATCTGAGTCTTTTATTGTTTAAATCTTGAATTTAGGGTCTTTTTCGTAAGCCTTATCATTGAATTTATACAGGCTTGCACCTCTTTTAGACCCGGTTTTGTCTATTTTGTCGGTTTTCTCTATAAAGTCCATGTCAGCTATGCGCTTACGGAAGTTTCTCTTGTCCATCGTTTCGCCGTATATGGCTTCGTAGAGATTTTGCAGTTGTGTCAGCGTGAACAGTTCCGGAAGCAGATTGAATCCGATAGGCTTGTGCGATGCTTTCTCCTTCATCATCTGTCTGGCTTTCATTACCATTTCCGAATGGTCGAAAATCAGTTCAGGCACTTCGTTTATGTTCACCCAGTGAGCGTTATGCTGCTGAACCGGTTCGCGGTCGTATTCATTGATGTTTATCAGTGCGTAATAGGCCAATGAAATAACCCGCTCTCCCGGATCTCTGTCCACAGCGCCGAATGCGCCTATCTGTTCCATATAGACATCTTCCAGTCCGGTCAGTTCGCTTAGAACGCGTTTGGCCGCATCGTCTGCACTTTCGTTTTCCTGTATAAATCCTCCCATAAGAGACCATTTCCCTTTAGCCGGCTCAAAATTTCTCTTTAGAAGGAGGAGGTTCAGTTCGCCCTTGTCGAAACCGAATATGATACAGTCAATGCCGACATAGAATTTTGGATTATGTTTGTAATAAGCTGTCATGTAAATACAGATTTTATATTGTTCTACATTTATTCGGTTGCAAATGTAGAACAATATTTATAGTTTTTACCAGAAATATGCGTAGAATAATCCGCAGAGAACTACAACGCCGAGTGTTGCTATTACGTCCCATTTGTTCCAGCTCTTTCTGATAAGTTCCTTATAGCTTCCTGTGAATGTAATTGCCTCAATCTGCTGTGCAGTAGGTTTCGGAGTGAAGCAAGATACTACAGCCATCATAACCATAAGGAATACAAGTAACCATATCTCGAAAATCAACCAGTTAGTCTGCCAGAACCATGCTGTAGCATCCCAGAATGCTCCTTCCATAGTTGCTGTACCGCTCTTTGTTATTACGTTTGTAACAAGTCTTACCATACCGATTATGAAACCGCTGATAAGTCCCCATTCACCTGCCTTTGGAGTGATTTTCTTAGAGAAGATACCCAATGTGAACACTGCTACCATGGCCGGAGCCAACAGTGACTGGATGTCCTGCAGATAGCTGTAGAGATTGTCCATGTTCATCATAATAGGCAGCCAGAGCAGACCGAGGATAACTACTACCACTGTAGCCACACGGCCTACGAATACATAGTGTGCTTCGCTCTTGCCCTGACGCATAGGCTTGTAGAAGTCTTCTGTAAACAGTGTCGCACAGCTGTTGAAGAATGCGGCAAGTGAAGTGACCAAAGCACAGATGAAACCGATAGTTACCAGACCTTTCACACCTGCAGGAAGAATGTTCTTCACCATCATGGCAAACGCACCGTCTGTGTCGTGCTGGTTAGTAAGATCCATTACGATACCGCTGTTAGGGTCCTGTGCCAATGCTACAGCTACCATACCTGGGATAAGGAACATGAATACAGGAAGCAGTTTGAAGTAACCTGCAGCGATAGTACCGCGGCGTGCGCGTTTCATTACCACGTCGTCAGATTCGCCTTTCTGCTGTCCAAGAACACGCTGAACGATGTGCTGGTCGGTACACCAGTACCAGAAACCGATGATAGATGCTCCGATGAATACTGCAAATCCGGGGAATTTAGGATACATAGGGTCGCCTTCGTCCCAGTGGAACATGTGGTTGATACCGTAACCGTCATGAGCCGAACGTGCATAGTCCATCATGTTACCCCATCCGTCGATAATGCTTCCGTGTCCAAGTGCTGATAATCCGAGGAAGAGAACAAGGAACGAACCGATGATAAGGATAGGTGTCTGGATGGCAGACATTGTCATAACACCCTTCATACCTCCCAGTACTGTAAATACGGCAGTGATGGCAATCAGTCCCAAAGCTCCCCACCAGAAAGGAAGTCCGAGCAGATATTCGAAGAAGATACCTCCTGTAAAAGCTGTAACGCTGACTTTAGTAAGGATATATGCAATCAATGTAATGATACTCAACCATGAACCTGTTCTTTGAGTGTAACGGTATTTCAGGAAGTCTGGCATAGTGATAATCTTGCCCATCTTGTTGTTAAGCAACTGATAGAATGGTACGAACAGCCATCCGAGGATAAGAATCATCCATCCCTGCATTTCCCAGTGTGCCATACCTACACCGTCTTTAGCTCCTGTACCTGCAAGACCTACCAAGTGTTCCGAACCGATGTTGGCTGCAAATATCGCAGCACCTATAACATACCAAGGTTCTCCTTTTCCGAACAGATAGTCCTGACTGTCTGCTCCCTGCATGGCCAGTTTGTCCTTACGCACGGCACGCCATACGGCCCATGCCACTCCTAATATTCCTATGACCAGGACAGCCCAGTCCAACCAAATAAATTCTTTTGAACTCCAATTCATAATGATGTGTTTTTTATGATATTATACTATTTGTTATTTC
>NZ_DXVR01000076.1:0-6792 GCF_019417265.1 Bacteroides sp.
ATGAAAAATACTTAAAATTTATGATTTTGGCTTCCTCTATAGTGATTTTTTGTTATTTCGTGGGTGGTGATTGATGATTTCATCCCTTAATTTCCTTCTGTCAATGTGTGTGTAAATTTCCGTAGTTCCGATGCTCTCATGGCCTAACATGCTTTGTATGGCTCTGAGGTTCGCTCCTCCTTCAAGCAGGTGTGTAGCAAATGAATGTCTGAATGTGTGCGGACTTATGGCCTTTCTCAGTCCGATTTTTTCAGCAAGTTCTTTTATTACATGAAAAACCATAATCCTTGAAATGTTCTTCCCGAATCTGCTAATGAAAAGATAATCCTCAAAGTCCGGCTTGACAAGGCCTTCATTTCTGAATGGGAAATAGTTCCTGATTTCCTTTATGGCTTTCGGGGAAATAGGAACAAGGCGCTGCTTGCTTCCCTTTCCGTCCACTTTTATGAAACCTTCGTCGAGGTACAGGTCTGAGATTTTCAGATTGCATAATTCCGAAACGCGTAATCCGCAACTGTACAGGGTTTCCAGGATGGCACAATTGCGCTGCCCTTCTCTTGTGCTTCTGTCTATAGCTCCAATCAGACTGTCTATTTCCTCTACGTTAAGGATGTCCGGCAGGTGTTTCCCTATTTGAGGAGATTCAAGAAGTTCGGAAGGGTCTTGCTCTATGTATCCGTCAAGTAACAGGAACTGAAAGAAAGAACGGATTCCTGATAATATCCTGGCCTGCGAGCGTGGATGTATGCCTATATCCCGCAATCCTGCGGCAAAATTCTCCAAATCGTCTAATGTGACATCCGTTATGTCTATCCTTTCTTCGGCCAAATATATAGTTAACTTTTCCAGGTCACTCATATAAGCCATAACAGTATTGTCCGATAAAGACTTTTCGAGCCGGAGATATTGTTTATACTTTGTTATAATTTGTTTGCTTACTTCCTTATTATTCATTCTTTTTTATTATCTTTGCACCATATTATTACAAAGGTATAAAAGTTTATATTAAAATAAACGATGCGAATACAAATAATCAATGGCCCGAATATAAATTTATTGGGAAAGCGTGAACCTTCTATCTACGGAGCTGTTTCTTTTGAAGAGTACTTCAGGAAATTAGTGTCGCAGTATCCTGAAGTGGAGTTTGCCTATTATCAGTCCAATGTGGAAGGTGAAATGATAAACAAAATTCATGAGATTGGATTCTCATTCGACGGCATAATACTCAATGCCGGTGCCTATACACATACTTCAATAGCCTTACAGGATGCCTTACGGGCTGTAACAACGCCTGCAATAGAGGTGCATATCTCGAATGTACACACAAGGGAGGAATTCAGACACAAGTCTATGATTTCGTGTGCATGTAAGGGAGTGATATGTGGCTTTGGCCTGGACTCGTACAGACTGGCGGTCGAAGCTTTTATTAATTCGAAATAATGTAAAACAGGTATAATAGTTTTTTTATTATGATGCTTAAACAAACAAAAATCGTTGCGTCCATTTCAGATTTGCGCTGTGAAGTGGATTTTATCAGAGATCTTTTTAATGCAGGTATGAACGTCGTTCGTATGAATACTGCTCATGCCAGCCGTGAAGGATTTGAGAAATTGATATCCAATGTGCGCGAAGTGTCTAACCGCATTGCAATCCTTATGGATACAAAAGGTCCTGAGGTGCGTACTACAGCCGGTGCTGAAGGTCCTATCGATTTTAAGATTGGTGATAAAGTGCAGATAGTAGGTAATCCTGATCAGGAAACTACTCGTGAATGTATCTCTGTAACATACAAAAACTTTGTTCACGACCTTTCTGTTGGTGCTTCTGTTTTGATTGATGATGGTGATTTGGCTTTGACCGTTGTCGACAAGAACGAAACTACTTTGTTCTGCGAAGTACAGAATGATGCTACTTTGGGAAGCCGCAAGAGCGTGAATGTACCTGGTGTCCGTATCAATCTTCCTTCATTGACAGAAAAGGACCGCAACAATATCCTTTATGCTATTGAAAAAGATATCGACTTTATTGCTCACTCATTTGTCCGTAACCGTCAGGATGTTCTTGATATCCGTGAGATACTTGATGCACACAACAGTGATATCAAGATTATCGCAAAAATTGAAAACCAGGAGGGTGTTGACAATATAGATGAAATCCTTGAAGTTGCCGATGGCGTTATGGTTGCACGTGGCGACTTGGGTATCGAAGTTGCTCAGGAACGTATCCCTGGTATCCAGCGTCAGTTAATCAAGAAATGTATCTTGGCTCGCAAACCGGTTATCGTTGCTACTCAGATGCTTCACACTATGATTAACAATCCACGTCCTACTCGTGCTGAAGTTACTGATATTGCTAATGCAATCTATTATCGTACAGATGCGTTGATGCTTAGTGGTGAAACTGCATACGGTAAGTATCCTGTAGAAGCAGTTAAGACAATGGCTAAGATTGCAGCACAGGCAGAGAAAGACAAGATGGAAGAAAACGATATTCAGATTCGTCTTACTGCAGAGAACGCTGATGTAACAGGCTTCCTTGCAAAATCAGCAGTACGCGCCACTAACCTTATGCCTATACATGCTATTATCACAGACAGTTTCAGTGGTTTGACAGCTCGCAGCCTTGCTGCTTATCGTGGAAAACATCCTGTATTGGCTATCTGTTATAAGGAAAAGACAATGCGTCATCTTGCTCTTTCTTACGGTGTTGAAGCTATCTATATGCCTGAGAAAGCAAACGGACAGGAATACTATTTCACAGCTCTTCGCAAGCTTATCACTGACGGAGTTCTTTCAGGCAACGACATGGTGGCATACTTGAGTAGTGGTAAGGCAGGTACTAAGACTTCATTCCTTGAAATCAATCAGGTGAACGATGTTCTTGAGCACGCTGATGATTATGTTCTTCCTAACAAAAACCGTTACTTATAATCAATAATGAAAGAAACGGACGCACTGGACGATTATATACTTCGTCACATTGATGAAGAAGGAGAATATCTGAAAGCATTATATCGGGCGACGCACGTAAAACTGCTGCGTCCCCGAATGGCTTCGGGACATCTTCAGGGACGAATGTTGAAAATGTTTGTACAGATGATTCGTCCGAAACAGGTGCTTGAGATAGGTACATACAGCGGATATTCCGCCCTTTGTCTGGCCGAAGGTCTTGAAGATGGAGCTATGCTTCATACATTCGAGATTAACGACGAACAGGAAGATTTCACACGCCCATGGCTGGAGAATTCACCATATGCAGACAAAATTAAATTCTATATAGGTGATGCTCTGGAGATAGTGCCGACGATGGATATTACGTTCGACCTTGTGTTTATGGACGGTAACAAGCGTTATTATGTCGAGTATTACGAGATGATTCTCAAACAGCTTCGCAAAGGTGGATATATCCTTGCCGACAATACCCTTTGGGATGGTCATGTGCTTGAGGAGAATCCGCATCACACGGACCTTCAGACAATAGGAATAAAGAAATTCAATGACTTGGTAGCTACCGACGAGAGAGTGGAGAAAGTAATATTGCCTATGCGCGACGGGCTTACCATAATAAGAAAAAAATAAAAGATAATATGGAAACTACCAGACAAAACAAAATAGCCAGACTCATTCAGAAAGAATTGAGTGAGATGTTTCTGGTTCAGACAAAATCAATGCCGGGTGTGCTTGTTTCTGTCAGTATAGTCAGAATCAGCCCTGATATGAGCTATGCACGTGTATACTTGAGCGTTTTCCCTTCTGAGAGAGGAGAGGAGATAGTAAAGAACATCAATGACAATATGAAGTCTATCCGTTATGAACTTGGTAACCGCGTACGTCACCAGTTGCGTATCATTCCGGAACTGAAGTTCTTCATTGACGATTCACTTGACTACGTTGAAAAGATTGACAAACTTCTGAACGACTAAAAGTCTTCACAATTAAACAGTTTCATCGTGAATTTTCCTTTTTTTATTGCTAAAAGGTATCTGTTCTCAAAGAAATCGCATAATGCCATTAATGTAATTTCTGCTATATCTGTGTGCGGAGTCGCTTTGGCCACACTGGCCATGGTCTGCACACTTTCTGTTTTTAACGGGTTCCAGGATATGGTGGCTACATTTTTCACAGCCTTTGACCCACAGATAAAGATTACATCCGTCAAGGGAAAGGTCTTTGACGGTAGCGAGCCTGTATTTGCCGAAATCAGGACCATGCCTGAAGTTGCCGTATATTCCGAATCGGTAGAGGATAACGCCATGGTACAATATAAGGGACGTCAGGCAATGGCAGTAATAAAAGGAGTGGAAGATAATTTCGACAAGCTTACTCCGATTGACAGTATCCTGTTCGGCAGAGGAGAGCTTATTCTGCACGATGAGGTGGTGGATTACGCTATTCCCGGTCTGCAGTTACTTTCTACTTTAGGTACAGGAATACGCTTTCTTGACCCGCTTGAAATATACGCTCCCAAACGTGGAAGCCGTATCAATATGTCAAACCCTATGAGCAGTTTCGTCAGCGACCAGCTCTTTTCCTCAGGTCTGACCTTCACTGTGAATCAGGAAAAATACGATGCATCGTACATTATAACATCCATTGGCTTCGCACGCCGCCTTTTTCAGTACACAAACGAAGTTTCAGCCGTTAATCTTCGTCTTACTCCGGATGCGGATGAGAATACCGTAATAAAGAAACTGAAAGAGAAATTAGGAGATGATTTCCGTGTCCAGAACCGTTACGAGCAGCAGGCAGACACATTCAGGATAATGGAAATAGAAAAACTCATTTCATACATATTCCTTACGTTTATCCTTATGATAGCATGTTTCAATGTTATCGGCTCTCTGTCAATGCTTATAATAGACAAGAAAAACGATGTACAGACATTGCGCAATCTTGGTGCTTCGGACAGTCAGATAGTGCGTATATTCCTTTTCGAAGGAAGGATGATTTCGTTCATCGGTGCTGTGTCAGGAGTGATTATAGGTCTTGTCTTGTGCCTTATCCAGCAGGAATACGGTATAATATCTTTGGGAACTGCAGGAAGTTTTATCGTAGATGCATATCCGGTGAGCGTTCATGCGTGGGATGTGGTTTTAGTGTTTGCTACAGTTCTGATAGTAGGCTTTATATCCGTGTGGTATCCGGTGAGATACCTTAGTCGCAGACTTCTGTAATCTTATTCGAGAGTTATACTCCTCACCTCCACATCTTCATGTAGGAATATCGAAGCCGATTCCTTGAATTTCTCTACTGATTCGGTTGTGAGAAACTCACATTTACCGTTCTTGGTACATCTTGAAGCTATTTCGTCATGTCTGCGGAGATAGTCTTTCAGGCTTGTAGCGACGTATTCCCCCTGTGTGATTATATTTATGCCTTCCGGAGTAAACCGCCTTATTTTGTCTATCAATAGCGGATAGTGCGTACACCCCAGTACTATAGTGTCAATATCCGCATCCTTGTCCAGCAGTTCGTTGATATATTTATTTACGAAGAAGTCAGCCCCTTCAGAATCATATTCTTTGTTCTCAACCAAAGGAACCCACATAGGGCATGCCACACCGTTTACAGTGATATCAGGAAACAACTTCTTTATTTCCATAGGATATGACTCAGAGTGAATGGTGCCTGATGTAGCGAGAATGCCTACATGACGGCTTTTCGTGATTTCCCCTATACTTTCTGCAGTCGGTCTGATAACCCCTAATACACGTCTTGAATCGTCCAGGTAAGGCAGGTCATTCTGCTGTATGCTTCTCAGGGCTTTGGCAGAAGCAGTGTTACAGGCCAGTATCACTAAAGGACATCCCATTTCGAAAAGTCTGGTGACAGCTTCCAAGGTAAATTCGTACACCACTTCGAACGAACGTGTACCGTATGGGGTACGTGCATTGTCGCCCAAATACAGATAGTCATATTCGGGTAATGCTTTTCTGATTTCCTTCAGTATTGTCAGTCCGCCGTAGCCGGAATCGAATACTCCTATAGGGCCTTTTATCAAACTTTTCAGATATGGCATATCATTCAAAATTAAAAAGTGAAGAACCTGTACACATCAGGTGTGTAGACAGATTCTTCACTTACGCTATATGTTTAATTTAATAATATTATTTTGCTGCCGGAAGTGTAGCAGGTACCTGTGGTACATATGGTGCAGCTGACAGGCTGATACCGAGGTTAGTCTTGATGTCGTTTGTGATATCCTTAGCCTGAGTTTCGTCAACGTAAGGGATATCAGTACGGTTCAAGTCGAATACGAATATATAACCACCTGCTTTAGCTACAGTCTGAACTGATTTTTCCATCTTTTCATAGATAGGAGCCATCATGTCAGCATAAGCTTTCTGCAACTGCTGCTGAGCGTCCTGCTGGAACTGCATTCCTTTTTCTGAAAGTTCCTGAAGTTCTTTCTGGCGACGTTCAAGGATGTTTTGAGGAAGGTTCTTCTGTTCCTGCTGGAATTCAGCAAACTTCTTGTTGAACTCTTCAGATGCACGTTTGATTTCATCCTCATATTGTTTCTGCAATGCCTGGATGTCTGTCTGAGCCTTAGCGTATTCAGGCATAACCAAGATGATTGATTCTGATTTGAAGTATCCGAACTTCTGTGCAAATATGCTCATTGGTGCAACGAGCATAAGCAATAATGCTAATTTTTTCAACATAACTTTAGTATTCTATTTTATATTATTAATTTCTTAGTTTATTATAAGTGTCTTTCTTTCGGTTGCAAATGTATAAAATTATTTTGAATATCCTAATTTAGAAAGGACTTCATTGCTTATATCGATAC
>NZ_DXVR01000076.1:6802-14615 GCF_019417265.1 Bacteroides sp.
ATACGTGGTGATGCATAAATCATGCTTTGGGCCGAAGCTCTGTCTATCACAGCATCATAACCTTTCTGCGTTGCTATTTCTTTTACGGCATTGTATATCGCATCCTGTATAGGAGATATAAGTTCCTGTCTTTTCTTCATGGCCTCACCCTGCGGACCGAAGTAAGTCTGTCTCAGTTCGGCCGCCTCTTTCTCCTTATTTATAATCTCTTCTTCTTTGGCAGTCCTTTGCTGGGCATTCATTGTAGAAGCTGTTTTCTGGTATGCCTCATATAAAGCCTTTGCCTCTTTTGCCTTAGCTTCTACCTCGCTTTGCCATTTCTTCGACAGGTTTTCCATCTGCTTGTTGGCCTGTTCGTACGAAGGTATCTGCTTCAGGATAAACTCCATGTCAATAAGAGCGAACTTCTGTGCCTGTGCTGTCATTAAGGTTGCCATAACAAACAGCAATGATAGAAACATCTTCTTCATAATTCTCGTGTTTTAAATGGTTAGTATTCTTATCCACTGTTTCTGTCAGAGAGTTCTGTTTTTAGAACTCCTGACCGATGATGAAGTGGAACTGGCTTCCGCTATACTGCATTGAGCCGTTTATCTTGTCGAAACCGTATGCCCAGTCGATACCCATCATACCAATCATAGGGAGGAAGATACGGACACCCACACCTGCAGAACGTTTCAACTGGAACGGATTGAACTTAGCTACATCTGTCCATGCATTACCGGCTTCAACGAATCCGAGAGCATAGATACTTGTTGAGTTTTCAAGCATAAGCGGATATCTCAGTTCGGCACCGAGTCTGATGTATGCATAACCTTCGCTACCGTATGGAGTCAGCGCACCGTTTTCATAACCGCGGAGAGCGATAGTTTCCGAAGCGTAGTTGTAACTGTATCCTGTCATACCGTCACCACCGACGTAGAATGTTTCGAACGGAGAACGTTTGTACTTGTTGTAGTGTCCCAAGATACCGAACTCGGTACGTGTCATCAACACCGGACATTTCTGTATCGGCAGAAGTGCTGTATAGGTTTTTGCTTTGAATTTCCATTTGTGGTATTCAATCCACTTATACATGCTGGCAGCTTCTTCGTAATTGTCTTTACCGTATGTTGAATAATCCTTGTTGCTGAAGAGCGAGTAAGGAGGAGTGAACGAAACCGATGCCGAGAATTCAGAACCATATCTTGGGAAGATAGGATTGTCTGTAGAGTTTCTGGCAAGAGTCAGGTTCAGGTTGATATTGTTACAGTTACCTGTGTTCATGTACTGTCCGTTATTCAGCTTGATGTACAGGTAGCTCCAGTCCTTAAGCATGAATCTCTGGTAAGAAAGCTCAGCCGAGATAGTGAAATAGTCGTCAGGCCATCTCAGACGCTTACCCCAACCGATTGACGCACCGAACATCTTGATAGACTTGTCAGGGTCGTAGTAAGATTCATAGTTATTATAGTAGTTGCCATAATAGTTGTTGTTGTAGCTACCGTAACCGTAAAGCATGTTATAGTAGTTGTTCATGTAAGCAGAGTTGTAGTACTGGCTGCTCACGTCAGTCTGTACAGAGTAGAATGCCGATACAGAGAACGAAGTAGGACGCTTACCTCCGAACCATGGGTCGAAGAACGAAACGCTGTACGACTGATAGTATCTACCGTTGGTCTGTCCGCTGATGGTAAGCGTCTGTCCGTCTCCCTGAGGAAGAATGCCGCGGTAGTTGTCATTCTTTCTGAACAGGTTGGCAAACGAGAAGTTTGTAAACTTCAGACTCAACTTACCGATGATACCTGTCTGTCCCCATCCTGCCGAGAATTCCACCTGGTCATTGGCTTTTGATTCAAGTCCCCAGTTGATGTCTACGGTACCGTCCTGTACGTTAGGCTGTACGTCCGGTTTTATGTTTTCAGGGTTGAAGTGTCCCATCTGTGCGATTTCACGATAAGAACGTTCCAGAGCTTCCTTACTGAAGAGGTCACCCGGACGGGTTCTCAACTCACGTCGTACGATATTTTCATACAGACGGTCGTTACCGTTAATTCGTACATGGCTGATAGTAGCCTGCGGACCCTCGGTAATACGCATTTCGAGGTCGATAGAGTCACCGTCGATGTTGATTTCCACAGGGTCGAGGTTGTAGAACACATAACCTCTGTTGTAATAGTTGTTACCGATGGCATCCTCGTCGCCGCTGATACGTTCGTTCAGCAGTTTCTGGTTATACACATCACCCTTCTTCATTCTCAGCTGTTCGCTCAGCAGGTCAGAAGGATAGACCGTGTTACCCACCCATGTGATATCTCTCAGGTAGTATTTGTCACCCTCGTATATCTTCATGTACACATTTACCGTCTTGTCGTCGTACTGGCTTACGCTGTCCGTTTCGATGAGGGCATCTCGGTAACCCAGTTCGTTATACTTGTCTATAATGAGCTGCTTGTCAGCCTCATAATTGCTTTCGATGAATTTCTTGGTACGGAACAGGTTGATAAGTTTACCCTTTTCGTTGGTTTTCTTCATCACCCTCTTCAGTTTCTTGTCTGTCAGTACAGTATTACCGTCTATAATAATCTGATGAACCTTTATTTTTTCTTTCTTGTCGATGTTTACATCCACGTACACCTGTTCTGCATTTGCATTATCCTCGCGTTCCACGATGTTTACTTCGGCATTTTTGAAACCTTTCTCGTCGAAATGCTTCTTGATAAGAATCTTCGCACGGTCGATGAGGTTAGGCGTAATCTGGCTACCCTTTACGAGTCCCAACTTGGCCTGCAAGTCTTCGCGCTCGCTTTTCTTCACGCCATGGAAACGTATGTCAGTGATACGCGGACGCTGTTTCAGTTCAATGTGCAGATATATCTTGTTGTCCTCAATCTTGTCAGCCGATATTTTCACGTCAGAAAACAATCCGTGTCTCCAGTACTTCTTTACTGCTCCGGTGATATCGTCACCCGGCACAGTGATAGTCTGTCCTACGGCAAGGCCTGAAATGCCTACCAACACGTAGTCTTCGTAATTTTTCACACCTGATACCTTGATGTCGGCTATTTCGTATTTCTTGGGCGAGCCGTTGTACAGTATCACAGGTTTGTCATTATCGGTATTATTGTTCTGGGCGAAGGCGCTGCTGTTTGTGAAAGCCATGCCCATGGTCATCATAGTTATGAGTAAAAGACGGTATCTCATTGCTTAATATTATAATTGTTCACTTGTTTTTCCAAATCGGCGTTCTCTACCCTGATAGTCGCAAATGGCTTTGCACAGTTCCTCTTCCTTGAAGTCCGGCCAGTAAGTGTCGCAGAAGTACAATTCCGAGTATGCACACTGCCACAACAGATAGTTGCTCAGTCTTATCTCGCCACCTGTACGGATAAGCAGTTCAGGGTCGGGCATATAGTTGGTAGCCAAATGTTCGTCTATGGTTTTGTCTGTAATTTCACCGGCAGACAGCTCGCCGTTTTTCACTTTTTCTGCAATTCTCTTCACAGCATCTGTTATCTCCCATTTGGAAGAATAGCTCAGTGCAAGAGTCAGACACATGCCGGTGTTGCGCGAGGTGTTTTCTATACATTTGTTCAGACGGTCCAGAACCTCCTTCGGCAGTCTTGATGTGTCGCCTATGATTCTGAAACTTATATTGTTCTTCATGAAAGTTTCTTCTTCTATCGAGTCCATAAGCAGGCTCATAAGCGCAGCCACTTCATCCACCGGTCTGTTCCAGTTCTCGGTAGAGAAAGTGTAGAGAGTCAGGAACTTAACTCCCAATCTTGCCGATTCTTCCGCTATGACATGTACTGTTTCCGCACCTGCCTGATGTCCGAAGGTGCGTGCCTGTCCTTTCTCCTTTGCCCAACGTCCGTTTCCGTCCATTATGATGGCAATGTGTGCAGGAATTCTGGTCTTGTCAATTTTTTCTCTATATAGCATGTTATCAATATCTGTTTAAGTGATTTATTCTTTTGGCATAAGTCTGTTTAGACAACAGCGTGTCAAACTTCCGTCATTCCATATGAACCATATAAATGAACCTTTGAAAGAGTCGTTCTCATAATACCCTTCTACTGTAGTAGAATAGCTTTCACTTTTAAGATAGTCTTTTAAAGGCTTGATGCCGTTCTCCTCTTTAGCAGGGAAAATCATATATCCTTCTTCTTTTTTCCAGTTCAATCCGTTGTCTGTAGATGAATAGAAATAGTCGAAATCTTCGCCATAGGCAAACAGCTTGCCGTCGTAACTTATCATAGAGATGTTACCTTGGTTAGGGCATGTAGTTGGATTGATAGGTGTGTATTCTTGCCATTTGTCCTCGCTGCTGATATTGTTGAATACCATTGCTGTAGTATCAGATTCTACTTTTTTGACTCTGTTCTTCATTACGATAGTTCTCCACAAAGAAGTATTATGCTCTGCTGTATATGAAACAGCGCTGATTCTGCCGTTTAAATTTTTTCCTTCTATAAAATCGGTTTCTTTAGCTTTCGTTCCGTCCGAATTAAGGCTTACTATCTTATTGTCTGTTGTATAGGCAAGTAACTTATCTCCATTTACAGAAATAAGATTTGAGAGGTTTGTTTCGCTGCTTATTTGATTATTTGAATTTAAATTATATAGCTTTTCATCAGCAATGAAATGTACCTCATTATTATATACAATGGCAGAATTGATATCAATACTTGTGATTGAAGTACTTACTTCCTCCCATGAGGTGAAGCTTCCTCTATTGACATTTGCTTTATAGATTTTTACGTTTCCTTCGGCTGTTTCTCCAAAAACATAAATGTAATCATTCATATATACAGCCTTCTGTTCTGTAAAAGTCACACCTTCCGCAAACTTCTTATCCCCGAAATGTTTCCAAACCAATGAGTCCGGATTAAGTTTATGAACATTAACTTTTACTGTATATGGCTTGCCGAATACGAAATTATTCTGCAACTCGCTATAGGCCAAAACCTTGAATGTTACCTCATTTGTGAAATCCAAGGAATCGGCTGAGGTCCAAAGACTATCTCTGTCATACTTGTTTTTATACCAAATAGAAGCATTGTCGGCCGAGATAGAGGCCAATACCCTTGTCACGTCAACTTCCTTAGGAAGAGAGTCCTTGTTGTAAATCTGTCTGTTTATCTGGTCGATAGTGAACGGAACATGAGCGTAGCTTATGGTATCTGTATAGATGCTGTCATTTCCCTCTGAGTCCTTTCCGTATATGGTCTGACGAAGTGTACCTATAGAAAAAGCCTTAATGCTCGATTCTACAGGATAGTCTATTTCAGCATAGTTGCTTTTCAGACATGATGACAAAAAAGCAGTGGTAGCCATAACTCCGGCAACCAATGCAGGCAATATTCTTATTTTCATTTGCAAATGATTACTATGTTACAAGTTGCAAAAGTAGAAAGTTTTTTTGTCTAAACAGAACATTTCCTGTAGTTTTATATAAAATTATGGATAAACTGTCCGTTTTTATCGTCCAAATATCGAAAGTATAACATTTTAAACTGTATTTAAATGGTGTTTAAAAGCTGATTATAATATAAATCCCATAAATTGCAACGTTTTTTCCTGACAGTATTTGACTTATGCTTCAAAGCATTCCGGAGCCGGCACATACAGCGGATGATTC
This sequence comes from Bacteroides sp., assembly GCF_019417265.1. GTDB lineage: Bacteria > Bacteroidota > Bacteroidia > Bacteroidales > Bacteroidaceae > Phocaeicola. The sequence goes on from NZ_DXVR01000076.1 coordinate 12,426, forward strand.
TTGAAACCAATGTTTATCAGTTTTCCGCTGTCGGTCAGACGCTTTATTTGCTGCATGGCCATATAGCGTGTCATGGAGCAGAGTTCCTGTAACTTTGGTCTGGTGACGGTCTTCTCTTTTTTGAAATATTCAGTCAGTAGAGAGTCAACTTTCTCATCCGGGATTGTTACTGAATGTTTTCCTGTCACCTTCTCCATTCCCGTTTCGCTTATACACCTCTGTACTCTTTCCATAAATTCCTTTTCCGGGTTGATATTGACCGATTTCAGCTCTATCTCCTTTCTGCTCTCCTCTCCGGTACAGATTCCGCTTTTAGGTTTCAGACTGATGTCGAAACTGCATAATCCCTCCAGGCGTACAATCTTTCCCTGCCCCAACTGATTGGCTATCTCATCCTGAAAAGCTATTATTACGGCATTTATATCCACAGATGTAAGTGTGCTTTTCATGTGGATATTGTCTACAATCCCCTTTGTGCCAATGGTTTGCCTGTCGCAGATTCTGATGTGGTATTTCGATTTTAGTTTGTCAGCCTTGTTGTCCGGATTTCTGTAAAAATCGTATTTTATCTTTCCCATAATCTTGTTTTTTTATGTTTCTGTCAATATATTTTTTGCTGCCGACCATGGTAGGCGATGCTGCTGACGATGGTCGGCACCAAAAAACATCGGCTTGTTTTCGCCATGTTTCCGATATACAAAAGTACGGAATTAATTTCTTTTAAAGTCCGCCTTTATCCGTGTATTTTTATATTAATCATAACTGTTATAGGTTATCTTTGATATTTCTGTATTTATTTATATTTTTGCACATTATATGATAGACATTACATGGTAAATAAGAAATATACGTTTATAGATTTGTTCGCAGGTTGCGGAGGTTTGAGCTTAGGGTTTGAAGAAGCCGGGTTTGAAGGAATTCTTGCCATAGATAATTGGCAGGATGCTCTTTATACTTATGCTGCAAATCGGAATGTATCAAGGACTTTATGTGCAGATATTTCAACAATAAATCCACAAACGATAAAAGATACATACAATATTGAAAATGTTGATGTAATTATCGGTGGACCTCCGTGTCAGGGTTTTTCTGTTGCAGGAAAACGCATCATTGAAGATGAAAGGAATCTTTTATATAAGTCTTTTGTGGATTTTGTTTCCTGTTTTAATCCTAAGGCGTTTGTAATGGAAAATGTACCCAATATTTTAAGTATAGGTGGTGGAATTGTTCGTGAAACGATAATTCGGGATTTTGAGAAATTAGGATACAGTGTGAGTGTGAAAGTCTTGACAGCTTCAGATTATGGTGTACCTCAAAATAGGAAAAGGGCAGTTTTTGTCGGAGTATCTGAAGGAATGGATTTTGAATTTCCTAAAGCTTTAGAAACCGAAAAGATTACAACTTTTGAAGCTATAAGCGACCTCCCGGAAGGTTCATTGCCTGAAGGCAGTGATTATCCTATTGAAGCATGCAGTGATTATCAGCGATATGTGCGTAAATGTAGCAAAGGCATTTATAATCATGAAATTACTGCTCATAATAATAGAACTACAGAAATTATTTCTCTTGTTCCGGATGGTGGTAACTACAAGGATTTGCCTGACGAATTTAAAAGAACCCGTAATGTGCATATAGCATGGACAAGACTTTCCAGTCAAAAGCCAAGTATAACAATTGATACCGGTCATCGCCACCATTTTCATTATAAATGGAATAGGGTGCCTACTGTGCGTGAAAGTGCAAGAATTCAGTCTTTTCCTGATTGGTATATTTTTCTTTGCAGTAAAACGAGTCAATACAAACAGGTAGGAAATGCTGTGCCTCCTCTGATGGCAAAAGCTATAGCTTTACAATTATTGAATACATTATGGCAAAAAAAGAAATAATATATTATCAAGTTCCGGATGAATACTGGCATAGATTGCATTTTGTGAGGCCACGTTTTAAAAGCAATATTGAAAGTGTATTGCTTTACATGGCTAACGAATGTTGCCGAATACCAAAGTTATCTTGTGAAGAGTATAGCAGAAGATATTTTGAAGCTATTCGGATGTTCCCCGGCAATATTGATATGGCGGACAAGACTCTTCATAATTGGCGTACAGAGATTCCCGCATTATTTGGCTTTTATAAAGAATTTAAGTTTCGCAAGTTCAGCTTGCTAGTTTTAATTTGTAAATATTGCATATA
>NZ_DXVR01000077.1:0-14257 GCF_019417265.1 Bacteroides sp.
GTACGAATATACTCCCAAACATGATATTAATGCAATAAAAGAGTTGTATGAGTTTTATCAAAAAAAATTAGATAAATATGGCATAATTATAATTGATAATAAAATAATAGACAAAGAGAAAAACACTTATTTAGTAGCAGATGTAGAAAAAGAAATTATTGAAATAATAAGTCACCTCGAATATAACACTAAAATAGAGAAAATGGATTTTATAAATGTTGCATCTAATCTCGAAAGAAATGGTCTTCCATACTCAGATATCATAGTAAAAGCTTTATATGTGTATGATAAATATTATAAGCAGGCTAAATCCGACGATCCTTATGAAAGGCTATCAGCTGGTATTAAATTAATAGATACAGGAAAAGGATTATTACGTAATGCGATATGCTACAGAGCAGTTTATGAGTATTGCAAAAAAGAAGGGTATAATGCAAACGATATGCGTAAAATTGCAGATAATATAAAATAATCTTATTTTTTATCTATAAATTTATCATGAAAAAGATAGCATTATTTGTCAGCGCATTACTCATCTGCGGAATGGCTAATGCACAGTATTTCTGCACAAAAAACGGTACGGAGCTGCATTACGTAAACTATGACGAAGTAGGACAGAGTGTTTCTAACGTAACTACCACCATAAAGAACGTTACAAATGAAGACGGTAAAACTCTTGCTGATTATTACAGCAAGACAGTGACAACCAAGACCAAAAACAACACTTCCTATTCACTGACACAATGGAGCTACGACGGAAATAATACCGTTTGTACAGAAGACCTGATGTACGAACTTTATATAGCTTCAGACTCCGACCCTGATAAGTACGGTCCTACAGCTAAAGCGGCTCTGCAGGAAGAAATGAAGTTTGACGGAGATAACTCTTTTACATTATCAGACAATGCAAAAGCAGGTGAATCTATGCCGGATCGCTCATATAAGCTTATTCTCAATATGCTGAAAAACGAAATCAATATTTCCTGAACTGCATATATGGGTAATGAAACAGTAAGCACTACAGCAGGTAAATTCGACTGTATTAAAATATCGTATCTGAAACGTACCAAGATTGTATTGAAGACTACAACATTGAGAATCACTGAATGGTATGCAAAAGGTGTAGGACTCGTAAAATCTGAGGCTTACGACACAAAAGGTAAATCATACGGAAAGACTTTGCTGACCAAAATTGTAAAATAAAATTCAAAAGAAGCAAGAATCAAAAATATTCTAATATGTATGAAGGTAGCGCTCTAAACCTGAGTGCTACCTTTATTTTTAACCAACTCATCTCTTTGCAAACCTTTTGCAAAACATTTTCAAACGCTGCTTAAATACCATTCGAACAGCATTTAAATGCCATTTAAACGGTATTTACTATCGGCAGATTTGTAAAAAACGAAAAACAAATAATAAAGATGCAGAAGATGTTTTGTAATTATTACAAGTTTCCCTAACTTTGATAAAAATATCAGACTTTATATCCATTTGTAAAAACATCTGTATATGAAATTCAGAATTATCATACTATCTGCGTTTTGTCTCCTTTCGGCAGGCATATATGCACAGGAAGACAACTCAAAGTTGAGAAAGGACAGTCTGAGAACCATAACTGATGAAAGTCTTGGCATCCCGGAAATGTCACCTGTAAATAATGGTATGAAAAAGCCTGAAGTAAAAGCAGAAATGGAAGCGCAACAGATGGAAATACAGGAAATAAAGCTCCGCTGCCCGTTCTATATGCCTTACTACACGAACCCCTCTCCTATGTTCTACGGTGATTACAGTACCGGCGGAATGATTGCTCCCAATCTGTATGGCTACGGTTCGCAATCAACTCTGCCCGGAATCGGAAGAATAAACGAAGCGTCACTGATGTACCAATACAACATAAACGATTATTGGGAGATACAGGCAGGACTGAATGCTACAAAGTTTAATTTCCCGTTCAGTACCGGTCAGGCTTTCGGAACATCAGGAGCAGTAATTTACCGGCCGAATGATAAACTGAGTTTCAAGGCTTTCGGTTCATACGCTCCGGCAAGTGCATACGGATTTCAGATGAGCAGTTTCGGAGGAACTATAGGCTATGAGTTCAACGATAGATGGGGAATGGAAGTCGGTGCAGAAAGGATATATGACCCAATGAGAGGAAGATGGGACACACGCCCTATTGCAATACCTTATTACAAATTTAATAAGGCAAGAATAGGACTGGACGTTGGAGGTATTCTTTATGAGATAATAAGAAGCACAAAATTAAAAAATCAGGGCGGCACCCCTACAATAATGCCTGGAAGATAAAGAATATAATGCAAATGCAGATATAAAAATTTATTTACAAACAACTAAAAAGACAAGATTATGCTAAGATTAAATGTATTTATCCAAGTATCGGAAGGAAACAAGGCTGAAGTGGAAAAAACAGCAAAAGAACTGGTAGCAGCATCATTGAAAGATGAAGGATGCATTGCATACGATTTCTTCAAGAGCGCAACACGCGAAGATGTTTATATGATTTGTGAAACATGGACTGACGAGGCTTCTCTGAAAGCTCATTCGGAAAGTACACACTTCACTACACTGGTTCCAAAGATTGAGAGCCTTGCAGCTATGAAACTTGAAAAATTCCAATTCTAAAACAATAACTGATAACGGCGATATTATCTTTAAAAACGGGTAATATCGTCTTTTTTTCATAAAGATATGCAGTTCGACAACAAGGTATGTATAGTAACCGGAGGTAATGCCGGTATAGGCAGATGTATTGCTGAGAGTTTCAGTAAAGAAGGTGCCAGAGTATATGTTATAGACAGAGACATTGACCACGATACTGACGAAAATATCTTCTGCTACAAAGGGGATATTTCAGAGAAAGAAGTACTGGAAAGTTTTGCCGCATGGGTATTGTCAAAAGAAGAGAAAGTTGATTTTCTGATAAACAATGCATGTCTGATGAACGGCGGTATATTAAGCGGATGCTCATACGAAGATTTCATGTATGTGCAGAAAGTCGGTGTGGCTGCCCCTTACTGGCTGACAGCATTATTCAAGGAACATTTCTCTAAAAGTGCGTCCATAGTAAACATATCTTCTAGCAGGGCATTCCAGTCGCAAGCAGATACGGAAAGCTATACAGCGGCCAAAGGTGGCATAACAGCACTTACTCATGCTCTCGCTGTAAGCCTCAGCGGTATAGCAAGAGTAAATTCCATTGCTCCGGGATGGATTGAGACCGCACGTTTCCACAAGGATTCAGAAGTCCCGGAATACTCGGAAGCCGACATCATGCAACATCCTTCACAGCGCATAGGCGAGCCTGAAGATATTGCCAGAGTTGTTATGTTCCTGTGCGACGAAAAGAACAGTTTCATAAACGGAACAAACCTCACGATAGACGGAGGAATGGGCAGACTGATGGTATATCATAATGATAATGGTTGGAAAATGGAAGTATAATCTGTAATCCACAAATCGTCATTATTTATCTATCTGACTTTCAGTAAACGGATCTGCACGATGCCCCTTAAGGTCTATCTTTGCATATTCACGATCAAACTCCTCAACTTCCCATGCTGCCAGACGTACTGTTCCAGCTCCAAGTAAATCATCCAGATGTTGAGGGTTTGTTGTACCGGGAATAGGAACTATCCAAAATTTACGCGACAACATCCACGTAAGGGCAAATTGTGCCGGAGTCATATTCTTTCGCATAGCCCACTTACGAATTAGCTCCACTAATGGCATATTATGTTTTAAAGCTTCGGGAGTGAACTGCGGTAAATTCCATCTACGGTCTCCTTTATGAAAAGTGCTGTTTTCGTTTATCACACCAGTTAGAAACGCCCGTCCCAACGGACAGTATGGCACAAAACCAATACCCAACTCTTCAAGTGTAGGAAATATCTTAGTTTCAGGCTCACGCCACCAGATAGCATATTCACTCTGAACTGCTGATAACGGACAAACAGCATGAGCCTTTCTGATAGATCTGGCACTGGCTTCAGACAAGCCCCAATTTAAAACTTTCCCTTCTTGGATTAAATCTTTAACCACTCCTGCAACTTCTTCTATTGGAACTTCTGGATCAACACGATGCTGATACAACAAATCAATATAATCAGTACGCAAACGCTTTAACGATCCTTCCACAGCTCTGCGAATATGATCCGGCCTACTGTTTAAGGCTGTAGGTTTACCTTCTTCAACTCCAAAACCAAATTTCGTTCCAATTTTAACCTTGTCACGAAAAGGAGCTAAAGCCTCGCCCACCCATGTCTCACTGGTATATGGCCCATAAACCTCTGCCGTATCAAAGAACGTTACTCCCATTTCATAAGCATGGCGGATAAGAGATATCATATCTTTCTTTTCATACTTACCACCATAATAACCAACCATTGGCAGACATCCAAGTCCTATTGCAGATACTTCCATTCCTCCGAGTTTTCTATGTTCTATACTTCCGGAAGATACATTTATACCTTTATTTCCATTCTCAGACTCAGAAGTACCATTGGCTATTACCTTAGATATGCCAGTCAAAGAACCTGCTGTAGATAATACTGCCACAGATGATAGTTTCAAAAAATTTCTTCTGTCCATAATCTATAAACCTTTATTAATTACTATTATCAAGACCTGTCAAGCCACGTAATATTTCTATTTCGTTATCTTCAAGTTGTAGTTCACATTCCACATTATCTGTATCCGTTATAATTCCATTCTGCGTCAGGAAAAGCCGCAAAAGTGCTTGTGGATTAATGTGATAACGGTCTGCAATAAAACAAACGACCTCGTCTTCAAATAATTGGGGAGAAATGATAATTTGCCTATCCATTTTTCATTGTTTTTTGATATCACAAAGTTACTTGCCCCAGATAACAATAAAGTAACAATAAGTGGGACATTTGTATCATTTTTACTGATAATGCCACTATTGAGTTTTAAGATTGAGTGAAAAGTTTTATTTTTGCCGTGACATGGATAAAAGCATAGCACAATGAGCAAAATTCTGAAAGTAAAAAATGTAAACGATTATTGTAACTGGCTGGGTTATGAAAGCCAACACCCACAGGTTTGTGTAATTGACTACAAGGAAGTCTCCCCTATACGTCATTGTCTGGCCAACTACAGTGTTTACGGAATATTCTTTCACGATGAAGCAAAAATAGATTTAACATACGGGTGTGGCAAATATGACTACAAGAAAGGTACTGTAATTTGTGTAGCTCCGGGCAGATTGGAGGAAAGGAAGACAACGGTGAACGAGTTATGCTGACCGGATGGGCACTACTTTTCCACCCTGATATACTACAAGGCTCAACACTGGAAAAGACTATAAAAAATTACACATTTTTCGATTACCGCATAAACGAGGCTCTACATATGTCAGAAGAAGAAGAACATGATATTTTGGTGTCATTAATGCACCAGATGAGAGATGAGCTATCAAAAAGACACGATGAACAGCAGAATGCAATTATAGTGGGCTACATAGAATTGATGCTTAATTTCTGCCAACGTTTCTACAATCGCCAGTTCTTGACCAGAAAGCTGGAAAATTCAGATATACTGATACGATTCAATTCACTGTTACAGGATTATTATGAGAAAGGAATACAGTTTACACTCGGATTACCAACTGTACAGTATTGCGCAAATGAATTATTTATGTCGTCAAACTACTTTGGAGACCTTATAAAAAAGACTACAGGCGATACCGCCGGCAACCACATCAGGCAATACATTATTCAACGTGCCAAAAATGAACTTATAAGCGGAGCAACTGCATCACAAGTAGCATATAATCTTGGATTTGACTATCCTCAACACTTAAGCAGATTATTCAAAAAATGTTGCGGATGTTCCCCGACAGAGTATGTAAAACAGAACAGAAAATAATAACAACCCTTATACTTTGAATAAATATCTGTAATTTGGGTAAATAATGCAGTAATAGATATACGAATATTCTTTACATGTGTTATAACTTTGTACGGTGAAAACAAATTATAAACATTGTAAGAACATTTATATATGAAAACAATAATCCCCAATATAAAAAGATGTATATTTTACATCGCATTATTTACCCCACTCGGTCTGTCGGCACAAAGCATAATCGACTCCACACGGGTTTATAACATCAATGAAGTGGTAGTGACAGGAAGCCGTAGCGAAACTGATGTACGCCACCTGTCGCAGACGGTATCTGTAGTAGGTCGTGACCGTATAGAAAGTGCCATGCAGCCCTCACTACTGCCTGTACTTACCGAACAGGTTCCGGGACTTTTCGTTACATCACGTGGCATTATGGGATACGGAGTGTCAAACGGCGCTGCGGGAGGTATATCATTGCGTGGTTTGAGTGGTGGCTCAGGACGACTGATGGTGATGATTGACGGCCATCCCCAGTACGCAGGTATCTTCGGTCATCCGATAGCCGATGCCTATCAGTCATTCCTTGCTGAACGTGTAGAGGTACTTAGAGGTCCGGCTTCTGTTCTGTACGGTTCTAATGCAATGGGTGGCGTAGTGAATATCGTTACACGCAAAATGCAGGAAGACGGAGTAAACACAAATCTGCATGCAGGTTATGGCTCATACAACACACTGGAAACAGAACTTACCAACCGCATCCGCAAAGGACGTTTCTCAAGCGTAATATCAGGTTCTTACAACCGTACTTAAAAGGCGGAAAACATCTTACAAAAGATATTGTCGGCAAGAACTTTCTCAATTATGATTTCACAATAATCCTCTCTCACTTCAAAGGACATGCCATTGGAGGATTCGGTGGTGCAATCAAGAACATGTCAATAGGAATAGCTTCATCCAATGGTAAAAGATTAATACATTCTGCCGGAGAAAGTACCACAAGCTGGGGAAATCCGAAACAGGATGATTTTCTGGAATCCATGGCCGAAGCAGCAAAGGCAGTGGCAGATCATTGCGGAGAAAATATACTCTACATAAGTGTAGCCAACAATCTTTCTGTTGACTGCGACTGCGATTCTTCACCGGAAGATCCTAAAATGGGTGATATAGGTATTCTGGCATCTCTTGACCCGGTTGCATTAGACCGTGCATGTACAGATCTGGTACGTTCCTCAAAAGACCATGGTAAAATACACTTGATTGAACGTATTGATTCACGTCATGGCATGCATACTCTGGATCATGCTGAAGCACTTGGAATGGGAAGTCAGAAATATGAATTAATTGAACTTGATTGATAAATCATACATATAATTTTATTCATTACAAAAACCCGTATCAGATGAAAACAAATTTACTATTACTGATTACATTATCAATTTTTATTTTTCCGAATATGGCTAAATCACAGGTAAAAGTCCAGCAAACTGCAGGACATGATGTATTAGGAGAATTTGCTCCGGAATTTGCACATCTTAATGACAATATCCTTTTTGGTGAAGTATGGAGCCGTAATGACTTGCTTTCCATGCGCGACCGCTCAATCGTTACCGTTGTTGCACTTATGTCACAAGGTCTGACTGACTCATCATTCAGACACCATCTTGAATTCGCAAAAAAGAACGGAGTGACAAAAACTGAAATAGCAGAAATACTTACTCATGCAGCATTCTATGCAGGCTGGCCTAAAGCATGGGCTGTATTCCGTATGGCAAAAGAAGTATGGGCTGAGGACAGTATAGCAAGCACATCACTTGACGCATACGCACAGACAATTATTTTCCCTGTAGGCAAACCTAACGACGCATATGCAAAATATTTCGTAGGTCAAAGCTATCTGGCTCCTATAGTTGCAGAAGGAGTTCCCGTTGCCAATGTAACATTCGAACCAGGCTGCCGTAATAACTGGCACATCCATAAAGCCAATAAAGGTGGAGGACAGACTCTTATCTGCGTAGGCGGTCGTGGCTACTATCAGGAATGGGGCAAAGAGCCTATAGAGATGAATCCGGGCGACGTTATATACATTCCAACCGGAGTAAAGCACTGGCATGGAGCCGCTCCTGACAGCTGGTTCTCACATCTTGCCATGGAAATTCCGGGAGAAGGATGCAGTAATGAATGGCTGGAACCGGTTAATGACGAAGATTATTCAAAACTGAAATAACATGAGAACTTTAATACTGATAATTATGAGTCTTTTTTGCTTAAACAGCCAGTCAAACGCACTGCAAAAGAAGGATAATGCGGAAACTAAAATCCTCGTGGCTTATTTTTCATGTACGGGAAACACCGAAAGCGTTGCAAAATCAATTTCAAAAGCTACCGGTGGAACACTGTATAGGATTACTCCAAAGAAAGCATACTCTTCTGCCGACCTTGACTGGAGGAATAAAAACAGCAGAAGTTCAATAGAAATGAATGACGACAATTCACGTCCTGAACTTGGTGGTGAAACTATTAATATGAATGACTACGACACTGTATTTATAGGTTACCCAATCTGGTGGGACTTATGTCCGCGTCCGGTAAATACATTCATTGAGAAGTATAATCTTTCCGGCAAGACAGTTATTCCTTTTGCTACATCAGGCGGAAGTTCTATCAACAATAGTGTGAAACAACTGAAGAAGCTGTATCCAGAAGTGGATTGGAAAGAAGGCCGCTTGTTCAACAGAGGAAGCAAACAGGCTGAAGAATGGGCTAAACAGATTATCACAAAATGACATCTTGGGGGTAGTAACAAGAAAATTGGAGTTGCATCGTACATCACGATACAACTCCAATTTTATATGCTTTATCTTTCTGATATAGGTTTGTAAGGAACTTCATTAAGTACGTTCTTGTATGCAGGACGGATGATACGGCGACCGTCGAAATGTAATTCCTCAATGCGGTGAGCTGTCCAACCGACAATTCTCGCCATAGCAAACAGAGGAGTGTATATCTCATGAGGCAATCCCATCATCTCGTATATGAATCCTGAATAGAAATCCACATTAGAGCATACTTTCTTCTTTTCTCCCTTGACTTTCTTGAAACAAGCTATGGCACGCTTTTCTATCAGTTCAAGGAAGGCAAATTCTTTTTCACAGCCTTTTTCTGCAACAAGTTCACTTGCCAACTCTTTCAGAAGAACTGCACGCGGGTCCGAAATGGTATATACGGCATGGCCTATACCATAGATAAGGCCACTTTTGTCGTAAGCCTCTTTATTCAGCATGCGAGTAAGGTAAGTATCTATCTCATCAACATTAGTCCAGTCTGAAATGGCTTCTTTCAGGTGATGGAACATATTTACAACCTGAATGTTTGCGCCACCATGTAACGGGCCTTTGAGCGAACCTATTCCTGCCGCGATACTTGAATATGTATCGGTACGTGTAGAACTTGTAACCCTGACAGTAAATGTAGAGTTGTTACCACCACCGTGTTCAGCCTGGAGAACCAGCAGAAGGTCAAGCATACGTGCTTCAAGAGGAGTATAATCTTTCTTTATCATATAAAGAAAATTCTCAGCCAACGAGAGTTTCTCATCCGGATAGCGGATATGCAATGAGCGTCCGTGTGTACTGTGACGGTAGATGCTATATGCGTATGCTATGACTGTAGGGAACTTTGAGATAAGTTCGATAGACTGACGCATAAGATTGTCGCGCGAGATGTCATCCGGATTAGGGTCGAATGTGTACATTTCCAGAACGCTACGAGCCAGGATATTCATTATGTTATGACCTTCCAAGTCGATTATATTCATCGTAGTCTTCTTGTCAAGCGGCATATTGTCGTTTATCAGTTCCTTGAAAGAAGCCAGCTGCTCCTTGTCAGGAAGCTCACCCGACAAAAGCAGATATGCAACCTCTTCAAAGCCGAAACGTTTCTCTTTCAAAAGAGCATGAACGATATCATCCAAATCATATCCTCTATAGAAAAGCTTACCCGGAATAGGTTTCAAGCCTTCTTCCGTTTTCTCATATCCTACTACATTTCCTATTTTAGTAAGTCCTACAAGTACACCTGTTCCATCCTCATTACGAAGACCACGTTTTACATTATAACTTGTAAATAAGCTATTGTCAATTCTACATGCCTGCTTCGCACATTCGGAAAGTTTGTAAACTATATATTCTTTTTTCATGTTCAGTTCGTTATAGTTGAATTAAAGACTTTGTATTATTCTCTCTGCAAATTCATCTGTACCCAATACCTTACCGTCCGGCATAAATCTTGCCAAATCAATAGTTGCCTCAGAATTTTCAAAAACCTGTTCAAGGGCAGATGTAATCAGGTCGGCCGCTTCCTGCCATCCCAAATACTCAAGCATCATTACTGATGACAGAAGAAGAGAACATGGGTTAACCATATTCTTACCTGCAATATCAGGAGCTGTTCCGTGAGTTGCTTCGAAGATAGCATGACCGCTATTGTAGTTTATATTTGCTCCAGGAGCGATACCTATACCGCCTACCATGGCTGCCAGCTGGTCTGATACATAGTCTCCGTTAAGATTCAGAGTTGCAATAACAGAATAGTCTTCCGGTTTCAGCAATGTATTCTGAAGGAAGGCATCGGCAATACAGTCTTTTATTATTACTTTTCCCTTGTTGATAGCCTCAGCCATGGCAGCCTTTGCAGATTCTTCTCCCAAATCTTTCTTCAACTGCTGATAATAGTTCATGGTGAATGTCTGTTCTGCAAACTCTGTTTCAGCCACTTCATATCCCCATTTCTTGAAACCGCCCTCAGTAAACTTCATGATGTTTCCCTTATGAACAAGTGTTACCGACGGAAGCTTATGATCCAAGGCATATTGTATGGCAGAACGCACCAAACGCTTTGTTCCTTCTACAGAGACAGGCTTCACTCCGAAAGACGAAGTTTCAGGGAATCTCACCTTGGTAACTTTCATCTCATTGTAAAGGAAATCATAGAATTTCTTTGCTTCAGGAGTACCCTGTTCCCATTCTATTCCGGCATATATATCTTCTGTATTCTCTCTGAAAATACACATGTCAACTTTCTGAGGCTCTTTCAAAGGAGATACTACACCCTTAAACCATCTTACAGGACGCAGACAAACATACAAGTCCAATGTCTGGCGCAATGCTACGTTGAGCGAACGTATTCCACCTCCTACAGGTGTAGTAAGCGGACCTTTGATTCCTATCAGATATTCTCTGAATACATCCATTGTAGATTGCGGAAGCCACTCTCCCACCTGTTTATAAGCCTTTTCACCGGCCAGGACTTCCATCCATTCTATTGAGCGCTCATCTTTGTAAGCTAATTTTACTGCTTCATTTACAATTTTCTGGCAAGCAGGAGTTATTTCAGCTCCTACTCCATCACCTTCTATAAAAGGAATAGTAACATTTGAAGGTACTACAAGTTTACCTTCTTCCATACGAACTTTACTCATCGTCTAGTTTCTCCTATAGTTATATTTAATTTTGTTTAAATCAATGAAGTTAGAGAAGTTATGAAGTTAAGGAAACTTCTTCTGACTCTTTATCTTCATTAACTACTTTACCTTCTCTACCTCCTTTAACTCCTAAATGTATTTAGTGCCGAACCTGCCTTAAACCATTCTATCTGCATTTCATTATATGTATGCACGGCCTCGAAAGAATCCTGTGTACAGTCTTCATGAGTTAATACCACTTTCAGATTACGTCCCGGTGCAAAAGTTTCAAGTCCAATGATTGAAATCCTGTCATGTTCCTGCACTTTGTCATAGTCATCCTTATCGGCAAAAGTCAGCGCAAGCATACCTTGTTTCTTCAGGTTTGTTTCGTGGATACGTGCGAAACTCTTTGCAAGGATAACCTTTACGTTGAGGAATCGTGGTTCCATAGCAGCATGTTCACGGCTTGAGCCTTCGCCATAGTTTTCTTCTGCCACTACAATAGATGAAATGCCCTTAGCCTTATATCCGCCGGCTACAGCTGATACTTCGCCATAACTGCCGTCTGCCGAGTTCCAAACCTTATTTGTCTCACCGTTGAATGCATTCACAGCTCCCATAAGCATATTCTTGGAGATATTTTCCAGATGTCCGCGGAATCGAAGCCATGGACCTGCCATTGAGATATGGTCTGTGGTACACTTGCCTTTGGTCTTGATAAGCAGAGGCATATCCAAAAAATCCTTACCATACCATGGAGCAAACGGCTGAAGCTTCTGCAGACGTTCTGATTTTGGGTCAATGATAACTTCAATATTACATCCGTCTGCTGAAGGAGCTACATAACCGTTATCATCAACTGTAAATCCTTTCGCAGGAAGCTTGTCACCGGTTGGAGCATCCAGTTTCACCTGCTCGCCTTTATCGTTTACAAGAGTATCTGTCATAGGATTAAAGCACAAATCTCCGGCAATGGCAAATGCTGTAGCAATCTCCGGTGATGCAACGAAAGCATGTGTATTAGGATTGCCGTCTGCACGCTTTGCGAAGTTTCTGTTGAACGAAGTCACAATGGAATTCGGTCTTGTAGGATCATCTGTCTCACGTTTCCACTGACCGATGCAAGGACCGCAGGCATTTGTCATTATCACGGCACCTGCATCTTCAAAATCGGCAATCATGCCGTCGCGCTTTGATGTGCAGTACACGAGTTCAGAACCCGGATTAACCAGTAACGGTGATTTCATCTTCAAGCCTTTGTCTTTCAACTGTCTTACCAACGAAGCAGCCCTTCCCAAATCCTGATATGACGAGTTTGTACATGAACCGATAAGTCCTACTTCCATACGTTGTGGATAACCGTTTGCAATGACCTTGTCCTTGAACTCAGACAACAGGCATGCCGCATCCGGTGTAAACGGACCGTTAAGATATGGTTCCAATGCTGACAAATCTATCTCAATAACCTTATCATAATACTTTTCAGGAGATGACAGAACCTCATTATCCGCTTTCAGGTCGTCAGCTACTTTCAAGGCCATGTCGGCCACTTCTTCACGTCCTGTAGCTCTAAGATATTCCACTATTTCATAATCGAACGGGAATACGGATGTAGTCGCTCCTACCTCAGCTCCCATATTACAGATAGTAGCTTTACCGGTAGCCGAGATTGAAGAAGTACCTTCTCCGAAGTATTCTATTATGGCATTTGTACCACCCTTGACAGTCAGTATTCCGGCCAATTTTAGGATAACATCCTTTGGTGCTGCCCATCCGTTCAGTTTTCCTTTGAGGTGTACACCTATTATTCTCGGCATTTTCAGTTCCCATTCCATACCGGTCATTACGTCAACGGCATCGGCACCTCCGACACCAATGGCAATCATTCCAAGACCGCCGGCGTTAGGTGTATGCGAGTCCGTACCTACCATCATTCCTCCGGGGAAAGCATAGTTTTCCAGTACGACCTGATGTATGATTCCTGCTCCCGGCTTCCAGAAACCGATTCCGTATTTCGATGCCACACTCTTCAGAAAATCATATACTTCCTTATTGGTTGTCTGTGCTACAGGCAAATCTATAGAAGCACCTTTATATGCCTGTATCAGATGGTCGCAATGTACAGTTGCTGGTACAGCAGAAACATTCTTACCGGCATTCATAAACTGAAGCAATGCCATTTGTGCCGTAGCATCCTGCATGGCTACCCTGTCCGGACGGAAATTTACATAGTCCACTCCCCTTTCAAAACACTTTATGGAATTAGCATCGTAGAGATGGCTATACAAAATCTTTTCAGCCAAAGTCAAGGCCCTGCCTAATTTTTTTCGTGTATCCTGTACTTTACCGTTATATGAAACATAGAATTGTTTCATCATTTCCAAATCATACATCATAGTAACTAAATCCTATTAATTATGTAAATACCTTTTTATTATCAATCGACTATTCTTTTTTCTTTAAATTCAGCTATCAAATGTCCACAAAAGTCACGCAATATTCGGTATTTTAATTGATATATGCAAGCAATATGCAATATTTAATTGATAAAAGATATAATTTTCTATGGTTAAAGTACAAAAAGTTACATAAATATACAAAATCAGAGAAAGTATAGCCTGCTGAAATGACTATCCTTTCGTCAATCTCCATTGATAAGGCAGCACGTACATTATAATATATTTTTCTTGCACCGCTGTTTGTCACTTCTTCCCTTTTTATGGCAGACCACGTCCCCTGCTTGTTGGAAAGGTAACTGAAGGCTCAACCTCCCAAGCACTTTGACTGGTCAAGGCTCCAGAAAGTTCAACTTGCCAAAAACGTTTCTCCCCTCTATCTTGAGAATAAAGTGAAACAACACCCCACGAAAGGGAAATAGCGATAAAAAATCTTACAATCTGTGTTTTAAGC
>NZ_DXVR01000078.1:0-14196 GCF_019417265.1 Bacteroides sp.
GCATGTACAGTTCTTAATGGGGAAAGCGGCAGTAATGCCGCCGACCTACATAACCAAAAAATAATTGAATTATGAACGTCATAAAAACGGATATAGAGGGGGTGGTGATTATTGAGCCACGTATTTTCAACGATGAGAGGGGATATTTCTTCGAATCGTTCTCGGAAAGGGATTTCCGCAAGGAGGTACGCGAGGTGAGATTCGTGCAGGACAATGAAAGCAAATCGCAATATGGGGTACTGAGAGGGCTGCATTTCCAGAAACCGCCTTACTGCCAGAGCAAATTGGTGAGGGTAATAAAAGGAGCTGTGCTGGATGTGGCGGTGGATATCAGAAAGGGTTCGCCTACATTCGGAAAGTATGTGGCAGTGGAACTGACGGAGGATAACCACAGGCAGTTCTTCGTGCCGAGAGGATTTGCTCACGGTTTTGCGGTGCTGACTCCGGAGGTGATTTTCCAGTATAAATGTGATAATTTCTATGCTCCCCAGTCGGAAGGGGCTATAGCATGGGATGACACGGATTTAGGTATCGAATGGGGTATTCCGGCTGAGAAGGTGATTCTGTCTGAAAAGGACAAACATCATCCAAGACTGAAGGATGCGGAATGGCTGTTCGACTATTCGGAGGAGCTTTATTGAACAAGGTAAGATAATTAATAATTAAAAACTAACGACTAAAAACTAAGAACTCTTTTTTAAAAAAGCTATATATGATATGAAAGGTATCGTACTTGCAGGTGGTAGCGGCACAAGACTGTATCCTATCACAAAGGGGGTGAGTAAGCAGATGCTCCCTGTGTTTGACAAACCGATGATTTATTATCCTATCTCAGTACTTATGCTTGCCGGTATAAGGGAGATTCTGATTATATCTACTCCGCATGACTTGCCGGGATTCAAACGTCTGTTAGGCGATGGTAAGGAGTTCGGTGTGAAATTTGAATATGCGGAACAGCCTTCACCGGACGGATTGGCTCAGGCTTTCATCATAGGAGAAAAGTTTATAGGTGACGATTCCGCATGTCTGGTATTGGGTGACAATATCTTCCATGGAGCGGGATTCAGCGGTATGCTGAAAGAAGCGGTACGCACTGTGGAGGAAGAGAAGAAGGCAACGGTATTCGGATACTGGGTGAACGACCCGGAACGATACGGTGTAGCTGAATTTGACAAGGACGGTAACTGTCTGAGCATTGAGGAGAAACCGGCAAAGCCTAAATCGAACTATGCTGTGGTGGGACTGTACTTCTATCCAAACAAGGTGGTGGATGTGGCGAAGAACATTAAGCCTTCGGCACGTGGCGAGTTGGAGATTACTACCGTGAACCAGCGTTTCCTGGAGGACGGCGAACTGAAGGTACAGACTCTCGGACGCGGATTTGCATGGCTTGACACGGGTACGCATGACTCGCTGAGCGAGGCTTCTACTTACATAGAGGTGCTGGAGAAACGTACGGGACTGAAGATTGCCTGCCTGGAGGGTATAGCTTACCGTAAAGGATGGATAACTGAAGAGCAGATGAGAAAGAATGCGGAACCGATGCTGAAGAATCAGTACGGACAGTATCTGCTGAAGGTTATCGAGGAACTAACAACTAAATAACGATATAATTGCCTGACGGACGTAAGTGGATTTCATATCATTGGGTTTGAGGATTTGGCTGCCGTAGCGAAGCAAATCTATGTCGAGTGGGACAAGGCCTGTTGATTTGGAACTCACGGTGCGTCCGCAGGCTTTTTCTATTTCCTTGAAGAGGGATTTCAGTGCAGCAATATCCATAGTGGTGGAAAATGTGGCTGCACGGTTGTGATAATCCGGAGCGGTGATTCCAGAGGGTAATCCTTCGGCGGGAGTGATGACTGTTTCGCCCCAACGGATATCGGGAAAAACATCGGCAAGTGTGCTGACTGCCTTAGAGAGATTGGCTTCGGGATGTTGGTTGGCGCCTATGCATATGAGGCATGCAACAGGCTGGACGGCAGGGGATGATGTCATAAGCTTTTTCTTCTTTTAGATTATTTATAATACAAAATTATGAATTTCTTCGTAAATTTGCATATCAATCATTAACTTATAATCTTAAATAGTGGATAGAAAATTGGCACCGGCTATCAATGGTATAGCCGAATTCGACATACAAAGACCTGTAAAGAGGAGTATGCCTAACGGTATAGAAGTCAATGTGTTGGACACAGGAAAGGAAGACGTGATAAGGCTGGATCTGGTGATGGAATGTGGTCAGGTGGATCAGGATTTTCCATTGCAGGCCGTGATGACAAACAGGATGCTCAGAGAGGGCACAAAGAACATGTCATCGACAGAAATAGCGGAAAAACTGGATTTTTATGGTGCATGGCTGGATTTGTCATCGTCTGTAAACAGCGGATTCGTGACTCTTTATTCGTTAGGAAGATTCTTCACTCATACGATAAGAACCTTGGCTGAAATGGTGAAGGAACCTGTTTTTCCGGAAAGGGAGTTTGACATTGTGGTGGAATCGAACAGACAGATGTATATGGTGAACTCGGAGAGAGTGGAAGTGATGGCAAGAAAAAGGCTCAACACTGAAATGTTCGGAGACAGTCATCCGCTGGGACGATTTGCAGAGATGAAGGACTATGACAATATCAGAGTGGAGATGCTGAGGGATTTCTACAACAGGTTCTACTCGTCGGGCAACTGTACGATATTCGTGGCCGGAAAGGTGACGGATGAGGTTATGAAGGACATCGAGGAGTGTTTCGGAAAAGAGCCATGGGGTACAGACAAAAGGAAGGAGAAATTCGTGCTGCCTGAACCTCGAGGATTCAAGGACAAGAGGGTGACGGTGAAGAAAAACGACGGCATGCAATGCTCGGTGAAAATAGGTATGTTCATGCCGGACAGGATGCATGAGGACTTTACTGACCTGAAGGTGATGAATACTATGTTAGGAGGATATTTCGGAAGCAGACTGATGAAGAACGTGAGGGAGGATAAGGGATATACTTACGGCATCGGCTCGGGTATCGTAACTTATCCGGGCAAGAGTCTGTTGGTGATAAGCACGGAAACGGACAACGCGTACGTGGAGAAGGTGATAGAAGAGGTGAAGAACGAGGTGGACCGGATGAAGAATGAAAAGGCCGGCAGGGATGAACTGGAGATGGTGAAGAACTATATGATAGGCGATATATGCAGGGCATATGAGAATGCTCTGTCGATATCGGATGCATGGATTTATGTACTGACGGCAGGTGTGGACATGGATTTCTATGACAGATCGGTGAAGTCTATCAGAAATATATCGGAAGAAAGAATTATGGAACTGGCCAACAAGTATCTGAATTGGGACAGTATGCTGGAGGTCGTGGCAGGAAATATTTAATTTTCAAACTATTATAATAATGAGCAGATTAAAGAATTATATATTAGCTATATGTGTGGTGTCGTGTACGGCTGCAGAGGTGCAGGCGCAACTCTCTGTGGGGTACTATAAATTCAAAAACGGTGCTGAATATACCGGACAGCTGAAAAGAAGAAGGCCTGACGGTATGGGAAGAACGGTGTACCCGAACGGAGATATGTATGAGGGAGAATATACTAAAGGTAAACGTGACGGTGAGGGTACGATGATGCTGAACATAGGCGAGAGGTATATCGGACAATGGACTGAGGACATGAAGCAGGGTACGGGAACTTATTATTTTGCGAACAACAATATGTATAAGGGAACGTGGATGGAGGATATGCAGGAAGGTGAAGGCGACATGGAATACTACAACGGCGACAGATACACCGGAGAATGGAGCAAGAACAAGAGAAACGGCAGCGGAAAATACGTCTGGGTCGGAGGGGCCGTATATGAGGGGAAATGGAAGAATGACCTGAAGGACGGCAACGGAAAGATGACATGGGAAGACGGCTCATATTACGAAGGAGAATGGAAAGACGGATACAGACACGGAAAAGGAACATTCGTATATACGAACGGAGACAAGTATTCCGGAGAATGGAAGGAGGATGTACAGGACGGAAAAGGAGTGTACTTCTTCCATAACGGAGAAAGATATGAGGGGGAATACCAGAACAGCGAAAGAACCGGCAAAGGGGTATATACTTATCCGAACGGAGATATGTACGAAGGAGAATTCAAGAACGGCAAACAGGACGGAAAGGGAATCTTCAAATGGGCCAACGGAGCTGTTTATACAGGTATGTGGAAGGACAATGAACGAAACGGTATCGGCAAGTATATTTGGGCCAACGGCGATGTGTATGAGGGTGAATGGAAAAACAATATGGCCGACGGAAAAGGCAGACTGAAGATGACGGACGGTTCTGTGTACACCGGAGAATTCTACAAAGGCAAAGAACACGGCAAGGGTATCATAACGGAAAAGGACGGAACCGTGTTCGAAGGAGGATTCAAAAACGGAAAGAAAGACGGGGAGTTTGTGGAAAAAGATTCATCGGGCAGAGTGACAAGAAAAGGAACTTTTAAGAATGGAAGGCTCCTGGATGATAAAAAAATGTAAATAGGGGGACATTTTTGTCCCCCTATGATTTTTTTTATACTTTTTTTTCCTTTTCTAAAAAAATAAACGTATTTTTGTGGATAGAGTTTGCTAACTTATAATAACTCAGGATCTTAAAAACTTAAAAACTTACATCAATATGGACAAAGTTTTGAACATCATCAAGAATGACCCTTGGTTGGAACCGTATGCAGATGCAATCAATGGAAGACACGAAATGGTGCAGCAAAAAGAGAAGGAACTAACTAAAAGATGCTCGCTGGAAGAGTTTGCATCGGGACATTTATACTTTGGATTACACAAGATTAAAGAGGGAAAGGATGTCAAATGGGTGCTCAGAGAATGGGCTCCAAACGCTACTTCCATATATCTGATAGGGGACTTCAACGGATGGAAGGAACTGCCGGAATTTAAACTTAACAAAGTTAAAAGAACAGAAAACTGGGAAATCGAACTGCCGGCAAAAGCAATGAAGCATGGAGACCTGTTCAAGCTGAAAATTTACTGGAGCAACGGATGCGGAGAGAGAATACCGGCATGGGCAACAAGAGTGGTGCAGGACGAAAATACAAAGATTTTCAGTGCACAGGTATGGGACCCGGCAAAACCATATAAATTCAAGAAGAAAGTGTTCATCCCTAATGTGGGACCGCTGATGATATACGAATGTCATATCGGTATGGCACAGGATGAGGAAAAGGTGGGCACTTATAATGAATTCAGAGAAAAAATATTACCGAGAATAGCTGAAGACGGATATAACTGTATTCAGATTATGGCTATACAGGAACATCCTTATTACGGCAGCTTCGGATATCACGTATCCAGCTTCTTTGCTCCTTCGTCAAGATTCGGTACTCCCGACGAACTGAAACAGCTGATTGATACTGCTCACCAGATGGGTATAGCGGTGATTATGGATATTGTACACTCGCATGCCGTAAAGAATGAGGTGGAAGGATTAGGCAACTTTGCAGGTGATCCGCACCAGTACTTCTACCAGGGCGACAGAAGGGAACATCCGGCATGGGACTCACTATGCTTCGACTACGGAAAGAATCAGGTGCTCCACTTCCTGCTGTCAAACTGCAAATACTGGCTTGAGGAATATAAATTCGACGGATTCAGATTTGACGGCGTGACTTCAATGCTGTATTACAGCCACGGATTAGGAGAGGCGTTCTGCAACTATGGTGACTACTACAACGGACATCAGGACGATAATGCCATCTGCTATCTGACTCTGGCAAACAAACTTATCCATGCTGTTAACCCAAGAGCTATTACTATAGCAGAAGAGGTGTCAGGAATGCCGGGACTGGCTGCTCCGTTTGAGGATGGCGGATATGGATTCGACTACAGAATGGCGATGAACATTCCTGACTACTGGATAAAGATTATCAAGGAGAAAAGGGATGAGGACTGGAAACCATCGAGCCTGTTCTGGGAAGTGACAAACAGAAGAAAAGACGAAAAGACTATCTCGTATTGCGAGAGCCACGACCAGGCATTGGTGGGCGACAAGACTATCATCTTCAGACTGTGTGACGCCGATATGTACTGGCACTTCAAGAAGGGTGACGAAAATGGTGTGGTACAGAGGGGTATCGCCCTGCACAAGATGATAAGACTGCTGACGGCATCGACTATCAACGGTGGTTATCTGAACTTCATGGGTAACGAGTTCGGTCATCCGGAATGGATTGACTTCCCGAGGGAAGGTAACGGATGGTCACACAAATATGCAAAAAGGCAGTGGAACCTGGTGGACAACAAGGAACTGTGCTATCACTACCTCGGAGACTTCGACAAGAAGATGGTGGAAACCATAAGAAAGGTGAAGAACATACAGAAAACGGATGTGGTGGAAATCTGGCATAATGACGGCGATCAGGTTCTGGCATACAGAAGAAAGGATTTGATTTTCGTATTTAACTTTAATCCTACCAGATCATTTACAGACTACGGATTCCTGGTTCCAAAAGGCGCATACGAAGTGGTTCTTGATACGGACAACAAGGATTTCGGAGGATTCGGTTTCAATGATGACTCAATCACTCATTTCACCTGCAGCGACCCATTGTATGCTAAAGACAAAAAAGAGTGGCTTAAACTTTATTTGCCGGCAAGAACTGCTCTGGTACTGAAAAGGGTGAAGAATAATTATGGCGTGGAATAACAACAGATATTATTACGGTAGAAGGAAATACAACAAAACAGCTGCACGCCTGAGCTACATGGTGTGCGGCTTGTTGTTTGTGGTATTCTCCATGGTTTATCTGACCGTATTCCAGAAGGACCTGATAGAGGCGCTACACCTTTCGACAGCCAAAGGAAACAGCGAATTCAAGATTCTGCCGGCTGCCATTATAGTGACTGTGATACTGATGATACTGAAGTGGGGACTGAACCTGCTGATGAGACTCAGAGGCAGTGTGCACGCATTGGCTTATATACCGTCATTCTTGGGTCTGGTGACTATGACTGCATTCGAAAGGGATGTGTATATGGGCGAAAGCAGGTATATATGGTGGTGGCTTATGCCGGTACTGACAGCAGCGTTTGTGACAGTAACCGTAGCCGTTAGAAAACACATGAAACCTGAAACGAATGAGCGCAGTACGTTAGGGATAGTGATTAACAATATAGCACTGATGCTTATAATGTGTGTCGGAACCATGTGTCTGGGAAATACGGACAGGTATTTTCATAATGAGTTGAGAATGGAAAGTCTGATATCCGAAGGCAACAATACGGAAGTTCTGAAAGTGGCCGGTAAATCGTCCAAAACGACAAGGACGATGACGGCTCTGAGGATGATGGCTATGGCCAAGGAAGGCAAGACGGGAGAGTGGCTGTTCAGATTTCCACAGTATTTCAGGTCGGAAGGTATGTTCTTCGATTCTGACTCGATGAAGACACTGAGATTCACCAACGATTCCGTTTACGCGCTTTTGGGCGACAGACCTGCTGCCGGAGAAAGCAGGATGCAATATCTGAAAAGACTTTCGATAGAGGGAGGTGACAGTTGCAGAATGGCTGTAGACTATTATCTGGCAGGACTGATGCTGGATAAAAAAATGGATGAATTTGCTGAAGCAATTGTAAAAACATCTGACACAGGAAGGTATTATCGCGAAGCAATACTTATGTATAAGGAGATGAATCCGCAGTGGGAATACGTGGCGGCAGATAACGACAGCACGTACCTGTCAAGGCTGAAAGAATACAGAGACAAACAGCGGAATATCAAATACAAGTCGGAAACTGAGGAAAGAAACAGAATGAAACTTGAATTTGGTGATACTTTCTGGTGGTATTATGATTATCAGAAATAACTTTTTTAGCGTACAGTTATGACACTGTACGCTTTTTTTATTACTTTTGCACTCTCGTAAAATCAAATTCTCATAAAATCAAATAATAAAACGGCTATGGCTAAAGAACTGAAAGAACTTACCAAAAGAAGTGAAAATTATTCACAATGGTATAACGACCTCGTTGTAAAAGCTGACTTGGCTGAACAGTCGCCAGTAAGAGGATGTATGGTAATCAAACCATACGGATATGCTATATGGGAAAAAATGCAAAGACAACTGGATGACATGTTCAAGGCAACAGGACACGTTAATGCTTATTTCCCTCTATTAATCCCTAAATCATATCTGAGCCGCGAAGCTGAACACGTAGAAGGCTTTGCAAAAGAATGTGCTGTGGTGACTCACTACAGACTGAAAAACGCTGAAGACGGTTCGGGAGTGATTGTAGACCCTAATGCAAAACTGGAAGAGGAACTTATCATCAGACCGACATCTGAAACTATCATATGGAGTACTTACAAGAACTGGATAAACTCATATAGAGATCTGCCTATCCTGTGCAACCAGTGGGCTAACGTAATGAGATGGGAAATGCGTACACGTCTGTTCCTTCGTACAGCAGAATTCCTGTGGCAGGAAGGACATACAGCTCACGCTACAAGAGAAGAAGCTGAAGCTGAAGCACAGAAGATGCTACACGTGTATGGCGATTTCGCTGAAAAATATATGGCTGTACCGGTAATCAAGGGTGTGAAATCTGCTAACGAACGTTTTGCAGGTGCTCTTGATACTTATACTATAGAAGGCTTGATGCAGGACGGTAAGGCTCTTCAGTGTGGTACATCACACTTCTTAGGCCAGAACTTCGCAAAGGCATTCAACGTACAGTTCGTAGACAAGAACAACAAGTTGGATTATGTTTGGGCTACTTCATGGGGTGTTTCTACACGACTGATGGGTGCTCTTATCATGACTCACTCTGACGACAACGGCCTGGTACTTCCTCCACATCTGGCTCCTATACAGGTGGTTATCGTTCCTATCTACAAGAACGAAGAACAGCTGAACCAGATTAACGAAAAAGTGGACGGCATTGTTGCAAAACTGCGCAGCATGGGTATCTCAGTGAAATATGACAACGCTGACAACAAGCGCCCGGGATTCAAATTCGCTGATTATGAGTTGAAGGGTGTGCCTGTAAGACTTGTTATGGGTGGACGTGACCTGGAAAACAATACAATGGAAGTTATGCGTCGTGACACTCTGGAAAAAGAAACCCGCTCATGCGACGGCATAGAAGAATATGTAAAGAATCTGCTTGAAGAAATTCAGGAAAATATCTATCAGAAGGCTCTTAAGTACAGAAACGAACATATCGTGAAAGTGGATACTTATGATGAGTTCAAGGAACAGATTGAGAAGGGTGGTTTCATCCTGGCTCACTGGGACGGTACAACAGAAACTGAAGAACGTATCAAGGAAGAAACCAAGGCTACTATCAGATGTCTGCCTTTCGAAGCTGATGAAGAAAGCTTGACACCGGGTGTAGACATGGTAACAGGTAAACCTTCTGCAAGAAGAGTATTGTTCGCAAGAGCTTACTAATTCTCCGGAAAACAATATTGTATTTATATATGAAAACAGCGTGTGGTGGAAACTGCACGCTGTTTTTTTCAGTTATCACATTTCTCCTACATCTTCTTTACAGCGTAACATCATAACCGATTTTAATTCCTGCAAAAAAATCTTAATTCTTCCCTCACCATCACATATACAACCTTCTTTGTTTGTATTTTTGCATAGAATTTTATTCGCAAATATGAAAATTAAGGAAATTATAGATGCCCTTGAGATATTCGCGCCTCTGCCTCTGCAAGACGGATTCGACAATGCCGGACTGCAAGTAGGATTGACAGACGTGGAAGCTACAGGGGCTTTGTTGTGTTTGGACGTTACTGAAGATATAGTAGAAGAAGCTATAAATCAAGGTATTAACCTGATTATATCGCACCATCCGCTGATGTTCAGAAGTTACAAATCAATAACTGGAAAAGACTATACTGAAAGATGTATAATGAACGCCATAAGGAATGAAATCGTAATATATTCGATGCATACCAACCTGGACAATGCTCCCAACGGCGTGAACTATAAGATAGCAGAGAAAATAGGACTGAAAAACGTTAAGGTGCTCAACCCGAAAGAATATATGCAGCAGGAATCGGGATGCGACAATTCAATGGCCGAATGGCTTACGGCAGGAGCCGGAGCAATAGGCGAACTGGAAGAACCGATGACGGAAACCGAGTTTCTGAAGCACGTGAAGAAAACTTTCGAATCAGGATGTGTGAAGCATACCAAACTGACAGGAAGACTGGTGGAGAAAGTTGCCATATGCGGAGGAGCAGGAGCGTTCCTGATGGAAAAGGCCGTGAAAGAGCACGCCGATGCTTTCGTGACGGGAGAAATAAAATATCATGACTATTTCTACTACGAAGATGAAATCCTGGCAGCGGAAATAGGGCATTACGAAAGCGAACAGTACACAAAAGAAATTATAAGGGATGTGCTGAAAAGCAAGTTCCCTACACTGAGAATAGAACTTACAAGAATTAATACGAACCCAATTAAATATTTGTAAAACTATGGCTAAAGATGCAAAGAAAGATCTTTCAGAAATAAGTGTTGAACAGAAACTTACTGCATTATACAAATTGCAGACCATCCTTTCTGAAATGGACAAAATCAAAACTCTTAGAGGTGAACTTCCACTTGAAGTAAGAGATTTGGAAGATGAAATTACAGGTCTGAACACTCGCATTGAAAAAATCAAGGCTGAAATAGAAGAACTGAAACAGAACGTCGCTACAAGAAAGATAGACATCGAATCTGCAAAGGCTTCTATAGAAAAATACAAAGCTCAGCAGGACAATGTAAGAAACAACAGAGAATATGATGTCCTGACTAAGGAAATAGAATTCCAGTCACTTGAAGTTGAGCTGAACGAAAAAAGAATCAAAGAGGCTAATGCTTCTATCAAGGCTAAGGAAGAGGAAATTGTAAAAAGCCAGAATGCTGTAGAAGAAAGAAGCAAGGACCTCGAAGACAAGAAGAATGAGCTGGACGAAATCATTGCTGAAACAAAACAGGAAGAAGAAAAGCTGAGAGAGAATGCAAAGGCTCTTGAAAGCACTATCGAACCAAGATTGCTGCAGGCTTTCAAACGTATCAGATCCAACTCAAGAAACGGTCTCGGTATCACTTATGTACAGAGAGGTGCATGCGGTGGTTGCTTCAACAAGATTCCTGCACAGAAACAGTTGGATATCAGAATGAGAAAGAAAATCATTGTTTGCGAATATTGCGGTAGAATAATGGTTGACCAGGAACTGGCTGGTGTAGCTCCGGTAGAAACTGAAGTAAAGGAAACTAAACCAAGAAGAACAAGAACTGCAAGCTCTGCAGAATAATATAGAGAAACTTCTTGAATGAATAATGGGCGTAAAGGTGTTTTATGTAAAACATTTTTACGCCCATTCTGTTTACAGACTATTGTAAGGTGGAACGGAAGAAAGAAATGTGCAGCGGCCTGTCTGATAGTCCACCTTACAGCAATAATGGGTTATACCGTTGGTAACGATGAGATAGTCCACGCGAAGAACGATGTTATAACGGGTAATCTGATTGAATACGTTCTGTGTGACTTGAACATCCGGAGCCTTGTATTCTACTATCATACGTGGAGCAAGGGACGGAGAATACAGAACGGTGTCGCAACGCTTGGATGTGGAGTTCAGAGATATGCTCACTTCGTTGGCAAGCAATCCGGCAGGATATCCCAGATGATTGACAAGGTAATGGACAAAATGCTGACGTACCCATTCTTCGGGCGTCAAAGCGACGTATTTTCTCCTCAACACGTCGAATACATATTTTTTACCACTGCGGTCGGTTATTTTGAGCGCAGCGGATGGCAGGTTTAATGATAACATTTCGTATATTTGCATTTAAAGTTTCAACCGTGATTATTTGTAACGGAAATTTATCAGTACAAATTTAATAAAACGGAACGAAACGGTAAAATCATTGCCTAAGTAAATAAACATTGAAAAAAAACATGACATACGAAGATATAGCCAAGGACATAAAGAACAAAAAGTTTGCTCCCGTGTATCTGCTGATGGGAGAAGAGGACTATTATATAGACAGAATTGCCGACTACATAGTAGAAAAGGCTCTGGACGAAAACGAAAGGGAATTCAATCTGACAGTGATGTATGGTCTGGAAACAGATATGGCAAGCATTATAAACAACGCAAAGAGATATCCGATGATGGCAGAACGCCAGGTAGTAATGGTGAAGGAAGCGCAGAACATCAGGGCATGGGACGACCTGGCTTTCTATCTGCAGAAACCGCTTGAATCGACAATACTCGTTATATGCTACAAGCATGGAACGATGGACAAAAGAAAGAAAGTGGTGGCAGAGATAGAAAAGAACGGCGTAGTGTTCGAATCGAAGAAGCTGAAGGAGAATATGCTGCCTTCGTTCATAACGACGTATCTGAAAAGGAAGAAAATGGAGATTGACAACAAGGCTGCGGAACTTATGGCGGACTTCGTGGGAAATGACCTTAACAGGCTGGCCGGGGAACTGGACAAACTGATAATCACAATGCCTCAGGGGAAAAACAGGATTACATCGGACGAAATTGAGAAGAATATCGGAATAAGCAAGGATTACAACAACTTCGAGCTGAAGAATGCCATTATCACAAAAGATGTCCTGAAGGCAAACAAAATAGTGAAATACTTTAATGACAATCCGAAGAACAATCCTATACAACCGACATTGGCTATACTGTTCAACTATTTCTCCAATCTGATGGTGGCATATTATGCTCCAGAAAGAACGGATAATGGAGTGGCAGCTTATCTGGGACTGAAGGCTCCATGGCTGGCAAAAGAGTATCTGGCCGGAATGAGTGCATACACCGGCGTGAAGGTGATGAACATTATAACGCAAATAAGGCTCTGTGACGCAAAATCTAAAGGAATAGGTAATGTATCACTTACGCAGGGAGAACTGCTGAGAGAGCTCGTCTATTTCATTCTACATTGATTTTACAGCATAAAGAGGTATAAAGGCTTTATCTACTACGGTAGATAGAGCCTTTTTTCTTATCAATACGAGAATCAAAAATTTACGCACGACTGTACATTTGGACGAAAATTTTCAATTCTCAGCGAATTGGGATTACAGATATAATTAAGTTTACACATGTATGTAGATTAATAGTGTAGAACTGTAAAATTACAGATGTAAAAGGATTACAAATATATGTTATTATATAGAATTATGTACATTTATACTTGTGTTTACAGATGTAATAGAGTAGGAGTGTAGGCGTTTTGTTTACATCTCTCATATATATATACATCTGTAAAATGTATATATTTGCATAGTGTATATAATAGGTTTTATCTCTATATACCAATACTTTATACACGATATTCTATAATCTGCTTAAATATATATGCGGACAAAAAGGAATAAAACGTACAAAAGGCGGAATATACGACTATATACAAGTGTAATATTCATATAATCAACATTTTAGCATCATTTAATAAATTAAATGTTTAAGCTATAAACAAATGTAAACCACAAATATTCTGTATTATTGACAATTGTAATTACAAATGTATATTTTACATTTATGTATGTAAATTTGCTTTTGTAAAATTCATTAATTACCTTTGTAACGTCATTATATTAAGTTAATACATTTGTAAATGAAGAACAGAATAATCCAAATCATGCGTTCAGCGGGGTTAAGCAATGCAGACTTTGCCGAAAAGATAGGAATCTCCACATCGTCGCTATCGCATATATTCAGCGGAAGAAACAATCCGAGTCTGGACATGGTGAAGCGTCTGCATAAATCTTTCCCGGACATCAGCCTTAACTGGATAATGTATGGCGAGGGAGAAATGTATTCAACAGGAAACTCCGGTAACGACAAGAAACAGGAGAATCACGAATTTACGCAAGGAAACCTATGGAACGAAACGGACGCTGAAAGCCACGAGAATCCGCAAAATACGGACAACGGGGCGTTTTATCTTGATTTTCGCAAGGAGAAACCATCAGAAGAAGGCTATCAGACTATCCAAAAGCCTGTAAAAGAAGAAATTAGGTATATAGAAAAGCCTACACCAAAAATCTCTGAAATAAGAATATTCTACGATAACGGCACTTTCGAAGTGTTCAAACCGGAAAACAAGTAAAGTTCAGATTTGTGCTTTCCATAAAAAATACTGATTTAGGCATATACAGAACACATTATATATAA
>NZ_DXVR01000079.1:0-4735 GCF_019417265.1 Bacteroides sp.
TTTTAGACGGGTGCCTGTTGGTGCCCGTCTAAAAGGGGGTACCCTAAAATTGGAAACTTACAACTGTTAGGTTAAATATTGTAATAAAGTAACGTACTTTACAAAAAAAAAATCGTATTTTTGCATTCTAAAAAATGAGAAGAAATGGCAGTAACGAGATTAAATAATATACGACCAGAAATGCTCGTTTGGGCATTTGAAAGAGCTGGCTTCAATGAAGAGAGGGCTGTGAAAGCTTTCCCTAAGTTGGCGTCTTGGCTCTCTGGAGAGAAACTGCCTACTGTAAACCAGCTGCAACAATTTGCCAAGAGATTCTATGTTCCTTTTGGATATCTGTTTTTGCAGAATAAACCAGAAGAAACGATTCCTTTCCCGATGTTCCGTGGTGAAGCTGGAGAAATGAATCGCTTTGATCTCAATGTTTACGATACGGTCACAACGATTCGCACTCGACAGGATTGGTTGGTAGATTATCTTGTAGAGAATGACATTGAGATATGCCAATTGGTGAACAGTATTACGCTGCAAACTCCAATAGGCGAAGCAGTCAATCTTCTCAGAAATAAATTGGATTTGGAACCACGGTGGGCGTTCAGTCTTGCCAGAACAGATGTGGCGGTAGGTCTTCTTACAGAGCGATTGGAGCAGGTTGGCGTGTTCGTTGCCTATAATGGTGTCGTTGGGAATAATACGCAACGTACATTGAAGGTTAGTGAATGTCGTGGTTTTGCATTGGTTGATCGTGTTGCACCGTATGTTTTTGTGAACAGTGCCGACAGCAAGTCTGCCCAATTGTTTACCTTGATTCATGAGGTAGCACATATTATGTTAGGTGTAAGTGCCGGCCATGCTGGTGAGGACTTGGGTGCCCATGATACCTATGAGAGATATTGCGATGCGATGGCAGCAGAATTTCTTGTTCCTGCCCATGTGTTGCGTGAAACTTGGAATCATGACATCAAGAAGCAATCTCGTCAGTTTAAGGTGAGTGAAATAGTTGTAGCTCGTAGAGCCCATGACTTAGGACTATTGAGCGATCAGGCTTATCGGAATTTCTGGATGGAATACAGTCATCGTCCTATAGTTGAGAAGAAAAAAAGTGGTGGCGGAGATTTCTATCTTACCAGTGTAAAAAAAGTAGGAAAACTCTTTGCTATCCATGTGCGCAATGCCGTAAACAGCCGTCAGTTGGAATATACGGAGGCTTATCGTCTAACTGGTCTGTCTGGTAATACCTACCAGCATTTTATGACCCATAATATCTAAGGTCTATGGCATATATTTTTGATACCAACATATTCATTCGTTCAAAGCATGAGATGCCTATGGACTTGTGGCTCACTTTTTGGACTAAGATTGCTGGAATGATAAATTCTGGCAACGTGTTCTCTAACATTCAAGTGAAAGGAGAGATAGATAAAGGTGGTGATGAATTGACCGACTGGATGAAGGTTAATGTTTCTGCTGGATTTTATATTGAGAATGAGCTTGATGTGATGGTCAAGTATGGAGAAGTTATGAATTGGGCTCAATCTAATGCAGTTTACAGACTAGAGGCTGTTTCTGAATTTGCAACAGTGGCAGATGCTTATCTTGTGGCTACGGCAGCTGCAAAGGGATATACGCTCGTAACGAATGAAACTGCTGATCCACAATGCAGGCGCAGAGTGAAAATTCCAGATGTCTGTAATGCATTGGGGGTGAGATTTTGTGACTTGAATACGGTTTTGCGAGAACTGAATATTACGATTTAAGATACTTAACATAGGTTAGCAAGAATGGGATTTTCTACTCTTGCTAACCCATCAATATTTTTTTTAATTGGATTTTACTTTGAATATGGAGCAAAAGAATTTGTTCCTGTTATTGAAGTCCGTATTATGGAATGATGAGTTGTCGGCTCGTTCTGTTCATGATGTGGATTGGGGTGAATTGTATGGGCTTGCCAAGGAACAGTGTTTAATTGGTATAGTCGCAGATTCTTTCCGGTATCTTAGTATCAGATACGGCTCGGCTACTGTAATAATCGGTGGAGGCGGAAATAAAGAATCCAGGACCTATCAGGAAAATCCGAAACTTGACAAGGAGGTTAAAATGTTAAGCAGAATATCTAATATGATAACTTCTGCATTAAGAGATAAAGATATTAAATTGAACGAGGATGGAACTTTCTCGGGAAACCTATTATTAGAGGATTAAAATATGTCGAAAGCAAAAAAAGAATCTGTTCTTGACTTTCTGATAGCTCAGAGAGACGAGAATGAATATGCTAAAGTGGTAAGCCGTATGGGAATTGCTTTAAAAATAGCACAAGCTTTAAAGAATAAGGGAATGACTCAGAAAGAGCTTGCTGAGAAACTGGGCAAAAGACCTTCGGAAATTTCTAAATGGCTTACAGGAAATCATAATTTTACGCATGATACGCTTTTTGATATTCAAACAATTTTGAATATCAGATTGCTTGACGCTGAAATGGAAAGTGTAAATGAATTTATACGAATAGAGCCTGTAAGGATGGAATATAAAGATAAAAAATCTTATGTCTTTCCTGTAAGCATGGAAACTTTTTATTCTTATAATGATAGTAACAAGGGTTATTGTGGAAGCTTTTCATAATATTGGGGCATATGGCAAAAAAGAATGAATTATATTGTACTTTTTTTATAAACGACATACAAGATGTATCGTTTTTTTATAATGTGGATTATGACTGTTCCAGACTTGACGTGAATGATATACAAGTGGGTATGAGTCATTCCATCAAAATAGATAATGAGAAGAATATCGTAGGAGTGCATTTGGGAATAATTTATTTGACAAGCCAAGATAATGTAAAACTATTGGAATATTCGATGAATATCAATTTCAGAATTCCTGAATTAAAGAATATAATTACGGAAGAAGACAACAATATCGTAGTCAAAGATAAAAATATAATTCTGAATCTTCTGAATATTTCTGTCGGTACTTTGAGGGGGGCTTTATTCTTGAAAACTAAAGGTACCGGACTTGAAAGGTTTCCTCTTCCTGTTATTCCGAGTTCTTTATTGAGTAAATCTATCAATAAATGAAAGTTTCTATTATAACATCGTGCTTCAATCGTGAAGCGACTATAGGCCAGGCAATAGAGAGTGTTCTAACACAGGATTATCCGGACATAGAGTATATAGTGGTGGACGGGGCGAGCAAGGACAGGTCGCCGGAGGTGATAAACAGGTATAAGGACCGTATAGCAACTGTTATATCGGAACCGGACCGCGGTATGTATGAGGGTATAAACAAGGGTATAAGGGCTGCCACGGGGGATATAGTGGGGCTGCTGCACAGTGATGACTTCCTCTACTCTACTGATATCATCTCGAAAATAGTTAAGAGGTTTGAACAGACTGGAGCGGACTTTCTGTATGGCGACGGGCTGTTCGTGGATTTCAATAACACTGACCGGGTGGTAAGGAACTGGATTGGTGGATCGTACTCTAAATGGAAGGTGCGCAACGGATGGCTGCCTCTCCATCCTACCTGCTACATCAAGCGGTCGGCAATAGAGCAGAACGGGCTGTATGACGAGAGTTACAAGATAGCGGCGGACTCGGACTTTCTGTTCCGATATCTGTATGAAGCGAATCTGAAGGTGGAATATATGAAGGAGTATATAGTGAGGATGCGAATGGGGGGACTGTCGACGGACAGCAAACGGCGCAGGCAGATGTGGGAGGAGGATATCAGGATGTATCGCTCGCACGGGCTGAACCCTACTATAACGAAACTGGAGAAAATGGCATGGAAGGTGCCGCAGTTTGTATCGGCTAAGCTGAAAAAGTTCTGAAGATGAGAGAGTATAACTTTGGAACTTTTATCAGAAATTTATATTATATTTGTGGACGAAATATAAAAGCTAATGTCCAAAATGAAAATAGAATATTCTCTCCCTACATTCAATCCTGATGATGTAGATATCAGATTGCAATATATTTCTATAATGCAACTGGAAAAGATGATTGAATCCGGAAAACTGTACTTACCTGATGCGGATGATTTGCAAAGAATGTCGAATGCATGGAATGATAAAGAAAGAAGTTCATTCATTGAATCGATTATGGCTAATCTGCCGGGACAGATAATCTATCTGGACGGCAGTAAATCTAAATGGACTATTATAGATGGGCTGCAACGCATCATATCTATTCACAGCTTCTTTAAGGATGGGTTTGTATTGAAAGGCTTGGAATATTTCAAAATGGAATGCGAGAACAAAACTTTTTCGGATATTCCTTTTTACCTGAAAAACAGAATTGAATCGACAAATATTCCGGCTTATGTGGTTAACCCGGGGACACCGAATGCCGTAAAATTCAATATTTTCAAAAGAATAAACAAGATAGGCAAACAGAAAAACAGAGAAGAACTGAGGAATGCTTTTTATCAGGACTCTTTATCGGAATGTATCAGGGAACTGGCTGAATCGAAGGAGTTCCTGACGGCTACTCATAATCTGGTAAGTAAAAACGGTATGGCTGACAGGGAATTGGTAAGCAGGTATTTCGCATTCAGACTTCTATATCCGTTTTTTGATACTACGGAAAGTATGGATGATTTTATTGATAAGGGAATGAATGCTCTTGGGGCGTTATATCAGGATATCTTCGAGAAGGAAATCAGACGGTTCAAAACTATAATGGGAAGGTGTCATGAGTTGCTGAATGATATTACGTTTATTAATTTAAACTCTAAAAGG
>NZ_DXVR01000079.1:4745-14125 GCF_019417265.1 Bacteroides sp.
GAAACGGGTTAACTATAATTTGTTTGACGCTTTTTCTTATGCTATTGCTGATTTGAATGACAGCGAATATCAAAATCTGAAAGATAAGGGAACGATATTCAAGGAGAAATACAGGATGCTTTTTAAGGATGAGGGCTTTTTATGTAGAACTAAGTTGAAACAAAGCTCGAAAAAAGCGGTACGGTACAGATTTGAGAATATGAAAAAGTTTATTAATCAATTTATCTAATGCATTATGATAAAGGAAATAAGGCTCAGGAACTTTAAGGCTTTCGAAGACGAAACTTTCAATATTAAACCTCTGACATTGATTACGGGAGTAAACGGCATGGATAAATCTACACTGATACAATCGCTGCTGTTTCTGAAGCAAAATTTTGAACTGGGGTATCTGTTTAATCCAAACAAAAAATTGAGACTTAAACATGACTTCGTAAACATGGAATCTGTAGGGGACATGTGTTATACTTTTGCCAAAGAAAGAAGTATAGGGATATCTATTCAAGATGTGGACGGCAATGTATATCAATGGACTATGGATGCTAATGATGCCGGTAGTGAAGAAATGGATTATAATTATGAGGGAGGAGATATTAACGAATTGTCTTTGTTTAATGAAGGATTTATTTTTTTAGAAGCAGAGAGATGGGGGCCGAGAGCTGTGTACAACAAAAATGAGGCAAGGGCTTATAACACTTCGCTGGGCATACAGGGGGAACTTACTCCTGCTTATCTGAATAATGCTTTGGCCACTAACGAGGAAATTGGCCTGAAAGAGATGAGACATACAAGCCTGAATGAAAAACAGACTCAACTGACAGAGAATGTAAATGCATGGATGGCACATATTATGCAGGTTCCTGCACTTAAAGCAAGTACTACGGATATAGATAAGGATAAGATTAAACTTGAATTCGGTATGGCAGGGACTAAAGGGAAAAAATACTCAGCTCTGCAAGTGGGATTCGGTTTTACTTATTGTATGCCGGTTATAGTGGCTTTGCTAAGAGCCAAGAAAAATGATTTGATTATCATAGAAAATCCGGAAGCGCATCTGCATCCGGCTGCACAAGTGGAATTAGGAAAGCTAATGGCTCTGGCAGCTGCGAATGGTGTGCAGATTATTATTGAATCGCATAGTGACCATATACTGAACAGCCTGAGACTGGCAAGAAAAGATGGAATAATCTCAAAGGAGCAACTTAATGTAATATTCGTGCAAAAATACTTTGGGGCGGATAAGGATATGGATGTTACTTATACGGATGAGATACAAATTAATGATGAGGGTAAGTTGAATGCTCGTCCAAAGAATTTTTTTGACAGCTGGGATGATGTTCTGACACAATTAATCGACTGAAAGTATGGAGGCGTATTTTAATGAATTAAGCTTGCATTCTTTTACCGACAATGAAACGGCAAAAAATGCATTTCTGTTGTTAGGCAATTGTTTGAAGAAACTGTCGGAAATGGGTGTCTCCAATACGAGAATGACGGACGAGGCTACAAGAAAGGGGATTCTGAGTGGACAGACTCTGAACAGGGTTCTGAATAATGAAGCTGTAATTGACAAGGATTTAAAGTCTGTCATTATTAACAGAATGTGTACATTAGAACCTATAGATGACTTGGAAAACAAGTATAATGTAACGGGATTTCAATATAATGGGGAAGACTGTAAAGGATTAGGATGGGCTTGCGAGGATATTGAAGACTCTGTGGCATTAGGATTATCGCTGGAAGATATATGGACTGACAGGAATTACAACGTGAATATCTATATGCTTGATGAGGATGGAGAGGAAGTTTCTTCCGTTTCGCAATGTAAGCATGTGGTTACTCCGAATGGTATAGAAAACCTGAGAGATTTCTTTCAAACAAAAATCAATATACCCACTAATGGAAGTGTTCTGGCAATAGAAACTGTAAGTCTGTTTCCTCATCTGATTTTTGCCGGGCAGGCTTTAGAGCAACTTAAAAACATTAAAGATGCTGTGGCTGTAGAGCAAATCTATTATAGACTTAGGGATTTGGAAAGGGTGGCAGCTAATTCTATTGTTCCTATTTCAACTTCCATTTTCAAGTATAAAACAACGCCTGAATCGGAAACTCGCAGCAGATTGCCGGAAATGTTTGTTAAATTTGAGGATGGGGAGACAAGACACTGCTCATGGCATTCTCGTTTTATACCCGGTGCAGGGCGAATACACTTTTATTATGATGAAAGTGAAAAAATATTTTATGTCGGATATATTGGTGAGAAACTGTAAATGGGTGCTTATACTAAATGGAAGGTGCCGCAGTTTGTATCGGCTAAGCTGAAAAGGTTCTGATGATGAGGGAGTTGTTTTATAAGATTTTAAATACCGGCCTTTGGGGTGGAGGAAGTCGCTCCGAGGGCTTTTCTGTGTCTGACAGGGAGAGGAGAACTCTTTTTGAGATGGGAAGGCTGCAGGCAGTGAGCGGTCTGTTGGCAATGGGGATGGATGAGTGTGGCGCGGACTTGGGAAGTGACGGGATGAATTGGGTAAAGACGCTGATGTATATCGAAAAGAGGGGAAAGAAGATTGAGTTATTGGCAAGGAAGATAGTGGAGAAATTGGCCGATGAGGGTATGACTGCAGAGGTGTTCAAGGGGCCGTCGGTAGCGAAATGGTACAGGAAGCCGGAAGCGAGGAGCTTCGGGGATATAGACATTGTGGTGATGAGGGGTGCGGAAAGGATTGAGGAGGTGCTGCGGAAATGGGGCATAAAGTATAAAAGGCTGTATGAGGATGTGGATTGTTCTATTGAGGGGGTAAGTGTGGAGTTTCATCAGAGAAGGGATTTTGCGTATTGCCCGAAGGATAACAGGGTGCTGCAAAGGCTTGTGAAGGAGCATCCTGAGAGTGCGGAGGTGTATCTTGTGTGCGTGATGGTGCATTTGAGAAGGCATATCCTGACTTATGGCATGGGGATGAAGCAGGTGTGCGACGTGGCGGTAATGCTGAGAAATGCGGAGTTGGATATGGAGTTTCTTTCTAAAATAATCAAGGAACTGCATATGGAGAGGTTTTGTGCTGCTCTTTTCGGTTTCCTGAAGAGGTGTCTGGAGGTGGAGGTCTTCCCTATCGAACCGGACTGTGGCAGGAACAGTGTGTTCATAGAGGAAACGGTATGGAGGGACGGGTATCTGCTGAAAATGCAGAGGGAGAAACGGAACAAGGGACTGTCGGCTCTGAGGAGAGTGGCCGGAAACGCCTGGTTCTGGGTGAAGAGGTGTGTGAGGATGTCGGCTGTAATGCCGAGGGAAGCGGCATGGTTTATTCCGTATATGGTGAAAAGAAGGGTGTGGAGGAAAATGAAAAGTTAAGCATAAACCTAAAAATGTGTACTAAGGCTGTGATGGGGATTGAAAAAATGATTATTTTTGTCAGAAGAACAGATAGAAACAATTGGTAAAAATTGATTAAGATATGATAAAACGACATAACTACTCTATAAAGCTACAGGAAGTAACCATAAGAGGATATAAATCAATATCCTTTAATTATCCGGTAACATTAGAATTGGGGAATGTAAATATATTGCTTGGAGCAAACGGTGCGGGAAAAAGCAATATAATAAGTTTCTTCAGAATGCTGAGCTATATGATGAGCCGTTCGTTTGAAATATATGTGGAAATGGCGGGCACTGCCAACTCACTGCTTTATTTTGGAGCAAAAATGACTCCTGCAATGTCGGCCCAACTTAAGTTTGCGGATGAGAATTCTGTTGATACTTATCAGTTTACTCTCAGCAAGGCTTCACCGGACAGACTGATAATCACTGAAGAAAATATCAGTTGGCTTAGAAAAGGGGAAGACAAGCCTTTTCAATTGGTTCTCAAACCTAATTTTAAGGAATCTTCTCTTGTAGACAATACAAATAAAGTGGCAAAAGCTGTTTATAAAATGTTGTCTTTCTGCAAGGTTTATCAGTTTCACGATTCTTCAGAAAATGGGCCTTTAAGGCAACCTTGTCCTGTAGAGACATCAAATTATCTGCAATCCCATGGAAATAATCTACCTTCATTCCTGCTATTCCTAAAAAATTATTATGGAGAATCTTATAAAAAGATTGTGGATTATGTGAAGGATGTAATTCCTCAGTTTCAGGATTTTTATCTTGAGCCTGTGGGAAATAATATTTCGTTGAGATGGAAGGATAACTCTGCAACGGATTATGTTTTCAACTCTTATCAGTTGTCGGATGGCTCTATAAGATTTATAGCTTTAGCTACTCTGTTGCTGCAACCGGCAGAAACTATGCCGAGCGTGATTATAATAGATGAACCTGAACTTGGTCTTCATCCATATGCTATATCACA
Source organism: Bacteroides sp. (assembly GCF_019417265.1). Classification (GTDB taxonomy): domain Bacteria; phylum Bacteroidota; class Bacteroidia; order Bacteroidales; family Bacteroidaceae; genus Phocaeicola. The sequence goes on from NZ_DXVR01000079.1 coordinate 9,094, forward strand.
ACTTTCGGAAATGATTAAGGAAGCCTCTATTCATTCGCAAGTGATAATAGCGTCACAGAGTAAAGATCTTGTGGATTATTTTGACATCGATAATGTGTCGGTCGTTGAGATGGATGAGGAAAAGAAGTCTACAACAATAACGAAACTGAACGAGCAGGACTATAAATTGTGGCTTGAGAATTATTCTATAAGTGAACTATGGGATAAGAATGTTATAGGAGGCAGACCGGTATGAAGAATAAGATAGTTCATGTGTTATGCGAAGGACAGACTGAGCAAGGGTTTGTGGAAGGTGTTTTAAAACCTTATCTATTGGCTAATGGTGTGACTTCTGTAAAGAGCATTCTTATAAATACAAATAGGAAAAAGGGAACGGCAGGAGGTATGTTTTCTTTCAATCAGGTACATAGCAACCTGGAGATAGTAAGGAGGACATATGTTGATAATGAGTATGAAAGGCATATATTTACTACTATGTTTGACTATTATGCTTTACCTTCTACTTTTCCGGAATATGACAAGAGCCAAAACATAGCTGACAAATACGAAAGAATCAAGTTATTGGAAGATTCATTTGCCCAATATGAAAATGAGGCAAGGTTTATTCCATATATACAGCTTCACGAATTTGAGGCGTTGGTGTTCTGCGGTTTGGATTATCTGCCTGAAAAATACTACAATGGAAGAGCTGACGCAAATCCGTAAAAACACAGGGAAAAGCAGGGCTTATAAAACGGGAACAGGGAAAAAGGAAAGGAAGGATTTATGACAAATATGAAGAAATTACTTTCATTGCCACCGAATCTGGTGGAGTGTTTTCATGATATAATGAATGCGGACAGGAAGGAATGGTTCTGCACTTCGGATCCGATAGGTAGGAAACTGGGTTCGGGAGGTGGAACGACATGGCTCCTTGATGCTTGCAGACGAGAAGAGGCGGACGGTGCGGACCTTATGACGTGGCTGGGCAGGGAGAAAAGGATTCTGCTGCACGCGGGGGGACAGAGCAGACGACTGCCGGCTTATGCTCCGTCGGGAAAGATTCTGACGCCGGTACCGGTGTTCAGATGGGCGCGAGGACAGAAGCTGACTCAGAATCTGCCGGACCTGCAACTGCCGCTGTATGAGGAGATAATGGAGAAGGCTCCTAAGGGGTTGAACACGCTGATAGCGAGCGGCGACGTGTATATAAGGGCGAAGGAGCAGTTGCAGGAGATTCCGGAGGCGGACGTGGTGTGCTACGGACTGTGGGAGGACCCGCAACTGATGAAGAACCACGGGGTGTTCGTGGCTTCAAGAAAGACGCCGGAAAAATTAGAGTTCATGATGCAGAAACCGGGTGTGGAGGAAATGGCGGCAATGATGAAGGATTATCTGTGTATGATGGACATAGGTATCTGGCTGCTGAGCGACAGAGCTGTAAAGTTGATGGCGGAACGTTCCATGGACAGCGAAGGTAACGTGAAATTCTATGATATGTACTCGGAGTTCGGTCTTGCACTGGGAGAGAATCCGAGGATAGCGGACAAGGAGCTGAACGGCCTGAAGGTGGTGGTACTGCCGTTGCCGGGAGGGGAATTCCATCACTACGGAACGAGCAGGGAGATGATTTCGTCTACTCTGGCGGTGCAGAACTGTGTGATGGACCAGAGGGCGATAATGCATCATAAGGTGAAACCGCATCCGGCTGTGTTCGTGCAGAACGCGATAATGAACGTGGGGCTGACGGAAAGGAATGCGGAGATATGGATTGAGAACAGTTTTATCGGCAGCAAATGGTGTCTGTCGAGCAAGAATATAGTGACGGGAGTGCCGGAGAATGACTGGGAAATTTCACTGTCTGAGGGACTGTGTATCGACGTGGTGCCGATGGGTGAAAAGGGATTCGTGGCAAGACCGTACGGATTTGAGGATAAGTTCAAGGGCAGCCTGAAGGAGTCCTCTACCCTATTCTTGGGACAGCCGGTGACGGAATGGCTGGAACAGAGGGGACTGAAGGCTGAGGATATTCCGGGCAACTGGGACTTGCAGAGCGCGGAGATTTTCCCTGTAGTAGACAGCATCGCGGATATGGGTGATGTGCTTGCCTGGATGACTGACAGGGCTGATGATACAGCAGGAAGGAAGATATGGATGGAAGCCCAAAAGATGTCGGCTGACGGTATATCGGCTTATGCCAACCTGAGAAGGCTGACGGCTCAGCGTGAGGCTTTCAGAATGAAGAACCTGAGTACGCTGGCAAGGAATCATGAGAGGAGTGTATTCTATCAGACGGACCTTGAGGAAACGGCAAGGGAGTTTGCCAAGGGCGGTATCGGACTGCCGGAGGAACTGCCGGAGGATGCGGGACTGCTGAAGAGGATTAGCGACGGGATGTTCAGGGCAAGAGTGATGGAACTGACGGGGAATCCTGAGGCTAAGGTTATGGAGGAAAGGGCTTTCGGACTGATGAGAAAGGGACTGACGGGGGCTATGGACCTGAAGCAGAGGCCGGTGATGGCGGTGTATGCTGACCAGATAGTCTGGGGAAGAAGCCCGGTGAGAATAGACCTTGCGGGGGGATGGACTGATACTCCTCCTTACAGTCTGATGGAGGGCGGTAATGTGGTGAACATGGCTATAGAGCTGAACGGACAGCCGCCGCTGCAGGTGTATGTGAAACCGTCGGATAAATATAGTATAACTCTGAGGTCGATTGACCTTGGGGCTGCGGAGGTGATTTCTTCATATGACGAACTGAGGGATTTCCGTAAGGTGGGCTCTCCGTTCTCCATTCCTAAGGCGGCTCTGGCTCTGTCGGGTTTCCTGCCTGAGTTCTGTATGGACAGCTATGCTTCGCTCGAGGAGCAGCTGAAGGCTTTCGGCAGGGGTATCGATGTGACTTTGCTTTCGGCTATACCGGCAGGCTCGGGACTTGGTACAAGCTCGATACTTGCGGCTACTGTGCTCGGTGCGCTGAATGATTTCTGCGGACTGAACCGGGACAGACAGGGTATCTGCAACAGGACTCTGATACTTGAACAGCTGCTGACTACGGGTGGCGGATGGCAGGACCAGTACGGAGGTGTGCTGCAGGGAGTGAAACTGCTGCAGACTATGCCGGGATGGAGGCAGGAACCGGGTGTGAAATGGATGCCTGACTATATATTTAATGACAGTGAGTATGCGAAATGTCATCTGCTGTACTACACGGGAATAACACGTACGGCCAAGGGTATATTGGCGGAGATTGTGAAGGGTATGTTCCTGAACTCGGAAAAGCATCTGAGGATTCTTGAACAGATGAAGGGACATGCCATAGATATGTATGAGGCGATAATAAGGAATGACTTCGAAACGATGGGACGACTGGTGGGCAAGACATGGACGCAGAACCAGAGATTGGACAGCGGTACGAACCCTGAGGCGGTAAGGGCCATGACGGAGATGGTAGATGACCTGTGCCTGGGATATAAACTGCCGGGAGCAGGTGGCGGAGGATTCCTGTATATGGTAGCGAAGGACCCGGAAGCGGCCGTGAGAATAAAGAGGATTCTGAATGAGAACAGAATGAACGACAGGGCGAGATTTGTGGAGATGAAGCTTTCGGACAAGGGGCTGGAGGTGAGCAGGAGCTGATGGGAATTAATAATTAAGAACTATAAACTTAAAAACTCATAAACTAAAAAAAATGAATATTGCGGTAGCAGGAACAGGATATGTAGGGTTGTCTATTGCAACTCTATTGGCACAGCATAACAGGGTTACGGCTGTAGATGTGATAGCTGAAAAGGTGGAGAAGATAAATAACCGTATCTCTCCTATTCAGGATGAATATATAGAAAAGTATCTGGCTGAAAAGGAACTGGACCTGAAGGCTACTCTCGACGGGGAAGCGGCTTACAGGAATGCGGAGTTTGTGGTGATAGCGGCTCCTACGAACTATGACCCGGTGAAGAACTATTTCGACACGAGTCATGTGGAAGAGGTAATCGACCTGGTGAGAAGTGTGAACCCAGAGGCGGTGATGGTGATTAAGAGTACTATTCCTGTGGGATATTGTGAGGGACTGTACAGGAAGTACGGAAGGGACCTGAAACTGCTGTTCTCGCCGGAGTTTCTGAGGGAGAGCAAGGCTCTGTATGACAACCTCTACCCGAGCCGTATCATCGTGGGATGTCCGGACGGGAAACTGACTGACCATGCAGAGGAACTGAAGGAGGCGGCAAGAACGTTTGCCGAACTGCTGAAGGATGGTGCCATAAAGGAGAATATTGACACTCTGTTTATGGGACTGACTGAGGCAGAGGCGGTGAAGCTGTTTGCGAACACTTATCTGGCACTGAGGGTTTCGTACTTCAACGAGCTTGACACGTATGCGGAGATGAAGGGACTGAACACTGTGGATATTATAAACGGTATCAGTCTTGATCCGAGAATAGGCAATCATTATAACAATCCGTCGTTCGGATATGGCGGCTACTGTCTGCCGAAGGATACGAAGCAGCTGCTGGCCAACTATGCGGATGTGCCGGAGAACCTGATTCATGCTATTGTGGAATCGAACAGGACAAGGAAGGATTTCATTGCGGACCAGGTGCTGAAGATGGCGGGGTATTATTCTGAAAACGCACAATGGAATTTACACACTGAGAAGGAATGTGTGATAGGTGTGTACAGGCTGACAATGAAGTCGAACAGCGATAACTTCCGCCAAAGCTCTATCCAGGGAGTGATGAAGCGTATCAAGGCTAAGGGGGCTACGGTAATAATATATGAGCCTACTCTTGAGAACGGTTCGACTTTCTTCGGCTCGAAGGTGGTGAACAATATGGAGGAATTCAAAAAACTGTCGGGAGCAATCATTGCCAACAGATATGATTCATGCCTGGACGACGTGAAGGATAAGGTATATACAAGGGATATTTTCAAGAGGGACTAACAGATTTTCTTATATAAAGAAAGAAAATTACCAATATAAATAAAATAATGTCAGTTTTTTTATAGTCAAAAAGAAATGCTTTGCGAATTGAGCAATCGGAAATTGAGAGTC
>NZ_DXVR01000008.1:0-58358 GCF_019417265.1 Bacteroides sp.
GTTCTTGCTTTCTCTTCATGTAGCAAGATGGGAGAATTGTCTTCTGACTACTTCACAACAAATCCTGAAGTGCTCGAAGCTGTAGGAGGTAAAGTTCCTGTTACTATCACAGGTAAATTCCCTGAAAAGTATTTCAAGAAAAACGCAACTGTAGAAGTTACTCCGGTTTTAAGATGGGAAGGTGGCGAGGCTAAAGGTCAGCCTGCAATGTTCCAGGGTGAAAAAGTTCAAGGTAACGACCAGACTATCTCTTACAAGGCTGGTGGTACTTACACAATGAAAGCTTCTTTCGACTATGTTCCAGAAATGGCTAAGTCAGAACTTTATCTTGACTTCAAAATCAAGAAAGGAAAGAAAGAATACACTATTCCTTCAGTAAAAATCGCTGATGGCGTTATCGCTACTTCAGAACTTCCTACTGTAGCTTCTGCTAATGCTGCTAACGCTGCTGACGCATTCCAGCGTATCATCAAGGAAGCTAAAGAAGCTCAGATCATGTTCTTGATCCAGCAGGCTAACCTTCGTTCAAGCGAATTGAAATCTGAAGGTATCAAAGATTTCCACAAACAGGTAGCTATCGTTGCTGGCGACACTAAGAACTACAAACTTAACAATATCGAAATCTCTGCTTATGCTTCACCTGATGGTGGTGTTAAACTGAACACAGGATTGGCTGAAAATCGTCAGAACAACACTGAAAAGTACATGAAACAGCAGTTGAAGAAAGGCAAAATCGAAACTAACGTAGATACTGAATACACTGCTCAGGACTGGGAAGGTTTCCAGGAATTGGTTTCTAAATCTGACATCCAGGACAAAGACCTTATCTTGCGTGTTCTTTCAATGTATCAGGATCCGGAACAGCGTGAAACTGAAATCAAGAACATTTCTTCAGTTTACAAGACTTTGGCTGACGAAATCCTTCCTCAGTTGCGTCGTGCACGCTTGACTGCTAACTACGATGTTATCGGTCGTAGCGACGAAGAAATCAACGCAGCATTCGACAGCGATGCTTCTACATTGAGCGTAGAAGAACTTCTTTACGCTGCTACTTTGACTAACGATAATGCTCGCAAAGAAGCTATCTACAAGAAAACTATCGAATTGTATCCTAACGACTACCGTGCTTACAACAACCTCGGTGAATTGGCATACGTTTCAGACAAGGCTGCTGCTGAAAAATACTTCAAACAGGCTGCAAGCAAGAACGCTAACGCTCCTGAAGTTAACACTAACCTTGGTTTGATTGAATTGTCTAAGGGTAATGTAGCTAACGCTGAAACTTATCTTGCTAAAGCTACAGGTGCCAACACAGCTAACGAAGCTCTTGGTAACTTGTATATCAAACAGGGTCAGTATGACAAGGCTGTTGCTGCATTCGGCGACACTAAGACAAACTCAGCTGCTTTGGCTCAGATCTTGGCTAAAGACTACAACAAGGCTAAAAACACTTTGTCAGCTGTTAAGAACCCAGACGCTTACACAGACTATTTGATGGCTATCGTAGGTGCAAGAACAAACAACGCTGATTTGGTTAAGACAAGCATGGCTAAGGTTGCACAGAAAGACGCTGCTCTTGCTGCTAAAGCTGCTAACGACCGTGAATTTGCAAAATATGCAAACGAAATCAAGTAATTAAGCAATTAATTATATACAGCACTGAAGGTCGGAACGATTGTTCCGACCTTTTTTTGTAAATAAACTCACAGGAAACACATAGTTTACAGCATTTTTATGTATTTTCGCGGTAAACAATAAAAGTCTTATGAATTTAATAATCAGAATAATATTTGTATATACATTAGCATGCCTCGTTTCATGCAGCGAAAATAACATGTTTACGCTTAACGGTACATTAAGCAACAAGAAAGAAAAACACATATACGTTATCTACGACGACCCTATAGCAAAGGTAGATACCATAAAACCTGAGAACGGGAAATTTGAATATACATTCCTGCCGGACACTATAACTATATTCAGACTTGTCAATGATTCAGGAATAGCAATACCTGTATTTGCGGACAAAGGCTGGAAAGTAACGTTCAAAGGCAGCTTTGCCAATCCTGACATATCCGGAGATGGTCCGAACAATGAATTACAAAAGTTCAGAGATCTTATACATAAAGATACTGCCAACATAGTTGATGCTGCCAAAAACTTCATACTGAAAAACAGAATGTCATATGCATCGGCATATATTTTCAATCAGTATTTTGTCCAGGGAAAAGAACATGACTACAAGGAACTGTCAGATATCATTGCCCAGATGGACGGACATGTAAAAGACTGCCGTGTAGTCGACATTATACAAAAGACATTATCCGAAAACAACGACAGAAGTTCGGAATATCTGAACTACTTCTCATGCAAGGATAGAAAAGGAAAATACGTTTCATGGTCAAGCAAAGAGGAGCAATATACATTGGTCAACATATGGGCTTCATGGGATGAAACAAGCAACCGGATGAGAGATTCACTCTACAATGACATCAAATCTCTGCCCGAAAAGGAATTCAGAATTCTGAACCTCTCTATAGACTTGGACAAATCTGAATGGGAGAAAAAATGCAAAGAAGAGAATGAACAATGGATTGAAACCTGCGATTTAAACGGATGGCAAAACCAGATAGTCAAACAAATGAACATATCAAAAGTGCCATACAATATACTCGTAAACAAAAACAGGAAAATAATAACCTCAAATATATATGGTGAGGAACTGACTCAAAAAGTCAAAAATCTGATACAGGAAAACAAAAACAAGAAATAGCAAAAACATGTTAGTAAAGCTATACGGAGCCGCAGTACAAGGCATTGATGCCAACATAGTTACCATAGAAGTAAACACTTCAAGAGGGATAAAGTTCTTTCTTGTAGGGCTTCCTGACTCTGCCGTAAAGGAAAGCCATGAAAGAATCATGTCCGCACTGAATGTAAACGGATATAAAGTACCTTCATGCCAGATTGTGATAAATCTTGCACCGGCAGACATAAGGAAAGAAGGTACATCATACGATTTGCCGTTGGCAATAGGTATAATGGCAGCTACAGGCATCGTATCAGCGGAAAAACTAAGCAAATATCTCATCATAGGCGAGTTAAGCCTCGACGGCAGCCTTCAACCCATAAAAGGGGCATTGCCAATAGCCATAGCTGCAAGAGCACAAGGCTTTGAAGGATTCATACTTCCAAAACAAAATGCGCGCGAAGCTGCCGTGGTAAACAATCTGGATGTCTACGGTGTGGAGAATATCAGAGAGGTGGTAGAGTTCTTTAATGGCACCCGTTCGCTTGAACCAACCATAGTACACACAAGGGAAGAATTCTACAATAATCAGACGGTTTTTCCTTTTGACTTTGCAGATGTAAAAGGTCAGGAAAATGTGAAAAGAGCATTAGAAGTAGCAGCCGCAGGAGGGCATAACATCATAATGATAGGTGCACCGGGAAGCGGAAAATCAATGATGGCCAAAAGACTGCCTGGCATACTGCCGCCGCTTACATTGCCAGAAAGTCTGGAAACCACCAAGATACATTCTGTTGCAGGAAAGCTTGGCAAAGAAGTTTCGCTTATAGCCACACGTCCGTTCCGCAGTCCGCATCACACTATATCTCAGATTGCAATGGTCGGAGGAGGCTCAAACCCTCATCCCGGAGAAATCAGCCTTGCGCATAACGGTGTTTTGTTCCTTGACGAGCTTCCCGAATTCAGCAGAAGTGTACTTGAAGTTCTGCGACAGCCACTGGAAGACAGACACATAACCATTTCGCGTGCCAAATATGTTTTAGACTATCCTGCAAGCTTCATGCTTGTGGCATCTATGAACCCGTGCCCTTGCGGATATTACAACCATCCGACACGCAACTGCGTCTGTTCACCCGGACAAGTCCAACGATATCTAAACAAGATATCGGGTCCGCTACTCGACAGAATAGATATACAGGTAGAAATCGTTCCAGTTCCATTCGAAAAGATTTCAGAACAGGAAAAAGGAGAAAACAGTTCTGCTATTAGAGAAAGGGTGATAAAGGCACGAAAAATCCAGGAACAGAGATTCGAAAAAGAAAAAGGCATACACTGCAATGCACAGATGACTCCGGCTCTGCTACATACATATGCACAGCCTGACGCACAAGGACTTACTCTGCTTAGAAACGCAATGACACGACTGAACCTGTCAGCCAGGGCCTACGACCGTATATTAAAAGTTTCGAGAACGATTGCAGACCTTGAAGGCTCAGCAGATATACTATCATCGCATATAGCCGAAGCCATCAGCTACAGAAATCTTGACAGGGAAAACTGGGCGGGATAAGTTTCTTATATACTTTTATTTATCAGACATTTCACTCTCATTAAGGGTGAAACTTGAAAGCGTTATTTTCTCCAGTGTAATCATCGGAGATTTTCTATATTTACACTTTTCGAAAATACAGCCACTACACTTTGGACTCGCAAATATATCGCATGGGTCAAGATGCAATGTAAGCTGCACTTTATCACTATATCTTCCCTTCAATACATTTTTCAATTTCTCACCAGACTTATGTCCCTCAGAAACAGTATAATACCATGGAACAGTCAGGTCACAGTCTATATAAATACTGTTTCCGGACTTTATCACCTTTGTATTGTGTATATCCACCCACTCAGGTTCCCTGTTCTCGTTAAGCAAATCAGCCAACTCACCCAGAAGTTTATCATCCGCCGTATCAAGCAATCCGGAAATAGTGTTTTTAAGAATTGAAACGCCTGTCACTATTATTATTGTTCCGAATATAAGAGCCAGCGCACTGTCTATCCAGGCCAGTCCGGTAAAATACAAGACCAAAAGTCCGGCCACAAGACCTATAGTGGAATATGTATCCGACTGCAAATGTTTTCCTCCTGCCACAAGCGCCATAGAACCGTATTTCTTTCCCGTTCTGATACTATAATATCCCATGAGATAATTCAGCACACCGGAAACCGCGACTATTATTATACCCACATCAAGTTTCCCTACCTCGGCAGGTACCAGCAGACGCTTTATAGCCTCATATATAATCATACCTCCGGCTACGCTTATCAGGACACCTTCTACAGAGGCGGAAATAAGCTCTATCTTTCCATGCCCGTAAGGATGTTCCTTGTCGTTAGGCTTTGAGCCCCAGCTAAGACAATATAAACTTATCAAACCGGCAACCACGTTGACAATACTCTCCATAGCGTCAGTGAGCACACCCACAGAATTAGTAACAAAATAAGCGGCAAATTTACCAACAAGTATCAGTCCGGATATTAACACTATACGTTTCTGTACCCTGAGTTTTATCTGTTCTTCATTCATAAGTCAAAACTATTTTAAACAGTCTGCAAAGTTATAAATATTAGAAGAAATAAGTATAAATATTTTTATCCTCATTAAAATTTTAGACAATGTCCAGATTGCCTTCAAACAGGCATAAACGTGCCTCAGAAAAACGTTTCGTCGTTTGGATTAAAATGCTTCGTCGTTTAAGACTAAACGTTTCGTCGTTTTGGGAAATAATATTTTTTCTTATTTTGGGCAACAAATATTCATTATTTTATGTAAGTTTGCAAATACAGTTATTAACATAATATCAGAGAATAATGTTCGATATCAAATCTACTAATACAGAACATGAAGATAAAATACTTATAGAAGGATTAAAACAAGGTAATACGGCTATATTTAACTTAGTATTTACAAGATTTTATTCTTCTTTAGTCTTATATGCTACTACACATGAAATACCTGAAGATGAAGCAGAAGACATAGTACAAGATTTTTTCTTCAGATTATGGCTAAACAGATCTAAAATAGATATACATACAGCTCTAAAGAATTATATGTTCGTTTCAATTAAAAATAGTTGCAACGATTACTTCAGACATAAAAAAACAGAAAGCAACATTAAGGAAGCTTTATCTTCTGACAATAATAATGAAGAACCATTCAATGACAGGGATTTCTTAATAGAAAGCGAACTTAGGGAAATCATAAATATCGCCATCAACAAACTACCTGAAAAATGTAGAGAGATTTTTATTTTGTACAAGTTCAAAAATATGAAGGTTAATGAAATAGCTGAAATGGAAAATATATCAAAACGTACAGTGGAAACACATTTAGGAAAAGCATACAAAATCCTCAGAGAAGAACTTAAAGCCTACCTTCCTGCAATATTAGTTACGATTATTATTAATTCCATATTCAGCCATCATTTTTAAAAGCCTAATAAGCAGTCATTTACAACTAAATAAAAATTATTTTATAAAAAAACGCTTTTTTGAGTACGTATATTTTAAACCTGCTACGTCATTATAGTGTAAGAAGAAAATAAAATATGCATGAAAAGGTATAACGACATATCGGATGAACTCTTAGGAAAATATATAACAAAATCACCGTTTTCAGAAGAGGAAAATGAAGAAATCCTTAAATGGGAAGGAAGTGAAGATACTGAAACTTTTCTAAGAGATATAGACACGATAAACAAAGACATTGAAAGACTGAAATCAATGTCACGTTTTAATAGTATGGCTGCTTTAAACAAAGTCAATAGCAGGATAAGAAAAATCAATAGGTACAGAACAATATACAATGCTTGGCAAAAGGTAGCAGCCATAATCGTTATACCTTTAATTGTGTATTCATTATTACAGATTACTAATAGTCTTGAAAAAGAAAATAATATCATATGGCATGAAACCAGCTCGACTTACGGAATGATTTCTAAAATCACACTTCCGGACGGTTCAATAGCAGAGTTGAATTCTTGCAGCCAATTGAGATACCCTTCAGAATTTGATGCAAAAGAAAGAATTGTAGAGTTAAAAGGTGAAGGTTTCTTTAAGGTAAGCAGCAACAAAGAGCATCCTTTTATAGTAAAATGCGATGACATTAGCGTACAAGCCGTAGGTACAGAATTCAACATACAAATTAATAAAAACGGTAAAATTATAACCTCACTAAAAGAAGGCACGGTAAATATAATAAAAGACACTGAAGATAATGAGCAAAAAATGGTAACCCTTACTCCGGGACAAACAGCCATATACGATAAAAACATATCAGATATAACTGAAATAAAAACAAATAACATTGATAAATATTTAGCTTGGAGAGAAGGGATACTAATCTTTACCAGTGACAAACTAATTGACGTTTTAGATATATTAGAACAAAGATTCAACGTAAAGTTTAGAATAAATCCGTCAGCTGATATATCCGGTGTTTTTACAGGGACTTTTGTAAATAAAGATTTGGATACAATATTAAGATACATTGGTTTCACTACCCCGGTAGAGTTTAAATCCATACCAGAAAAAATGGACGAAGCCAGAATTATAGAAGTCAGATAATCACTAAAAACATAATAATAATACATATGTGAATCACCCCCAAAGTGGTTCATAGGGGATGTTTCATCCTTTTTTGTTAGCAAATCACTATAAAAATTTAATATTTAAAAACATGGAAAAAACAATCATCCACTACAAGAAGAAAGCTAAAGGCATATTTAGCATCCAGCATTTTAGAAGAACAGCTGGAACTATTGCTTTTAGTCTTTATTGCGCATCATCATCTTTTTTGATGGCACAAACAGCTAATTCCGGTGTAAGCCTGAATGAAAAGAACAAACCCTTAAAAGAAATACTTGTAATGATAGAAAAACAAACAGACTATCATTTCTTTTACAACGAAGTAGAAACAAATGTTTCTCAGAATGTTTCTGTTTCAGTTGAGAACGTTTCATTACAAATCACATTAGAGAAATTACTAAAAGGTACCGGCATAAAATATAAAATAGAGGACGACAATATTATACTCTATAAAGAAGAAGCAAACACATCCAATAAGTCAAAAACAATAAAGGGTACTGTGGTGGACAACCTTGGAATGGGAGTTCCAGGCGTAAACGTGTTTCAAAACAGTAACACTACCTCCGGTGTTATCACCGATTTCGATGGGAATTTCAATATTACGGTTGATAACCCCAAAGAAGAACTTGTATTTTCTTTCATCGGCTTCAAGACAAAGAAAGTAGCTATCGGCGACAAGACAGAACTCAACGTTGTTCTCGAAGAAGAAAGCGTAATGCTTGACGAAGTTGTAGCCATAGGTTACGGTATATCAAAGAAAAGCAGCGTAACAGGTTCCATCACAAGCGTAAAAGCTGAAGACCTTCCAAAGTCGGCAAACGCTTCTGTAAACAATATGCTTTCAGGAAAGGCATCCGGTGTGCAAGTACTCCAAACAAGTGCCCAGCCCGGTGGTGGAGTAAACATCGTAATCCGTGGTGCAGGTTCAGTAGATGCAGGAAATGCGCCTCTATATGTAATTGACGGTTTTCCTATCAATAATAACAGTGTAGAGCCAGGCGAAGGCGACTATAGTGTGGGTAAACGTGACCCATTGAGTTCCATTAACCCCAACGATATTGAGTCTATAGAAATTCTTAAGGATGCTGCTTCTACTGCCATTTATGGTGCCCGTGCTGCTAATGGTGTGGTGCTAATCACAACAAAACGTGGAAAGGAAGGACGTACCAATGTGGATTTTTCCTATACAGGATCTATACAAAAAGTAAACAATTACTTTGATATGCTTGACGCAAAAGGATTTATGGAATATTCTAATATCCTTGGTAGAGAGCAGTTCCTAATTGATAGGAATATGGCTCCATACGGACCTATTGAGCAGAATTTCAAAGATTTCAGGCCTCTTTACTCTGTTAAAGACATTGCAAATGCAGGAAAAGGAACAGACTGGTGGGATGAAGTAACACGCATAGGGGTGGTACATGATGTAAACTTCTCTGTATCCGGTGGTAACAGTAAAACAAACTTTCTCATCTCCGGTAGCTACTTCGATCAGAAAGGTCTTGTAGAGAACTCTGATTTCCAGCGTTTCACCGCACGCCTTAACATAGACCATAAGATTTCAAACCAGGTAAAGATAGGAGTTTCTGCGACAGGCTCTTATATAGACAACGGCAACGTACAGCTTGGTAGTGGAGAATGGCAAGCATCAGGTGTACTTGTAGCTGCTCTTCAGATGAGTCCGGTTATTCCTATCTACGATGAATCTGGAGACTATTACATTAACCCCAAAGACGCAACTCTTCCAAACCCTGTTTCATACCGTGAAATTGACGACAATACGGTACAAAAGCGACTTCTTGTAAATGGTTACTTAGAATATACACCTATCAAAAATCTGACGTTGAAAGCCAATGTCGGTATGGACAATAAATCAGGTTTGAGAAGCACTTATCTTCCTACTACATTCCTCCACGGAGCATCTGATAATGGAAAAGCTACAAAAGAAATAAACAACAATATGGACTTGCTGTTCAACTTTACGGCAAACTATAACTTTACCATAAATGACAAACACAATATAGGAGCACTTCTTGGTTATGAATATCAAAACTTCATGTACGACGGATTCAGCTCAAAGGTATCAAACTTCTTTACAGATGAATTCGGAAGTAATAACATGGGGGCAGGTTCGGGTACTCCTACAGTAAAGTCATATAAGAATGCGACAACACTTGCTTCATACTTCGGACGTTTATCATATAATTTCAACGAAAAATACATTGCAAGCATGACATTGCGCCGTGACGGTTCGTCAAACTTCGGTGCCGGCAATAAATGGGGATTCTTCCCATCTGTTGCTTTTGCATGGCGTATCATACAGGAAGACTTCATGAAACCTGTAGAATTTTTAAGCAACCTTAAACTTCGTCTTTCTTACGGACAGACTGGTAACAGCGGCATTGGCGACAAAGCATTTGCATATTACGGTCCAACAGAATTCCCTTATATGTTCGGTAATAATATCGTTATCCCTGCAGGACAGGCACAGATGCCCAATGACAAGTTGAAATGGGAAACTACTACTGAATTCAATGTGGGTCTTGATTATGGATTCTTACAAAATCGTATTTCAGGTTCTATCGAATATTATAACAAAGTTGTAAGTGACTTGCTTTCATACAGAACACTTCCTGTGTATAACGAAATCAGAAGTGTAGCAGACAATATAGGTGCAACTCAATTGAGTGGTTTTGAGTTCGACATACATACAGTAAACCTTGACGGAAAGTTCAAATGGAACACAGATTTCAATATCTCTACCTACACAGACAAGTGGAAAGAACGTAATCCGGATATTGTGCTTGACCCTTGGGTGGGAGTAAATGACCCGATACGTGCAGTTTACGGCTATCTTACTGACGGTATAGTACAGATAGGTCAGGATGTACCTCAAATGGAAGGTGAACGTCCGGGTAATCTAATATACAAAGATGTTAACGGATATGATGAAAACCATAAACTAACGGGCAAACCTGATGGCAAAATCAGCGATGCCGACATGGGGCTTTTAGGCAGTACAGACCCTGGATTTTCATTCGGTTTCGGTAACACATTCGAATATATGGGATTCGACCTAAACATCTTTTTCTATGGAATGGGAGACCGTGTTTTGATGAATACCAATAAGAACAAATATTTATTAGGGGCATCTCGTTTACCAATGAATAACAATAACATGATGACAGAAGTAAGCGAATTGTTCCGCCATGACCAGCCAAGTACAACTCATCCGGGTATTGCTCCTAATCCTTACCAGGGTAACAACGACTACCTGATAGAGAATGCGTCATTCATCCGCCTCAAAAACATAACTTTGGGTTATACATTCCCAAGAAAATGGTTTAAAGAAAAAATGAACTTGAGGATGTATGTAGATGCACAGAACTTATTTACATGGACTAAATATACAGGTATCGATCCCGAAACAGATAGCCTTGGAGCTTATCCTAATGCAAAATCTGTATCTTTCGGTTTAAGTCTTGGATTTTAAAACAAAAAAATAAAATATCAATGAAGAAAATATATTTATCAATATTGGTTCTTGCATCATTCCTTTTCAGTTGTGAAGGAAACTTGGAACCTAATGTTTACGACAAGCTAACGGGAGAAAGCTTTCCTAAGACTCCTGCTGATGCTGAAAGCTTAGTTTATTCTGTTTACTACAAATTCCGTGGTGGTGAATGGGATAGATACAATTCTGCCAATGACTCACGAATGGTGCAAGGTGAATTCTGCACAGATGAATTCACGTGCATTTGGAATGGATATTGGGGTAGTCCGTTCAACTTCACCTGGCGTCCTGACGAATTTCCGTTTTCTAAAATGTATTACGACTTTGTGCCGGCTGTGACCACAGCTACTTCTGCCATATATAAGCTTAACAATATGGGCAGCATTATAGAGAAAGAACTCTTAAAACGTTACATAGCAGAACTTAAAGTTGCGCGTGCCTACTTTATGTATGACCTTTATAATCTTTATGGCCCTGTACCAGTAATTACAGACGAAGCAGATATACCAAACCTCAATAAATTAGGTTATAAGGAACGCCCTACAAAAGAACAAATGGTGGGATTTATCAAGGCAGACCTTACTGAAGAGATAATCAGTTCACTACCTGAGAAATGTAGAGACAGTGAATATGGTCGTATGGATCAAGGAGCAGCATTGATGTGTCTTCTCAAGCTCTCCCTGCATGAAAAAGACTGGAATAACGTAATAAAATGTGCAGATGCCATTAAAGCGCTTGGCTATGATTTAGAAGATAACTACAAAAGTATCTGGTCTATAGACAATGAGCAGAACAATGAGATTATATTCCCTATAGTATGTAAACCTACTCCGGAAGGAGTGGGAAACAACTTCCGCGCTCACGTACTACCACCAGACTGGAAGTCTCCGAACGGTTATCCAAGCGAAGGATGGAACGGATATAAAGTACCAAAGGAATTCTACGATACGTTTGATAAGGATGATAAGCGTCTTGAAACACTGATTGACAAATACATTAATAAAGACGGAGACGAGATAAGTGCAATAAAGACCCACTCCGGTGCGCTTCCATTGAAATACTCTGAAGACCCTGCAGGAACAGGAGCCAATCAGGGAGTTGACTATGTAATCTACCGTTATGCAGACGTAGTACTTGCCAAAGCTGAAGCTTTAAATGAGATTAACGGTCCTAAACAGGAGGCTATAGATTTGATAAACGATATCAGAGAAAGAGCTTTCGGTGATAATTCACACAATATAAAACTGTCCGATTTCACCGGTGACAGAGACAAGTTAAGAGAACACATTCTTAAAGAAAGAGGATGGGAATTTTTCTTCGAAGGCCTGAGAAGAGAAGACCTTATACGTCATGGGAAATTTGTTGAATATGCAAACGACCCTTCTAAAATGGGTAACAGAAATCCTCAAAAAAATGCAAGAGACCTCCATGTACTTTACCCTATTCCTAACAAAGTAATAGTGGAAAGCGGTGGTATCATAAAGCAGAATCCTGGATATGATTATTAATCAATCAAAACATAACTAATTATTAACAACTAAAATTTTATTATCATGAAAAAATTATTTAAGTATTTCGTTTTTGCTTTGGCTGTTTCACTGACAGCTTGTTCTACAGAAGATCCAACAGACAACAATGGTGGAAACAACAATGGGAACAACACAGAAAACCCAGATGGGAACAACAATGATGGAGATAAAGACAAAAAAATCACAGCCGATTTTGATTTTACAGTAAACAAGACGACTGGCGACGTTGCCTTTACTAATAAATCTACTGGAGCAGATTCTTACGAATGGGCTTTCGGAGACGAACAAGATGGTTTTTCTACAGAAAAGGACCCTGTTTACCGTTACAGTAAATCAGGTAAGTATAAAGTAACATTAGTTGCATCAAAAGGAACAGACTATGATGAGATATCCAAAGAAGTAGATATTACTATAGAAAAAAAAGAAGTAGCAATAAAAATAGACGGTAGTTTTGATGATTGGAAAAATATCCCTTTAAGAACAGATGTAGAACTGGAAGGCTTCACAGAATTGAA
Source organism: Bacteroides sp. (assembly GCF_019417265.1). Lineage (GTDB taxonomy): Bacteria > Bacteroidota > Bacteroidia > Bacteroidales > Bacteroidaceae > Phocaeicola. Next base: position 12,952 of record NZ_DXVR01000008.1, read on the forward strand.
AACCGTAGCGACAAACAATTATATCTACATATATTTGGCTGCACCTAAAAATATACTTGAAGGAGCTGGATTTGTAAACTTTGCAGCTGATTTAGATTACAATTATGAAACAGGACAAAGAGAAAATCAATTTCCTGGTGGGAAAACCGGTTGCGATGTATGTAGAGAAATAGATGGTTCGTTCGTATGGGGAGTGAAAAGCGATAAAAAGATTGGATGGGATTGGCAACAGAACAAGGAACTCGTAACTCTTGGAGATGCCACTATCGACAATATGACATACAAAGAATGGCGTATGGATTTAAAGATGGCTGAAGATTTCATCAAGACCAACAAAGCACATGGTATAGAAGGTTTGGAGCAGAAATTTGCAAAGGCCAACGAACTAAACAAGGAAAAAGCAAGAGTTTATGCATGGTTAAGAAGAAACGATTGGTCATATGCAGGAACTGCTCCCAAAAGAGGGAATGCACCTTTTGACGTAAAACTGGGAGAATATATCAACACTGAAGAATAATTTTCAGATCAAAATCGAATAAATAATTATGGCGAAGGATATTTACAGTATAAACATATTTTCAAATTATTCCTTCGCCTTTCTTTACTTTAAAATAATATTTATGGGACATAAATTAATATACCTTTTAATACCGTTTATCTCTATATTATCCTCTTGCCACAAAGAGAATACAAATGATATACAAGGAGATATTAATCCAGAGAATAATAAAATCCAAATATTGTTTGAAGTTGACAAAGAAACCAATCTCAAAAATCCATATATGGGATGGTCGCTATATTCTGAAGGAACATATGGTATAGAAAGAGCAGAATCATACTGGACCTCACAAGACGAAGCGGGGAAAAGATACGCTGGAGTATATTATTTACGCTGGCCCTGGAGCTATTTGGAATCCGAAGAAGGTAAATATGCATGGGATTATGACGAGAACTTCAAATCCCTTATCCAAGGTGCCTTGGACAGGGGATTAAGATTAGCGTTCAGAATTTTTGTTGATTCAAGAGATTGTGAAGATGAAGCTGTACCCGAATATGTATTCAAAGAAGGAAATTATTTTACGGAATATAATAAAAGAACCCCCTACCCCAACGACCGATATTTCCTGGAAAAATATACAAAATTCATTGAAGCTTTAGGGAAAAAATTTAATGATCCTTCAATAGTAGATTACATTGATTGCGCAGGAATTGGTAAATGGGGAGAAGAGCATACTTTTAAACTGGAGAAGGATGGAGTTTCAAGATATGAAATGTATCAAACAATATCTAATGCATATGCAAAAGCATTTGATAAAGTTATTAACGTTATAAACTTTACAGAACGAGAACCAAAAGAAGAAAATTTACTTATGAACGAACTGGAATTTTCACCAAGACGTGATGGTTATGTGAGTAAATACTTCCCAGTTTCGCAACAAGAAAGTTTCGTTAGCCATTTTCCTTCTAAAATACTGATAGCAGAAGCCTGCTATTGGGGAGGTAGTTATAATATTTGGGAGCAAGAGAATGGCAAATGGAAAAGCTGGAAAGATTATTATACTGAATTGGTTGATTTAGCATTAGACACCCATGCCAATTATCTTGATATGCGCACTCCTACAGAAACAAGCAGACTATTGCAGACAAACAGAGATGACGTAAAACGCTTCATATCAAAAGGAGGCTATCGCATTTATCCAAAACGAATTACTGCAAATATACACGATAATAAAATAAGCATTGAACATACCTGGCAAAATGTTGGTGTTGGCGTCCTACCTAATAACAACAAGAACTTAAGATTCAAATATAAAGTTGCTTTTGCCTTATTCAATGATAAAGACGAATTAGTTCAACAATGGAACTCCGAAAAAGTTGAAGTCAGCGAACTTGTAGGAAATAAAACCATAAAAGGAGAAGAAACTTTTGATTTGGACAGTCACCCTGAAGGAACATACAAAATAGGAGTCGGAATAATCAACACACTTCCAAACGATTCAAAAGATATAAAATTAGCCATTAAACGCCCGAAAATAATAAAAAACGAATGGGTGTATATCGGCGATGTAGAATACAAATAATTAGTCTACAAAATCTTTCGTGTTATTAATCTGAAAAATCGCCAAAGCGGCTCTTAAACATTTACGGGCCGCTTTTTCTATCTATTTTTAAGAATAACAATAAACATTCAATTAAAAATAAAAATGAGAAACTTTTTATCAATACTGATTATATCGCTTTTTATAATTTCTTGTAATTCCGTTACTACAAAAAACAAAACGGTAACATTCACGCCCGACACAATAAGCAACCTTAAAAACCCTTATATGGGATGGACGCTATACACAGAAGGAAGAAGCTGGCATAAAGACGGTAAAGAATCGTGGAGAATACAAGATGAGGCTGCCAAAAAGTATGCCGGAGTATTTTACATTAGATGGAAATGGGATGAAATAGAAAAAGAAGAAGGCGTATATGCCTGGGAACACGATTCTATATTCATCAATCTGGTACAAGGGGCTTTGGATAGAGGATTGAGACTGGCTTTCAGAATCTTCACCCATACAGGAACTCCTAAATATGTATTAGATAAAGCAGAAACGTTTGAACACTGGGGGAAAAGGACTCCATATGCAGACGACCCTGTTTTCCTTGAAAAATATGAAAAATTCATCGAAGCATTCGGAAAAAAATTCAATGACCCATCTTGTGTAGATTATGTTGACTGTAATGGTCTTGGATGGTGGGGCGAAGAGCATAACATAAAATACAAGAACGAGGCAAACAAACATTATGTACACGACAGAATTTGCAAAGCATATGCAAAGGCATTCGATAAAGTAATTAATGTAGTCAACTTTGGTGTAAGAGACGAATATCAGTGTAAAGTGGCATTTGAGGAATTAGAATTTTCTCCACGAAGAGATGGCTTGGTAAGCAAATGGTTCACGGAAAAAGACAGGCTGGAATTCATTAAGCATTTTCCCAAGAAAGTAATAATTACTGAAGCTTGCTATTGGGGAAATAATCCTATAGAATATCACGAAAAGGAAGAAGGAAGGTTAATATGGAAATCATGGGCTGAATATTATGACGATGTCGTAAGCCTTTCATTAAAATCTCATGCTAATTATCTTGACATGAGAACTGTAATAGAAACTCAAAGATACTTGAACGAGGCTTCGGATGCGGCATTGCGTTTTCTTAAAAAAGGAGGTTATAGGATTTATCCAAAAGAAATAACATATAATAAAAAGAACGGGGTAATTAAGATTTCACATAGTTGGCAAAACATTGGTGTTGGGGTCATGCCTAACAATAACAAGAATCTGCATTATAAATACAAAGTTGCATTTGCCTTATTCAATGAAAAAAATGAAATCATAAAGAAATGGTATTCAAACAATATAGAAATCAGCGAACTAATAGACAACAAAGTTATAACAGCCATTGATAGATTTGAAATAAACAATATGAATAAAGGAAAATACAAGTTTGGAGTAGGCATCGTTAATACAATTCCTAACGATTCGAAAGACATCGTATTATCAATAAACAACCCAATAAAAATAAAAAATGAATGGATATATATTTGTAATTTAGACCTGTAAAAACATTTTATTCCTCTTTAATATAGTATATTTGCAACGTTTTAACTAATATTGGGATAATAGATAAAATTGTTTCTCTTAAAATCATTTCAAATAGAGAATATTATATTGAATGCAAAAAATGTGATATTATTCGAAAACATATCATAGTACTTTTGCTCCGAGAATACAAGCAACAAACATTATCTCATAACAAAAGATTCTTAAAAACACCATGAAGAAATTCAGACAACCTAAAATCAAACACTTCTATGCCTTTGCTATGGGAATAGCAAGCATATTTTTTATACCACAAGCCATAAGTGCGGATAATATAGACATGCCTTACTGGAAAGACATCCAGACAGTATGCGTAAACCGTGAAGAACCACGCTCAGCTTTTATGACTTATGCAAACAAGGCGCAAGCCATGACCGGTAAATACGAGTCAAGCACATTTTATCGTCTTCTGAACGGTATATGGAAGTTTTACTTCACAGAATCATATAAGAACCTTCCTGCCAATATTACTGACAAAGATATTGATTTGTCTGTATGGAAAGATATACAAGTTCCAGGCAACTGGGAAATACAAGGATTCGGTACAGCAATATACACAAATCACGGCTATGAGTTCCAGCCTCGTAATCCTCAGCCCCCACAACTTCCGGAAAACAATCCGGTAGGTGTATATCGCAGAAATCTGGAAATTCCTGCCGAATGGAACGGACGCGACATTTATCTTCACATTGCAGGAGCTAAATCCGGATGCTATGTCTACATAAACGGAAAAGAGGTAGGATATAACGAAGACTCTAAAAATCCGGCTGAATATCTCATAAACGACTATTTACAGGAAAAGGACAATGTTCTAACTCTGAAAATATTTCGCTGGAGCACAGGTTCATATCTGGAATGTCAGGATTTTTGGAGATTAAGTGGAATAGAAAGAGATGTATTTATATACTCACAGCCTAAAGCAGCCATAAATGATTTCAGAATAACATCTACTCTTGACGACTCATACAAAAACGGCATCTTCCGTCTGGCAATAGACATGAAAAACAACAGGAGTAAAGAAACAGAACTTGGAGTATCTTATGAACTTCTCGACAATAGGAATAACGTAATAGCCTCATCAGAAACATCTATTCCTGTTAGTTCAAAAGAAATCAATACCCTTACATTTGATAAAATTATACCAGATGTAAAGACTTGGAATTCGGAAGAACCAAATCTATACAAACTCATAATGACCGTAAAGGAAAACGGTAAAGTGACAGAAGTTGTTCCTTACAATGTTGGTTTCCGTCGTATAGAAATCAAAGAAATTGAGCAAAAGTCTGAAAACGGCAAAAACTACACAGTTCTCTTGGTAAACGGTCAGCCTATAAAACTCCGCGGAGTAAACATACACGAACATAATCCGGCTACAGGACACTACGTGACAGAAGAGATTATGCGCAAAGATTTTGAGATTATGAGAAAAAACAATATAAACACAGTCCGTCTTTGCCATTATCCTCAAGACAGACGTTTCTATGAATTATGCGATGAATATGGACTATATGTCTATGACGAAGCAAACATAGAAAGCCACGGAATGTATTATGATTTGAGAAAAGGAGGAACACTGGGAAATAATCCTGAGTGGCTAAAGCCACATATGTACAGAACGATTAACATGTTTGAACGTAACAAAAATTATCCTTGCCTTACATTCTGGTCGCTTGGAAACGAAGCTGGCAACGGATATAATTTCTATCAGACATACTTGTGGCTGAAAGATGCAGACAAAGATATAATGAACAGACCTGTGAATTATGAACGTGCACAATGGGAATGGAATTCAGATATGTATGTACCTCAGTATCCAAGCGCAGCATGGCTTGAATCGATAGGGAAAGAAGGAAGTGACAGACCGGTTGCACCATCAGAGTATGCTCACGCTATGGGAAATTCTACAGGGAGTCTTTGGGATCAGTGGAAAGCTATTTATAAGTATCCCAATCTGCAAGGTGGATACATTTGGGACTGGGTGGACCAGGGACTAAACAAAACAGACGAGAACGGATGTCACTATTGGGCATATGGAGGCGACTTTGGAATAAACATGCCGAGTGACGGTAATTTCTGTTGTAACGGAATCGTAAGTGCAGACCGCACCCCACACCCTGCTATGAATGAAGTTAAGTATGCACACCAGTATATCGGATTCGAGATGAATGATGGCAGTGAAGGTATCTTTACAATAAAGAACCGTTATTACTTCACAAATCTGAAAAAATACATGATTTCTTATTGCGTCAAAGAGAACAATAAAATCATCAGACGCAACAAAATATCAATGGACATAGAGCCACAATGCAGCAAAGAACTAAAAGTAAATGTTTCAGGACTGAAACCCAAAACAGGAACTGAATATTTTGTTGAGTTTTCTGTAACAACCATTGAGCCGGAAACACTTATTGAAAAAGGATATGAAATTGCACACGACCAGTTCCGTTTGCCAATTGAGCCATTGAAACGTAAATTCCAGACTGACGGTCCGGAACTGACATGCAGCAATAAAGACAACCTGTTGACGGTTTCTTCTTCAAAAGTAGAATTTACTTTCAACAAGGAGACCGGCCTTGTAACATCATACAAGGTGAAAGGAACAGAATACTTTCACGATGGCTTCGGACTGCAGCCAAACTTCTGGCGTGCTCCCAACGATAATGATTATGGTAGCCAAATGCCTAAACGACTGCAGATATGGAAACAGTCAAGCAAGAACTTCAATGTGATAGAAGCTACTATAGAGAAAGACGGTAAAGATGCTGTAATAAAGGCTACATACCTGCTGGCTGCGGGGAATCTATATATTGCCAAGTACCGCATACACCCATCCGGTATTATAAAAGCCGATTACACATTCACATCAACACAGATGGAGGCAGCTCATACAGAGTTGTCCGAAGCTACACTTACAGCAACATTCACTCCTAGCAATGAAGCCATACGGAAAGAAAGTTCAAAACTTGTAGTTCCACGAGTTGGAGTAAGATTCCGAATACCTGCACAGATGAACAATGTAACATATTTTGGACGTGGTCTGGAAGAAAACTATATTGATAGAAACAACGGTACATTAGTAGGTTTATACAAATCTACAGCAGACGAAATGTATTTCCCATATGTTCGTCCACAGGAAAACGGTCATCATACAGATACAAGATGGCTCAGGCTAACACAAAAAGGAGGAAAAGGAATTACAATATATGCAGACAAGACAATTGGTTTCAACTCTCTTAGAAACTCTATCGAGGACTTCGACGGTGAAGAAACCACTCATAGAGATTATCAATGGAATAACCGTGATACAGAAGAATTAATACATGACATAGAAAAAGCCCAAAATATAAAACCAAGACAAACCCATATCAACGACATAAGTCCACGTGATTTTGTAGAGGTAAGCATTGATATGAAACAAATGGGAGTAGGCGGCTACGACAGTTGGGGAGCAATACCAGACCCACAATATCTTATCCCTGCAAACCAAAAGTACAAATGGGGATTTACTATAGTTCCAATGTAATAATAAATATATTTTTAATAATCCATGAAAACAAACAAACTCACAAACCTGTGCCTTGGTCTATCCATGACTCTACTTGCAGTTTCATGCGGATCGACAGGCGAAACAAAATCCTACAATGAAGGCATCAACATAATACCGATGCCACAGTCACTAACCGTACAAGACGGAACTTTCAGAGTAAACAACAGCACAAGTATAAGTGCAAAAACATCTGAAGCCAAAACCGTGGCAGAATATTTTGCCATGAAGATGAGACGCTCTACAGGATACGATATTCCGGTGGGAGAAAGCGGAAACATCAAACTCAACATTGACCCGTCTATGGAAATAAATGCTGAGGGATACAGACTTAACGTAACCGGCAGCGAAGTAAACATTGAAGCAAAGACTGCCCAAGGATTATTCTACGGACTACAATCGTTCATGCAGCTTCTTCCGGCAGAAATAGAAAGTCCGGAAAAAGTAAACGGCATAGCATGGACTGCACAGTCTGTCAGCATAACCGATGAACCTCGTTTCGGCTACCGTGGCCTTATGATTGACCCTTGCCGCCATTTTATGACTGTTGACGAGATAAAGAAACAGCTTGACGTAATGGCACTGTTCAAAATGAACCGCATGCACTGGCATCTGACAGAAGACCAGGGATGGAGAATTGAAATAAAAAAATACCCTAAACTGACAGAGGTAGGTTCAAAGAGAATAGAAGGCGAAGGCTATGAATACGGTCCTTTCTTCTATACGCAGGAAGATATAAAAGAAGTAGTGAAATATGCCTCTGAGAGATTTATCACTATAGTTCCTGAAATAGAATTGCCGGGACACGAACTTGCAGCGATATCGGCATATCCTGAACTCTCATGCAAAGGCCAGCCAATAAGCCCTCGTATCATATGGGGAGTGGAAGATGTAGTTATGTGTGCCGGTAAAGAGCTTCCTTTTGAATTTATGGAAAATGTAATTGCCGAGGTGGCACAACTGTTCCCCGGAGAATATCTTCATATAGGAGGTGACGAATGTCCTAAAACAAGCTGGAAAAACTGTCCTCTTTGCCAGAAAAGAATCAGACAGGAAGGACTTCAGGCCAAGGACGGACACTCAGCCGAGGAACGTCTGCAAAGCTATTTCGTACAAAGAATGGAAAAGGTAGCGGCAAAATATGGAAAGAAAATCATAGGTTGGGACGAAATACTTGAAGGTGGTCTTTCTCCTACTGCCACAGTAATGTCATGGCGTGGAGAGAAAGGTGGTATAGCTGCCGCGCTGACAAGCCACGATGTGATAATGACTCCCGGAAGCAATGGCTTGTATCTTGACTATTATCAGGGAGACAGCAAGATAGAGCCTGTTTCCATAGGTGGATATTCACCTCTTGAAAAGACTTATTCATACAATCCTACACCTGACACTCTTGTTGCAATGGGAAAAGAGCATTTCATCAAAGGAGTACAAGGGAACGTATGGAGCGAGTATTTATATAATAACAGTATCAGGGAATACATGACATTCCCAAGAGCGTTAGCTATAGCCGAAGTCGGATGGACAAACACTGACCGTAAAGATTACAAGGATTTTGAAAGGCGAATAAACAATGCTTATGTCCGTATGGACGCACACGGTATAAACTACCATATCCCGATGCCGGAGCAACCGGGTGGTTCTTGCGATTTTGTAGCCTTCACAGACCAGGCTACACTGGAGTTCAAAACTTCAAGACCGGAAAAGATGGTTTATACTACAGACGGTTCTGAACCTACCGCACAATCGGATGAATATACCACCCCGCTGACATTCAATGAGAATACCACATTGAAAATAGCTACAGTACTACCTTCAGGTAAGTTGAGTAAAGTGAGAACTGTTACAATTCAGAAACAGACACCATCAAAAGGGCAAGAACTGAAAAATCCTGCAAAAGGGCTTGAAATGAGAGTGAAATACGGTTCATATCTCAATACTGACGGTTTTGATGAAAAAAACATGAAATTCGATAACAAGAAAATCATCAAGACTACACGTGAGCTGACATCCGTTGAGAAACGTTCCGACTCTATGAGAGGAGTAAAACAGTATGCTGCAATAGCAAACGGCTACATCAACATAGAAGAGGATGGAGTATATTATTTCTCGTCAGACCTTGAAGAAGTGTGGATAGACGGCAAATTGCTCATCAGCAACAAGGACGAAGTGAAACGTTTCTCAAGGAACGACAAGTCTGTAGCATTAGGTAAAGGCATGCATGAAATCAAGGCTGTATTCCTCGGCCATATCATAGGCGGATGGCCTTCAAACTGGAACGACGGCAGTATAAAAATAAAGAAAGCCGGTTCTGAAAAGTTTGAAAGCATAGGCGAAAACATGTTATTCCATTAACGACTAATCCATATTTAATTATAAGACATCAGTCCTGTATATCCTTATTGGAAATGCAGGACTGATATCGTTAAGAATCTCTTATATTCAGACAACATTGCCATATAATCTTCTCTATCTTTTTGACTTACCTATAATTCACTGAAATAAATATGAGCATTTTAAGGCAATCATATAACCAAACACCAGTTCTTCAATACCAATTATCAGTTTAGAGCCTAAAAGTGCGACTATATTCCATATTATGTTGTATCTTTGCAGAGATTAGAGTTAAAGTAATATTTAAAGTCAACAATATATATGGAAAAGAAATTCAAAAGAACAACCGTGACATCGGCACTTCCTTATGCCAACGGTCCTGTACATATAGGACATCTGGCAGGCGTATATGTGCCGGCTGACATCTATGTCCGTTATCTTCGCCTGAAGAAAGAAGATGTAATCTTCATCGGTGGATCAGACGAGCATGGAGTACCTATCACAATCCGTGCCAAAAAAGAAGGCGTAACCCCACAGGACGTTGTTGACCGCTATCATACACTGATTCGCGACTCTTTCAAGGAGTTCGGTATCTCGTTCGATGTTTACGGTCGTACTTCATCAGAAATACACCATAAGACTGCTTCTGAGTTTTTCCGTAAGCTTTACGATAAAGGCGAATTCATAGAAAAGACTTCTGAACAGTACTACGATGAAGAAGCAAAGACATTCCTTGCCGACAGATATATCACCGGAGAATGTCCTCGCTGCCACGCTGAAGGCGCATACGGCGACCAGTGTGAGAAATGTGGTAGTACACTCTCTCCTACCGAGCTTATCAACCCTAAGAGTGCCATCAGCGGTAGCCAGCCTGTAATGAAAGAAACAAAACACTGGTATCTCCCACTCGACAAACACGAAGGATGGTTGCGCAAATGGATTCTTGAAGACCACAAGGAATGGCGTCCTAACGTTTACGGACAGTGCAAGAGCTGGCTCGACATGGGACTTCAGCCACGTGCCGTAAGCCGTGACCTCGATTGGGGTATTCCAGTTCCGGTAGAAGGTGCAGACGGAAAAGTGCTTTATGTATGGTTCGATGCTCCTATAGGATATATCTCAAATACTAAGGAACTGCTTCCTGACTCATGGGAAAAATGGTGGAAAGACCCTGAAACACGTCTTGTTCACTTCATCGGTAAGGACAACATCGTGTTCCACTGTATCGTTTTCCCTGCTATGCTGAAGGCTGAAGGCAGCTATATTCTGCCGGACAATGTTCCTTCAAACGAGTTCCTGAACCTTGAAGGCGACAAGATTTCAACTTCACGCAACTGGGCTGTATGGTTGCACGAATATCTTAAGGATTTCCCGGGCAAGCAGGATGTTCTGCGCTATGTCCTCACAGCTAATGCTCCTGAAACTAAAGATAATGACTTCACTTGGAAAGATTTCCAGGCACGCAATAACAACGAACTTGTTGCCGTGTATGGTAACTTCGTAAACCGCGCACTCGTTCTTACAGGCAAATATTTCGACGGTAAAGTTCCTGCTGCAGGCGAACTGACAGACTACGACCGTGAAACTCTGAAAGAATTTGCGGACGTTAAGGCTGAAGTAGAAAAACTTCTTGACGTGTTCAAGTTCCGCGACGCGCAGAAAGAAGCAATGAACCTTGCACGTATCGGTAACAAATATCTTGCAGATACAGAACCTTGGAAACTTGCCAAGACAGATATGGACCGTGTGGCTACTATCCTGAACATAGCTCTTCAGCTTGTTGCCAACCTTGCAATAGCATTCGAACCGTTCCTGCCGTTCAGCTCAGCGAGATTGCGTACAATGCTTAATATGGATTCTTTCGAATGGGAAAATCTTGGACGTACAGACCTTCTTGCTACAGGACATCAGTTGGGTAAGGCTGAACTTCTGTTCGAAAAGATTGAAGACAATGTGATAGAGGCTCAGGTTCAGAAACTTCTTGACACAAAGAAGGCTAACGAAGCTGCAGCTTACAAGGCTAACCCAATCAAGCCTACAATAGCATTCGAAAATTTTGAAAAGCTTGATATCCGTGTGGGTACAGTTCTTGAATGCGAAGTAGTGCCTAAGATGAAGAAACTGCTGAAGTTCAAGATTGCAGACGGACTTGAGAACCGTACTATCGTAAGCGGTATAGCACAGCATTACAAACCGGAAGAATTGGTAGGAAAACAGGTTCTGTTCATCGCCAACCTTGCTCCACGCCAGTTCAAGAACGGTCTGGTGAGTGAAGGTATGATTTTGAGTGCAGAGAACTTCGACGGTTCACTGGCTGTTACTTCTTTGCTTAAGGAAGTAAAACCGGGAAGCCAGGTTTGCTGATAAGATTACTACAGAAAATCAATCATAAAGGGCGGGATATGGATGTCCCGCCTTTTTCATAAAAAAATCAGGTACGTGTCAAACAATTCTCTAAAAGAAAAAACAGCGAAAGGGCTTCTGTGGGGTGGGTTAAGTAACAGCCTGCAACAATTGCTCAACCTTATTTTCGGGATATTCTTATCACGAATACTGTCCCGTACAGATTATGGAATGATTGGGATGTTAAGTATCTTTTCACTCATTGCATCATCCATACAAGAGAGCGGATTTACTGCAGCACTCACAAACAAAAAAGACATACAGCACAAAGACTACAATGCCGTATTCTGGTTCAGTTCTTTAATGGGGCTGTTCCTTTATTTTATACTGTCAATGTGCTCACCACTGATTGCACGTTTTTACGACACTCCTGAACTGGAATTGTTATCAAGATACTCATTCCTCTGTATATTCATTTCCAGTCTTGGTACTGCACAAAGTGCATACATGTATCGTAATCTGATGATTAGACAACGTACTATAGCACTTAATATAAGTCTGGTAATATCAGGAATTACCGGTGTAATAATGGCACTTAACGGATACGCATACTGGGGTATAGCGACACAAAACCTTGTTTATGTTTCATCTGTAACATGTTTCTACTGGTATTTTTCTCCATGGCGTCCAAGTCTGAGGATAGACTTTAGTCCGTTGAAAAATATGATTTCATTCAGCGGGCGTCTACTTCTTACAAATATATTCGGTCATATAAACTATAATATACTGTCTGTTATTCTTGGTAAATTCTATTCTAGTCAGGAAGTAGGAGATTTCAATCAGGCTAACAAATGGAACTATATGGGGTATTCAGTTATATCAGGAACCATCTATGGTGTAGCGCAACCGGTTTTGTCAAAGGTAGACTATGATATTGAAAGACAAAAAAGAATATTCCGTAAAATGTTGCGTTTTACATCTCTGGTCACATTTCCTACAATGTTCGGACTTTCCATTACAGCAAACGAACTGATAACAATAGCTATAACTTCAAAATGGTCAGAAAGTGCATATATCCTTCATATATTATGTATAGGCAGTGCGTTCGCCAGTATATCATATCTTTATTCAAACCTGATTATCAGCAAAGGCAAATCAAGAATATATATGTGGAGTACCATAATTCAGGGTATTATCCAAACCATTATAATGGTGATAAGTCACCCTTACGGAATACCTTTCATGATAAAGCTTTACGTTTGTATAAATATAGCATGGCTCGCTGTATGGCAATACTTTGTATGGAAAGAAATCAGATTGTCACTTATGGAAGCTTTAAAAGACATTGTGCCGTATATGGCCATTGCCGCTGCTACTATGTTAGTGACAACCTTTATAGTAGGAAACTACATATCAAACATTTATCTTTCATTAATTTCAAAAATAATAATAGCTTGTATAATATACCTGTCTACCGTGTGGCTATGTGGTTCTGTCACATTTAAAGAAAGCTATGAATATCTAATTAAGAAGAAAAAATGAGAACAGTTTCTATTGTAATGTGTACTTATAATGGAGAGAAATATCTGCGCGAACAGCTCGACTCCCTGCTGAGACAGACATATCCAATAATGGAATTGATTATACAGGATGACGGTTCCACAGACGCTACTTCAGAAATCATAAATGAATATAAAACAAGTTACCCCGACCTGAACATTATATTCTATAGGAACTCTATAAATCTGGGTTACAACAAAAACTTTTTCAGTGCAATTCTGAAAGCAAAAGGTGACTATATAGCATGTTGCGACCAAGACGATATATGGGAGCCATACAAACTTGAACTAATGATGAACAATGTAGGAAACGCTACTCTGATATTTCATAACTCTATTCTTTTCAACTCAGAAACTGTCATCGGCAAACTTCATAGCAGACCGCTGACTGAGTTTCCTTCAAGTCTGAATGCACTGATGATTCCAAGAAGTTACGGACACCAGATAATGTTCAGAAAAGACATAAAGGAATTACTAAAACCTTTCGCACTATTAAATCTTTCATATGACTATTTCATATACAGTCTGAGCGGAGTAACCGGAAAAATTAAATATATTGACATGCCTCTTGTGAGATGGAGAAGGCATGAGAACGCATCTACCTTTTCAAAGCAGAAGCATAGCGAAGGAAAAATTAATGGTTACATTAAAGCTATAGAAGCATTATTCAAGCGTTCAAATATGAATACTACCAGGAATTATTTCAGATTGTATAAGTCAATATCTATAACAGACAAGACAACTAAAAAGATAGCCGATAAAATGAGCGAAATAAACTTTGCAAATTTTATCAGTATATGCTACCTTTGTTATAAACATAAGGCAGAACTGATATCAGACTGTAGCGGAATAAAACAGAGTCTACGTTCTTTCTTTATTCCATTGTTTTTTGTAAGAGATTATGGACAATATATTTTAAGGAAATAAGACATGAAAACGATACCGGTATTTTTTACATTCGACAAGAATTATATTCTGGCAGCTAAAGTTACAATACACTCTATGCTGGTACATGCATCCCAGGATTATACCTATGAGTTGTATGTTCTGCACACTTCTCTGTCAGAAAGGGATTGTCGTAATATAAGCTCTGTTATAGAGTCCTTCAATGCCATAATTCATTTCATAAATGTTTCTGAATACGAAAAGAAAATAGAAGGTCTGGAAGGCAAAGCGCACTATTCTAAAGAAATATTCTATAAGCTTATTGCTGCCGATCTCTTTCCACAACACGAAAGAATCATTTGTACAGATGTGGATGTAGTATTTACCGGTGATATATCAGAAGTCTTTTTCATGTTTCCGGATGAAGACTTTATTTATGCCGGTGTAGGTCCTATAGAGAACAAAGGACGAATGCAACAATATAAAGCCAAATTCAATAAAGAAGAGCAGGAAATACTGGAACATGAAATTGGAGCAGGATTTCTATTGCTGAATCTAAAGAGTATCAGAAAGAACAATAAGCAGAACGAAATGATAAATTATTATATCAAAAATTATGAAAGACTGATTCTGCCGGAACAGGATTGCATGATACTCACCTGTTGGCCTATGGTGAAATATGTCCCTATAAGATTTTCCGTTGGAACGTTCTTATATACTGCCGACCTGTCGGCTACTGATTTCTACAAAGGCACACCTGAATTAAACTGTAGCCATACTGAAGCGATGAATTGTATTAAAAAAGCTATCGCCAACCCTGTTCAGATACATTACATCGGACCGGACAAACCATGGAACAGTATAATGATAACAAAACAAAAGGAATGGTTAAAAGCTATGATTAAGGCAGGATGTTTATGGGAATATATATATAGCCAGCCTAAATTTTTTGCACGAAAAATAAAGAAATACAGTTTAAGAAGATTTATCCGCAAACACTTCAATATTTAAGAGAGGCCATGAACAATAAACAGAATAAAGTAAGAGTCATAGCATTTTATCTTCCGCAGTTTCATCCTACACCGGAAAATGACAAATGGTGGGGTAAAGGTTTTACTGAATGGACAAATGTAGGTAAAGCCAAACCTTTGTTCAAGGGACACTATCAACCCAAGGTTCCGGCTGATTTGGGATATTACGACCTTAGGGTACCGGAAACAAGAAAGGAACAGGCTGAAATGGCTAAAGAATATGGTATAGAAGGTTTCTGCTACTGGCATTATTGGTTCGGTAACGGAAGACGTCTTCTTGAAAGACCTTTCAACGAAGTATTAAACAGCGGCGAGCCTGATTTTCCTTTTTGTCTGGCATGGGCAAACCACAGTTGGGAAGACAAGCAGTTCAGCAAAGACGGAGGTCATAAGATGCTCATGGAACAGTTATATCCCGGAGATGAAGATTATATAGCACACTTCAATGCTGTTCTTCCGGCTTTTAAAGACAAAAGATACATCCGTGTAAACGGTAATCCTGTTTTCGTTATATATTCACCTATGGATATCCCTGATGCAGCTCATTTCATCAGTCTGTGGCAGGAATTGGCAAAACCGCACGGTTTTCAAATACATTTTGTAGCACATACCTCAAAAACTGAAGAAATGAGATTATACAAGGAATGGGGATTTAAAGCTACAATAATGATCAGACTGTTCGATGTATTCAAACACGATTTTTCTCTATTAGAACGCATAAACGCCAAGTTCCAGCGTGTTGCTTTCAAACAAGGACAGAGGATAGACTATTCAAAAGCCGCAAAATACTTTTGTGGGCCTGAAGATAAGAATACCGACTGCTATCCTACCCTAATACCAAACTGGGATCACTCACCTCGTTCGGGAAGAGCTGGACACATACTGATAAATTCGACACCTGACAAATTCGAGAAACATGCAGAACAGACATTCATGAATGTAAAAGAAAAGCCGGAGGAAGAAAGAATAGTTTTCCTAAAATCATGGAATGAATGGGCAGAAGGTAACTACATGGAGCCTGACTTAAAGTTCGGAAGAGGATACCTTGAGGCTCTAAAAAAAGCAATAAACAAAGTCTTTTAAGAATAAACATTTAAGCATGAAAATAGCTTTAGTAAAACAGGAAATATATCAGGATCTTTACGTTTGTCCGGTAACAGAGAAAAACGCGGCAAACATTCTCTTCTCGTCTATGGGAAGAGTAGGACCTATCGGACTTATGGCAGAACTTGATGCCGACTTCTACATAGTAAAAGAAGAACCGGAATACGAAACACAGATTTACCGCAAGGTGATACCACACATTTCCAGGCATCTGTATCTTCTGAAAAAAGAAACCCTCGACAAGATTCCGGGACAGGAATTCAAACAGCCGGGAAGCCCATATCCGAACGGTAAGTTTTCCATCGACTGCCACGATATAGACTGGGGCAAATACGATGCTGTGATTTCCATTAACGTAAGTCTGCCAACAACCGTTGTCAGAAACTATCCGCAAACACTTTTTGCCTATATGATAGGTGAGGCCAATATGGCTACCGGAAGCGTACACTTCGGATATGATGTCACAATGAATCAGATGGCAAGAGGAATAGTTTCGAAGAAACTTGGAATAATGGATTTCCCATATACATTCCTAAGTTCAAATACACTACAGAATATCATGCAGCAGTACCTCGGACGTACTTCTGAGAATAAAGGGATTTTCATGGAAATCAATTCGACTACAGAGCGTCCCGTAACAAAGGCTCCGGCACATTTCCAGCCGCTGACAGATGCCGGATATGAAATAATTCTCCACAAACAGCGTATATTCGACAATCTGAAGAGTATATATGACGCGAAGTATTTCGTAAAGATGGGAGGACGACATATACGCGGAAACTCTGTGGCAGAGGCTGTTTCTTTAGGTACATTAGCCATTATGAACAAGAACGAAGTCACACACCACGAATTGATAATTGACGAGTGTGACGTGAAGAATATGGGCCAGATGATAAGCCTTATAAACCGTTTGGAGAAGAATCATGATCTGTATCAGGAACTTTTGGCAAAACAGCGAAAAGTCTTGAAAGAATTGTTCTTTGATGCTCCAATACAGTCACTTGCCAACTGCATCGAGGAAAAAAGAAAAGCAGGAAAAGCAAGACCCTATAAATGGTATAACAAAATTGCAGACAGACTCTGCTTTTTCAAGTAACAAGGTATCAGTTACAAGTTGACAAGGCTTTAGCTTCGCTGACCGTTGATTGACTTCGTCGATTTTCAATTCATCCGTATGGAGAGCCTCGTCAACTTGTCAACCCATAACTCACAAACTTAAAAACTCACAAACTCAAACCACATGAATGCTCCAATACTCCTCTTCGTCTACAACCGCCCGGAGCATGTACGCCGGACAGTAGAAGCATTGCAGAAGAATACACTTGCTGCCGAAAGTATACTCCATATATATTCCGACGCGGCACGCACCCCTGAACAGCAAGAAGCTGTGAGCGAAGTAAGAAAATACATACACACTATCAACGGATTTAAGGAAATAAACATCATTGAGAGAGAGAAGAACCGGGGACTTGCAAGAAGCATCATAGACGGAGTGACTACACGTGTGAAAGAGTACGGAAGAGTAATTGTGCTGGAGGACGACCTTATTACCGCACCATATTTCCTGCAGTTTATGAACGATGCTTTGGAGACCTACAAAGATGAAGAAAAAGTAGGACACATACAGGGATGCGACTTCACGCAGGACTCCGCACTCCCCGACACATTCCTTATAAAATGGGCCGGAAGCTGGGGATGGGCTACCTGGGAACGTGCATGGAAGCATTTCAATCCAGATGGGAAGGCACTCCTTAAAGAACTTGAGGACAGAAAACTGACATACACTTTCGACTTCAACGGAAAATACGGATACACACGTATGCTTCGCCGGCAGATTGAAGGAAAGAACAATTCATGGGCGATAAGATGGAACGCCTCCTTATTCCTCAAGGATATACTTTCATTAAACGTGGGCAAGTCACTTGTCCAGAACGAAGGCTTCGACGGCAGCGGTACAAACTGCGGAGGAGGAGGACTGTATTCATCAAACCTATATATGAGCAGAATAGAAGTGAAAAGAATCTCTCCGGCTATAGAAAACAAAGAAGCAAGACAGGCTTACGTGAAATACTATGCACGTACAAACTCATTCATGGCAAAAGCCATCAGAAGAATAAAACGTACACTTAAAGGTGATTTCGGAAGATAAACAACCCGTAAATAGCGTTTTTAACTATATTCTGCCAAATTATTCCTATACCAATTAGGATAAACAATGACAGTAAGCATTATCTTTGCAAAAAATTCCCGAAAATGAGAATACTTATCATAAACACGGCAGAACGTATAGGAGGTGCAGCCATTGCAGCAAACCGTCTGATGGAAGCACTTAATAATAATGGTATAAAAACAAAGATGCTTGTCCGTACAAAACAGACAGACCAGCTGACAGTCATTCCTCTGAAAAGTTCATGGAGAAGAATATGGCAGTTTGCATGGGAGCGTATTGTCATATGGATAGCCAACGGATTCACACGCCGCAACCTTTTCGCTGTGGATATAGCCAATACGGGAACGGATATAACCAAGCTGCACGAGTTCATACAGGCAGATGTTATACACTTACACTGGATAAATCAGGGAATGCTGTCACTGAACGACATCGACAAGATTCTTAAATCAGGTAAACCGGTAGTATGGACCATGCACGACATGTGGCCTTTCACAGGCATATGTCACTATGCCGGAACGTGCAGAAAATACGAAAAACAGTGTCAGAACTGCGAACTACTGCTGAAACCTCATAAGAAAGACTTGTCATACCTTGTCTTCAAGAAGAAAAACAGGATATTCTCAAACTCGAAAATAACTTTCGTAGCATGCAGTAACTGGCTTGCTGAAACTGCCGGAAACAGTGCACTCATAAGCAAACAAAATATCACAAGCATTCCTAATGCCATAAACACCAATCTCTTCATGCCTCGCAACAAACACCAGGCAAGAGAGAAGCTCAACCTGCCTCAGGACAAGAAACTTCTGCTTTTCGGCTCTGTAAAGATAACAGACAAGCGCAAGGGCATAGACTATCTGATAGAGGCCTGCAAGATACTGACACAGAACAATCCTGAGCTAAGAGAGAAACTTGGAGTGGTAATATTGGGGGCACATCCGGAACAATATTCATCGCTGTTCCCATTTCCTATATATACCATGAATTATGTAAAGAGCGAGAGAGAACTCGTAGATATATACAATGCCGTTGATATATACGTCACTCCTTCGCTGCAGGATAATCTTCCTAACACCATAGTAGAAGCAATGTCGTGCGGTATTCCGTGCGTAGGTTTCCAGACCGGAGGAATTCCACAGATGATAGACCACCTGCACAACGGATATGTAGCTGAATACAAATCGGCATCTGACCTCGCAAACGGAATAAAATGGGTACTGACCGACGGTGACTATCAGACACTAAGCGAGGAAGCTCACCGCAAGGCTGTAAACTCTTACTCCGAATCGATAGTGGCTCACAAATATCTGCAAATCTACAATAAGTTAACAGGTAAAAATGCATAACACCGTTCCTAACTACCACATACAGCACCTGCATCCAAAGTTCAGCATTATCACCGTGACGTATAATGCCGAAAAGGTTCTTGAAGATACCATACAGAGTGTCATCACCCAGTCATACAAGAACGTAGAATACATAATAGTAGACGGCGGTTCGAAAGACGGCACTCTGAAGATTGCAGACAAATACAGACAGCATATCACTCATCTGGTGAGCGAGCCGGACAAAGGGCTGTACGATGCCATGAACAAGGGTATCAGACTTGCCACAGGCGATTATGTTTGCTTCCTTAATGCCGGAGACGAACTTCACGAAGACGATATCCTCTTCTGTATGGTACACAGCATCAAAGGCGAAACGCTTCCGGACGTGATATACGGCGAAACGGAGATAGTAGACGAGAACGGACATTTCATAAGGATGCGCCGTCTTTCAGCACCCGAAGTACTGACATGGAAAAGCTTCAAAAAAGGCATGTTAGTGTGTCATCAGGCATTCTTCGCCCGTCGTGAACTTGCTGTAGCAGAGCCATATAACCTGAAATACCGTTTCTCGGCCGATTTCGACTGGTGCATTCGCATAATGAAGAAAAGCAGAAACATACATAATTCCGGACTTACAGTAACAGACTATCTGAACGAGGGCATGACCACGCGCAATCATAAGGCCTCGCTGATGGAACGTTTCCATATTATGTGCCATCACTACGGATATATATCTACTGTGGCATATCACTTATGGTTTATAATCAGGGCAGTACTGAAGAAATAAGGCGTTTCATGGATTATTTGCGTTAATAATCCGTGAAACGCCTATATTTATAAACCGTGACACGTACGTGTTCCGCTCGTTACACGCTCGTGTTCCGCGCGTGACACGAACGTGTTCCACCCGCGTCACGTACGTGTCACGCTTTCTATGTCTAAGAATTTCTTCTTCTGTATTCCGTCGCAATAACAACTACGCCCCCAACGGCAAGCAAAACCAATGCTATATATGCAATAGTTTCAGTGAGGTGAAGCGACTTAGGGTCGAACCTGAACTCTACCACATGCTTTCCTGCCGGAACATTCATCGCACGCAGGATATAGTCTGCACGCCCATGTTCCACCTCTTCGCCGTCTATAGTCGATATCCATCCCGGATAATAAATCTCAGAGAATACCACTACTCCGCCATTCTTCGAGTTGACCTCATATTTCAGTGCGTTAGGCTGGTATTCCTTCAGAACCACAGTATCCAAAGAATCGGCCGCTGACGAAGCTCTGACCTGTTCGGCAAAACGCCTGTCTACCACTGCCGTATGGCGAGGATTAATATCATGCAGTGCGTCTATCTCTTCGTTGGCATTGTCCACATACTCCACATTATCCACAAACCATGCATTTCCGTAGGTATGCGGATTGAACACAGGAGCTGTCTTTCCACCCTGAAGCGGAAGAATGAAATATCTTGTATTCAGCATATTCAGCACAGGGAATGCGTTTGCATCCACCTTAGCCATATCTCCATTTGCCTCCGAGAGTCTTGAGAACACACCGCTCATCTCTCCCTGAATGTGTTCCTCTATCATTTCCTGATATCTGCGGAGCTTTGCAGCGTGATAACCGCCTATGCTTTTGTGCCAGTATGCGGTATTGTTCTCATTGAAGGTATTAGCCGCCAAATTCAGCACTCTGTAGTCCAAGGATGTATCTTTCAGGATTTCCTTATCGGTTTCCGACGGTTGCAGATACGGCTTCATTATATTGCTCTTGGCCACAAACTGTTCGTCGTAAAGATAGCGTTTGTTCACTCCCCACATATCTACGAGGCAAAGTAATGTGAGAAGTGCTATAGTAGTCTTCGGCTTCAGTTTTCCCACAGAATAGGCATACACCAATGCTACACCTATCAGTATGACAACAAAACTTCTCCACGCATCAGCCGTAAATATCGACACGCGGACTTCCTCAAGGTTAGCGAGAATAGGTATAAGCTGGTCCTGAGGTATGGCATTTTGCAGGGCAGACATCTCCATAGTAGAAATATAAGAAGAAAAGAACACATGCGGCGCAACGGCAAACAACAGTGACAATCCACCGGTCAGACCAAGGCTGATATAGAAACCTCTGGAATTCTCCTTAATGACAGAAGGACGCTCCATAATCACCTTCAACGCCATGATGGCAAGAAGAGGGATTGTGAACTCGGCTATTACAAGTATAGACGATACGGCGCGGAACTTATTGTACATCGGTACATAGTCGATAAAGAAGTCTGTAACTCCCATGAAGTTCTTACCCCACGAAAGCACGATAGAGAAGACTGTTCCTGCCAGTAATGCCCACTTCATAGGTCCCTTCACGATGAAGCATCCCAATATGAAAAGAAACATCACAAATGCCCCCACATATACAGGACCTGATGTGCCCGGCTGTTCTCCCCAATACTGTCCCAACTGCGAATACAGGCCGCGATACATCGGATTTGCCTTCTTCATGGCATCTTCATTGGCTGCAAGAGGTACTGATGCACCACCTTTCACGTTAGGTACAAGCAATGAGAATGTTTCACCTATACCGTAACTCCACTGAGTTATATAGTCACGTTCCAGCCCACTGTCTGTCTGATTTGCAGAATTTTCCTTGACGAGTTCGCTCTTGCCGCGCATACTCTCCTTGCTGTACTGATAGGTGTGATACAGAGTTGAGAGATTCACACATACGCCTACTACTCCTGCAAACACAAGCACGCCAGAAGCCTTGAAGAAGTCCTTCAGTTTCTTCTCTCTGTAAGCCATGACAAAGTAAGCCACTGCCATAAACAGCATCACAAACAGGAAGTAATAACTCATCTGCGGATGGTTTGCCTTTATCTGCAATGCTACGAAGAGAGCTGTCAGCAATGCTCCCACAAGATACTTTCCGCGATATGCCAATACCATTCCGGCTATAGTCGGCGGAATATATGCCAATGTGACAAGCTTCCATATATGTCCGGCTGCAATGATGATGAAGAAATAGGACGAGAAAGCCCATATTATAGCACCGAGAGCCGACAGCCATACCTTGAAATTGAATGCACGCAGCAGGATATAGAATCCTAAAAGCATGATGAATACATACCATGTACACGACGGGAGAAACAATCCATACAGTTTCTGTACGAATCCAAGCACCTCGGTAGAATCGTAGCTCGGCGCCATCTGGTATGTAGGCATACCTCCGAATATGGAGTTTGTCCATCTGGTTCGCTCACCTGTCTTCTCCAGATACTCCTGTTGCTCCTGTCCGGCACCTATACCTGCAACGGCATCATCCTGTGCCAGCACTCGTCCCTCTGTGACTGCCGGAAAGAAGTATGCAAACGATATTACCGCAAACAGAATCACAGCCACCAGGTCCGGAATAAATTTCTTGAATGAGTTCATTGTTTATGAGTTTGTTAGTTTTTGACATTTCAGTTGGCAAAGATAACATAATACTGATTGAAAAATTGTAAATTTGCCACAAAATAAATTTGTGTTACCGTTTTTGGAACAGAAGTCAAAACTAAAGAACTCAAAAACTCATAATGAAAATAGGAATTATCACAGCCATGTCTTCCGAACAGAAGCAACTGGCAAACCAGCTTACAGAGATAAAAGAATCGAATAAAGGTCCTTTCAGCTACATTGAAGGAAAAATCAACAACAACGAAATAGTACTGATGCAGTGCGGTATAGGAAAGGTGAATGCCGCAGCAGGCACAGTAGAGATGATTAACAACTTCCAGCCTGACTGTATTATCAGCACCGGTGTGGCAGGAGGTATAGACACTTGCCTGAAGGTGATGGATGTGGTAGTGAGCCGCAATATAGTATATCACGATGTATGGTGCGGAGAAGGTAATGCCTACGGACAGATTCAGGGACTGCCCACTTTCTTCGAAGGTAACGAAACTCTATACAATACAGCAATGTCGCTCGACACTGAAACAGCCATCCACGGTGGCCTAATCTGCACAGGCGACAAATTCATCACTGACCGCAAGGAATTGGACGAAATAAAATCCAACTTCCACGAAGGTCTGGCTGTAGACATGGAATCCGCTTCAATAGCCCAGGTATGCTATCTGTATAAGGTTCCTTTCATCAGCTTCAGAATCATCAGCGACACTCCGGGAGCAGAGAACCACTTCGACCAGTATCTGAACTTCTGGGGAGAGATGGCGAACCGCTCATTCAAGGTAACGGAAACATTCCTGAAGGCGTTGCCGAATAGAATCTGATAATTTTTAATTATTAATTTTTAATTCTTCACTCATGAAAAAGATACCAAGCTTTACAATCGACCACATCCGCATGCTACGCGGAATATACGTGTCAAGACAGGACCAGGTAGGAACAGAGACTGTGACTACATTCGATATCCGTATGAAGGAACCTAACCGCGAACCGGTATTAAGTCCTTCGGCTATCCATACAATAGAGCACTTAGCTGCTACATTCCTTCGCAACCATCCTGTATGGGCAGACAAGATTATATATTGGGGTCCTATGGGATGCCTAACAGGTAACTATCTTGTAGTAAAAGGTGATTTGAAATCGGCAGATATACTTCCGCTGATGATAGAAACTTTCCGTTTCATCGCCGATTATGAAGGTGAAGTTCCGGGAGCTACAGCAAAAGACTGCGGTAACTATCTGATGATGAATCTTCCTATGGCAAAATGGGAAGCAAAGAAATATCTGGAAGAGATACTGGAAAAAGCTACTGAGGATAATTTGAACTATCCGGTATAAACAATTCAGGAAATATAACATAAATTCCACTATTGTGACAAATCATATAATTATGTAATGTTTTGTGTATATATCCCCCTAAAAACGCCTAGTGAACAAAGTAAGCCCCATTCACTAGGCGTTTATCATATCTAATCAACAGTTGTAATCAATAACACATTTTAAGCATAATGTTTACCACCTGCAAAAAAAATGCGTTCCACTATATACCATATCAAGAAATATGATATAACTTTGTTCAATCATCACTCATAGGCCTATAAAAGAATACATATAACACTCCTCATTGGCCATCACCAGATTCTGATAATTAACCAATACTATATAATATATGTTACTTACTGATTCAATAAAAAAAGCATCTTTGGCCATACTTGGCCTCGGTGTTTCATCGGGATTGTATGCCGCATCAGAAAAATCACAAAGCCCAAATGTAATATTTATTCTTGCTGACGACCTCGGTATAGGCGATCTTGGTTGCTACGGACAGAAAACAATCAAAACACCCTCCATAGATAAAATGGCTCAAAACGGCATGAAATTTACTCAACACTATTCAGGTTCAACTGTAAGCGCGCCGTCCAGATGTGTACTACTTACGGGGAAACACACCGGGCATTCATATGTGAGAGGAAATAGAGGCAGGAAAGCGGAAGATGGAAGAATATATGACTTGAATCTAAAAGCGGAAGAAGTGACGATAGGTGAAGTACTCAAGACAAAAGGATATACCACTGCCTGCATAGGTAAATGGGGAATGGGAAGTCCTAACGGGGAAGGTCACCCTAACAAACAAGGGTTCGACTATTTCTTCGGTTATTTGGGACAACTTAATGCCCACACTTATTTCCCTGTTCAGTTATTCGAAAACAAAGATGTCATCAAGTTGGACAAGAAAGTATATTCGCATGACATGATAATGGACAAGGCACTACGCTTCATCGACGATAATAGCAAAAAACCGTTCTTCCTGTATCTTACCCCCACCATACCTCATGCCGAACTCATTGTACCGGACAACGAATATATGGGATATGAAGGCAAATTTGAAGAAAAACCATTCAAGGGAACCAAGACTTATTGCCCGCAAGACAAGCCAAGAACCACTTTTGCAGCCATGGTAAGCCGCCTTGACAGGGATGTACAGCGAATCATCGACAAGCTTAAGGAAAAAGGAATATTGGACAATACCATAGTTATTTTCACTTCCGATAACGGCACACACCACGAAGGAGGACATGACCCTAACTATTTCGACAGCAACAGCATATACAGAGGAGGCAAACGCGACCTCTACGAAGGAGGCATAAGGACACCTTTCATCGTTTACTGGAATGGAACAATAGAAAAAGGAAGCACGACCGACCATCAATCTACATTCTGGGACTTCATGCCTACTATGTGCGAACTCACAGGAGCTAAACTTCCTGAAGGAACGGACGGAATATCATACCTGCCAACATTATTAGGAAAGAAAGGACAGAAAAAGCACGAATACCTATACTACGAATTCCATGAACTCGGAGGCAGAAGAGCCGTGATAAAAGATAACTGGAAACTTATCCAATTCAATGTGAACAACCCGGAGAAAACACATTTCGAATTATACAATATAAAATCAGATCCGGAAGAAAAACACGACTTGGCATCAGACAACGAAAAAAGAATAAACAAATTAAAAAAGATAATGGAAGAATCGCACGTTGAAAGCGAATTCTGGAAATTCGAATTCGAAAAAAAGAAATAACATAATAAATCCCGCAAGCTCTTGTTTGCGGGATTTATTATGTTATCCTATCCCATTTGTAAACACCTTACAGCAGTTCAGATTACAGATTTACCATACCAAAAAGTCCAAAGGCAAAAACACCAATCTATACATAAATATAATCACAATATATAATACATAGAATGCTATTATGTCATTTTACGAAGTTCTGCTATTATGCAATATAAAATGTTCCATAGCTGACATATACCACAAAAACATAGTAATATTTCACCGAAAAAGTATTAATTAAATTCAAATTTATACTATTTCATAAAAATACTACATCATATTTTTGCAATATTAAAAATGCATCAAACCGTATTCTTTACAACGCTATATTGAAGTACGACAAAATGCATTACCGACATCCTTATAACAAATAATATTATGAATAAATAAAATAGTATGTATGAGACAAAGTAAAGTTAATCTAAGAAAAACACGCTTTTGGGTGTTTACCTTTCTTCTATGCTATGTGATTACCGCCTTCGGTCAATCAAATGCCATAACAGGAAAGGTTATTGATGAATTTGGTGAACCTGTTATTGGTGCCAGTGTAATACTTAAGGGTAGTACAACCGGAGTTATAACAGACTTTGACGGTCTGTTCAGTTTGCAAGTACCAAATGCAAAAAAGGGAACATTAGTGATATCTTTTATTGGTTACAACTCCGTTGAGCTGGCATTGAACGGCAAAACACATTTCAATGTTACTCTTAAAGAATCGTCCATGCAGCTTGAAGAAGTAACAGTAGTGGCATACGGCGTACAGAAGAAAGAGACATTGACAGGTGCCATCTCTTCTGTAAAGACTGAAGAACTCATCGCTTCACCAAATGCCAGCGTAGCAAACTCACTTGCCGGAAAAGTGACAGGTCTTTCTACTGTACAGACCAGCGGCCAGCCGGGTGCTGAAGATCCGAAGATTTTCGTCCGCGGTGTCGGCTCACTTAGCGATGCCGGTGCTACACCACTTATCCTTGTAGACGGCGTTGAACGTTCTTTCTTCCAGATGGATCCTAACGAAATAGAAAATGTTACAGTTTTGAAGGATGCTTCTGCTACAGCGGTATTCGGTGTGCGTGGTGCAAACGGTGTTATTCTTGTAACAACACGCCGCGGTAAAGAAGGCGAAGCCAAAATATCAGTAAACTCTTCTGTAGGTTTCCAGATGCCAACTCGTACGCTTGATATGGCAGACAGTTATACATATGCCACTATTTATAATGAACAGGAAAGGAACGATGGACGTAAGCCTATATTCAGCGATTATGTTATAGAACGTTTTCGCACAGGCGACGAACCTATAATGTTTCCAAGTATAAAATGGCGTGAATATCTTACAAAGAATGCAGCTATCCAGACACAGCACAATATAAACGTATCTGGAGGTACCAAAAACGTGAGATACTTTATTTCTGCCGGTTTCCTACATCAGGACGGTCTGTTCAAGGATTTCGGACGCGAAGATTTGGGATATAACTACAACCGTTACAACTATAGAACAAATCTTGACCTCAGTATAACAAAATCGACAACTCTGAAACTTGGTATAGGTGGCGTTGTAGGCGATAAAAAGGAACCTACAAGAAGTGATTTGTGGTTACAAATCAACCAGTCACAGCCATTCAGTAGCCCGGGTATAGTAGATGGTGTACTGATGGTTTCTCAGGGTAGCAGATATGAAAATATCAAAATGGTTAATCCTCTTGAAATGTATCTGCTCGGAGGAAACAAAAAAGAACTGACCAACACGATGAACATGGATATGCATCTTGTTCAGAAACTTGACTTTGTTACTAAAGGATTATCAGTTGAAGTAAAAGGTGTATATAATACCAATTATAAATATACAAGGACAAGACAATCTCCATGTGAAGTCTATACTCCTTATTATGTTTCTGAGGTTGACGGCTCAGGAATGACTCTTGACGATATTTACAATCCAGACTTCAACAACGACATTGTATATAGAATTTCAGGCCAGAAGTCCAAAGCATCAATAGGATATAATTATGGTAGAGGACGTAACTGGTATTTCGAAGCAAGTGTAAGATATAACCGTAAGTTCGGTAATCACAATGTCACAGGTCTTATCCTTTATAACCAGAACAAGACATATTATCCAAAAGAAATGCCTTATATCCCAACAGCTTATGTAGGTCTTGTAGGTCGTGCCACATACGACTATAAGTCAAGATATATGGCAGAATTCAATATAGGATACAACGGTTCCGAAAACTTTGCTCCGGATAAGCGCTACGGTACATTCCCGGCACTCTCTCTCGGTTATATTATTTCTGAAGAAAACTTTATGAAGAACCAGAAAGTATTCGATTTCCTTAAACTGCGTGCTTCTATAGGTCTCGTAGGTAATGACAATATGAACAGTTACCGTTATCTGTACTTGCCGGACAGCTACGATGTAAACCTTCTGGCTACAGACAAAGACTGGAGAAACCACAAATGGGGATACAACTTCGGACTTAACAACAAGACACAGACTCCGGGTTCTGTAGAACAAAGACTTGCCAATCCTGGAGTAACATGGGAAACTGCACTGAAACAGAATTACGGTATAGATATGAACTTCCTTAATAACAGACTTAAAGTAAAACTCGAATACTTTATGGAAGACAGAAAGGATATCCTTATCAACCGTACAACAATACCCGCTCTTACTGCACTCACAAAAGAAATTATGCCTGTAGTTAATATGGGACGTGTAAAGAACAAGGGTTATGAAATAGACATGACATGGAATGACAAAATAGGTGAGAATTTCAACTACAATGTTAACGCTAACATGTCGTATTCTAAAAATAAAATCATATTCATGGACGAAGTTGAGCCTAACGAACCATATATGAGACTTACAGGCCAGTCTGTAGGCATAGTACAAGGTTATGTGGCAGACGGTTTCTATTCAGAAGAAGATTTTGTTGATACAGAAAATTGGGTTCTTAAAGAAGGACTTCCTATTCCGCAGGTGCCGGTAAGACCTGGTGACGTAAAATATCTTGATTTGAACAATGATAATAAGATAACTCCTGACGACCAGAAAAAAATTGGTTTCTCAAACCGTCCTAACTACGTATTCGGTCTTAACCTCGGAGCCAATTATAAAGGGTTCTTCTTCACTATGAACTGGGCAGGTGCTGCAGAACGTTCTGTCGTACTGTCAGAGAACTTCCGTAAGCCATTCTCGGCCGAAGGACGTGCCCTGATGCAGTTCCACGTTGATAACAGATGGACTCCCGAAACAGCAGAAACAGCTACTCAGCCACGTCTGTCTCTCAACAGCCAGGCTCACAACTATATGAATTCTACACTATGGGTGAAGGATGGTTCATACCTGAAACTAAAGAATCTTACTGTAGGATATAATTTCAACAATAATCCGTTATTGAAAAAAATTGGAATAAAGCAATTGGGTGTTAAGTTTACAGCCTACAACCTGTTGACATTCGACCACCTGAAGATAATGGATCCGGAGTCTAATCCAAGTTATTACGGAGACACATATCCGGTTGTGAAAATATACAATTTAGGTTTAAATCTAACATTCTAAAAAAGACATCGCATATGAAAAAATATATTTATGCTTTTCTTCTTGCTTCGGTAGTTATGACCGGATGTGAGGACTTTAAATTTGGTGACAAATTCCTGGAAAAGCCGACATCGGATGAATACAATATCGACTCCGTATTCAACAACAAAATATTCGCAGAGCAACAGCTCGCCCAGGTTTATCATACACTGCCCGATTTCCAGCCACACAAGAACAGACTATCGTGGGGTATCAAAGAAGGTATAACCGATCTTGCCGACAACCTCAAGAGTGGAGGTACTTCATATCATAAAGGTACACTGACATCAAAAGATGCAGCCGCTTCGGTATATCAGATGTCATACGATATTGAGCATGGTGAATTCTCGGCTACATACGGAATCCGTCAGGCATATATCTTCCTCAATAATGTTGACAGAGTTCCTAACATGACACAGGAAGAAAAAAACATACGTAAGGGAGAGACAATGATGATAATTGCATATCACTATGTTGACATTATAAGGAATCTTGGAGGTATGCCTTGGATAGACAAGATATACAGTGCATCCGATGATTTCACAATGGAGAGAATGACAATTGCAGAATCTGTAGAGAAAATATGTAAACTGATTGATGATGCTGCAAACTTACTTCCATGGAGTGTAAAACCAGAAGATGACGGAAGAATGACAAAAGCAGGAGCCTTAGCACTGAAATCAAGATTGCTTACTTTCGTTGCAAGTCCGCTATATAATAATACGGAACCTTATCATGAAGGAGAAGCTGCCGAAAAGAAATATGTATGGTATGGTGACTATTCGGCACAAAGATGGCAGGACGCTCTTGATGCAGGGTTAGATTTTATCAGAGAGAATAACAGAGCCTCATCACAATATAAACTTGTAGATTATGAAGGAGAACCAAGAAGAAGCTATTTCGAAGGATACTTCAACAGATATAATGGCGAAGTACTGATATCAAGCCACAGATATACTACATGGGATGTAAACTGTAAAGCAGTATCTCAGATACGATACTCTGCCGGTTGTCCTACACTTAACTATGCAGACTTGTTTGAGACAAAAGACGGAGAGAAATTCAACTGGGATAATCCAGACCACAGAAAGTATCCGTTCTTCAACAGAAACGGAGAAGAGACACGCGACCCACGTTTATATGAATCGCTTTGGGTTACTGGCGACAAGTTTAAAGGGCGCAAGGCACAATTCTATGTAGGAGGTAGAGATGTTCCTAAGACAATGGGAGGAAATCCACAACATAATTGGGGAGGACTTGGAAGAACAGGTATGGGGCAGCGCAAGCATACCCTCGACGTATATGATGAACTTAGAGGTAAATTCTACCAGTGTCCTCTGCTCAGACTCCCTGAAGTTTACTACAACATAGCAGAGGCAATGAACGAGCTTGGGAAAGCAACGGAGAAAGACGAATTCGGAAGAGATGCCTATGACTATATCAACTTGGTACGTGAAAGAGTAGATATGCCAAAGGTTACAAAAGAAAAAGTTGCTCCGGGAGAGGATTTACGTGAATATATCCTTACAGAACGTGCCGTTGAGTTCGGTTACGAAGAGGTTCGTTACTACGACATTATGAGATGGAAGCATAAAGACTATCTTGATAAACCTATAGCCTATCTACTGGCATATCCGGTAGAAGGAAGCAAAGTAAACGGTGAATATACAGAGTTCACATTCGAACGTGATGAAAATGTCATAAACAGAAGAGTATGGGTTGAAAACTGGTCAGACAAGTATTACTTGTGTCCTATACCTTTGGTAGAAATAAACAAGAAATACGGATTGATACAAAATCCGGGATGGGAATAATCTATAAACCAAAAGACTTATGAAAAAGAAATATATATTGTCAACTGTAATTGCCGGTTCGTTTGCCTTATCATCAATGGCTCAAAATACAATAACCGGCATTATAAAAAACAGCCTTGGTGAACCTGTTTTGGGAGCTTCTGTTTCTACTGTCGGAACTAATGACAAAAAAGTAATCACCGACAAGGAAGGAACTTTCACCATCGAAGCTGAAAAAGGAGAGTATATCGTAGTAAATTTCGCCGATGGTCTCTCAAAGCGCGTTCTTGTTAATTCGGACGTATTGAACATATGTCTTGATGAACTTGATATTGTACTTGACAACAGAACATTGCCAAAGTCTAAAAGAGAACAGACTCAGGCCATTTCTACTATATCAGGTAAAGATATTGAGACAAACTCTACAATAGATGTAAGCAACTCACTATTCGGTCTTATACCGGGACTTACTGTAAAACAGAATACCGGATGGACAGACGGAGCCACTCTTATGGTGAGAGGAGGAGGCTCATTAAACGGTACGGAACCTCTTATAATTGTTGATGGTGTTCCACGCGATTTGAAGTACCTCAATATGCTCGACATAGAAAATATATCAGTACTCAAGGACGGTGCTGCAACTGCATTATGGGGAACACGCGGTGCAAACGGTGTAGTAATTGTCACTACAAAAAGAGGTGAATACAACAAACATAATATCGATGTACAATACACATTCGGTATGGGATTGCCTATAAATCAGGCAGAATATGTTGATGGTTATACATATGCCCAGATGAAGAACGAAGCCCTTAAGTATGACGGATTAGATCCTGAATATGATCAGGTGGCTTTAGATGCATTCAAGAACGGCACAGACAGAGAGCTATATCCTAATGTTGACTGGCAGAAAGAAGCTCTTCGTAACCATACCATCAACAATCAGCTGAATATATCATTCAAAGGAGGTGGCGAAAAACTGCGCTATTATTCTGTAATAAACTACAAGAACGATTACGGTTTGCTTGACAACAGCCTGGCTGAATACTCGGACAGATATACTGCACAGATGAAAAAATACTATCTCAATGCACGTATGAACCTTGATATAGACATCACCAAATACACTTTGGTAAGTCTTAACATGTATGGCGAACTTTATGAGTCGAAACGTCCGAGAACATCAGAAAGTGATATTTTCTCAGCTCTGAATCATGTACCTTCTGCTGCATTCCCTGTAAAGACAGCAAACGGAATATGGGCAAGTAACACGAGATTCAAATTAAATCCTATAGCAAATATTGCTGATGTCGGATATTATAAGATGAACAGACGCTCGCTTCAGTCGGACTTGCGCATACGCCAGGATCTGTCAATGGTTACAAGAGGACTTAGTGCCGAAGCCGGTATATCATACGATAACAGTGCTGTATTCCACGAAGAAGGAGCAAAGAAAGCCCCATACGAAATCGTATCACTGAACCGTGACCCTGTTACCGGTGAATACAAAAAGAATTATCAGATTTTTGATAATGACGGTGCAGCGCTCAGTATTTCTACTCCAGGCGACCTTCTTCAAGCTCAGTTCATCAGAACTGTTATTAATGCAAAGGCTATGTACGACCGCGCTTTCGGTCTTCACTCTGTAAACGGAGCTCTGATGTATTCTCAGGAATATGCAATGTCCAAAGGTAGAAACGCTACGTATAAAAGACAGTCGTACATCCTTACTGCCGGATACAACTATGCAGACAAATACCTGCTCGACGTAGTGGTAAACCGCAGCGGAACAAGTGTTTTGTCGGACGGCGATAAGTTCAGAACATATCCTGCCATTTCTGCCGGATGGGTATTGTCCAACGAAAGTTTCATGAAGTCACCGATACTTAACTATCTTAAGTTGAGAGCTTCTTGGGGACGTGCCGGTCTCGACAATATCGGTTATGATATCGACGAAAGATTCTGGGTTGGTACTTCCGGTTATCTGTTCCGCGACACTCCACAAAGCATGGGTGGTCTTATTGCTGGAACATTACCAGTTGAAAATCTGAACATAGAGATTGCAGACAAATACAATATAGGAGTTGATGCAACATTATGGAACAAGCTTTCAATCTCTGCCGATGCATTTATGGATTTCAGAAAAAACACTCTCATCAGTACAGACAATCTTTATTCAGAAGTACTTGGTACAAAGACCTCCCAGATGAATATAGGTGAGATGAAGTCGAGAGGTGCAGAACTGGCGATGACATGGAAAGATAAGATAGGAAAAGACTTCAATTACTACGTAGGTGGAACATTCTCATACATCGACACAGAAATAGTAGAAAATGGAGAAGGATTCAAGCCATTCGACTATCTGTCTAAGAAAGGTAACAGATACGGACAGCTCTATGGTCTTGAAGCAATAGGATACTTCAATGATGAGCAAGATATAACAGGCAGTCCGAAACAGGTATTCTCTGAAGTAAGACCGGGTGATATCAAGTATAAAGACCAGAACGGTGACAAGATTATCGACGAAAACGACGTTGTTGCCATAGGTTACTCAAGTAAGATTCCAGGAATAAACTACGGTATCAGTCTTGGTTTCGAATATAAAGGATTCGGTATAGATATGGTATTCCAAGGAGTTGGCCAATACAGCAGAATGCTCGATACTCAGAGTGTTTACTGGCCTTTGAGAAACGGAAACAGCAACCTTTCAAAATGGTATATCGAAGACAAAGTGAGATGGACTGAAGAGACAAAGGAAACAGCCAATGTTCCACGTCTTACAACTCTGTCAAACAATAATAACTTCCGTAGCAGTACACAGTGGCTTGTTGACGGTTCGTTCTTCAAACTCAGAAATCTGAACATCTATTATGTTCTGCCTCAGGAATGGACAAAGAACATGAAGATTAACAAATGTATGATATTTGCAAGAGGAAACAACCTGTTCTCATTAGACCACATAAAATACCTCAATTGCGAAGACCTGTCGCTGAACTATCCGGACATGATGTCATTGTATTTTGGCGTAAACGTTAATTTCTAAAATTACCTTTATGAAACTAAATAAATTATTTATCGCATTTTCATTTGCCGGTTTATTATCCGGATGTGATTACCTCGACTTCGACGAGTCGCAGGGAAAGACTAAAGAAGAGGCTTATGCATATTTCGAAAATATAAAGAGCCTTGCCAATGCTGCGTACAGAAAACTGCCATCCGATTTTGGTGCAATAGGAGGAGCGTTGAGAGAATCTGCAACTGACAACTCTACATTCACCTGGGAAAGCAATGCCGTATATAAAATGTACAACAACACATGGAGTCCCCTCAACCTTATAGACAACCAGTGGGGGAACTATTACGAAGTGATACATGATATCAACTCTTTCTTCGAAAACTATTCTGAAGAAAACTTGCAGAGATATGCATGGAGCTCAAACTATGAAGAGGAAATCAAAAAGGCAA
The DNA here is from genome assembly GCF_019417265.1 of Bacteroides sp. Taxonomy (GTDB): domain Bacteria; phylum Bacteroidota; class Bacteroidia; order Bacteroidales; family Bacteroidaceae; genus Phocaeicola. Next base: position 48,299 of record NZ_DXVR01000008.1, read on the forward strand.
GGATGTACTCAAACGAACTCGTAGTTCTTAGAGCTTTATACTATTTCGAACTTGTAAAGAGATATAAAGATGTTCCATTGCTGAAAAACACCCTTACTCCGGAAGAAGCAAATAAAGTTAAAAAGACCCCTTTCAACGAGGTAATCGCATTCATCGTACAGCAGTGTGACTCTGTAGCTAACTCACTTCCGACAGATCACGCCAGTTTCTTCGAAGAGACAGGACGAGTTACTAAAGGTGCCGCAATGGCTATAAAGGCAAGAGCGCTACTCTATGCAGCAAGCCCACTGTTCAGCGAAGGACAGGACGAGATGAAAGGTTGGGAAGCTGCTGCAAGAGCATCAATGGACATTATCAAAACAGGTATTTATTCATTACCTAATATTGATAGTGACCCATTGTACAATAAAGAAGGCGGTAATAACCTCTTCAAGTCCAAACAGATGATATTCGAAACAAGAGGTGGCGAAAACAACTCGTTCGAAGCAAGAAATCTTCCTATTGGTTTCAAAGGATTTGAAATTTCAGGTGGTAATACTCCGACACAAAACTTAGTGGATGCTTTTGAGACAAAAAACGGATATTCAGTGAAACTTGTAGGCAATACTTGGGTAACAGATGCTCCTGACTTCGATCAGACAAAGCCTTATGCAAACAGAGACCCACGTTTCTATAAAAACATAATGTACAACGGAGATACATTTATGGAAGAAAAAGTAGAGACATTCGCAGGAGGAAAGCACGGTCTTCCTACAGACGGTGCCACTCTTACAGGCTACTACATGAAGAAACTCATTAATGAGACTGTAAACCTCAGCCCGACAAACAACGTGAAGAAGTTCCACCACTACCCTTCGTACCGCTATGCAGAAGTTCTGTTGAACTATGCAGAAGCCATGAACGAATGGAAAGGTCCTGACTACTCGGACGGTGAATTCCATCTCTCGGCAAGAGCAGCTCTTAACCAGGTGAGAAAGGCAGCAAACATGCCTGATGTAAAAGCAGCTAATCAGGATGAGTTCCGTGAGAAAGTACGCAACGAACGCCGCGTGGAACTTGCATTCGAAGGCCATCGTTTTTGGGACATCAGACGCTGGAAAATCGGTGATGTCGTAAAGGAAATATACGGTGTAGAAATACAGAACAACGGAGGTACGCTGACATACACAGCGAAGAAGATACAGGACAGAGTTTGGGAAGACAAGATGTATCTGTATCCTATACCTCAGAAAGAAGTATATATTAATCCCGAAAACTTGACACAGAATCCGGGATGGGAAATCAACAATTAATTCATCTTTTTAAGAAAACATTATGAAAATAAGATTTATACCACTTATCGGACTTATGCTGAGCATGGGATACATATCATCCTGTAGCGACGAAGTAGTACACGATATGAACAAAGATATTACAAGTACTCTGCCGAACTCTCCCGAAGAGGGTTCGGTGGTAGCCAGAATGAACAACGACATCAAGGCACTGATGAGAATCGTAAACGGCGAGAAAGTCAGCTACTTCAGCAGAATGGACGGCAAAGGATGTACGTTTGCTTTCGATGATGATACTTCATTCGAAATATCCATAAACGGCGAGAGTAAAAGTGTAAACATTCCTATAGCAGGAATAGACAAGGACGGTTTCTGGACATACCTGTGGAACAACGAAATTCTTCCTCTTACAGACAGCGAAGGTAATACCGTAAAAGCAGTTTCAAAAGAGAGTAAAGCTAAAGCACCTCAGTTCAGATTGAATATAGCAAACAAATGGGAAGTCTCTTTCGGAGGTAACAAATGGAACATGCTTAATGATATTGCTGTCAGCAACATATCGTCAGACTATTCAGACTATACTCCATTTGCCTCTTATAACGAATCGGAAGACGGAGCCACAATACAGATTATCCTGAAATCGGACAATTATACCATTACATCAGGAGTAATAAAGAAAACAACTACAGAAGCATGGAATAAGTTTACAGCCGGAGCATCAGACAATCTTCTGCTTGACTTCTCTTATGCAGGATACAAACATGCAGAAGTAGAGGCACCAAGTGTTGCGTCACTAAAAGGTAGCGGCTATGTAGAAGAAAATGTACGCGAATACATGAACGCACATCCTGAACTTTCTGCAAGAGATGCATTCCTTCAGCTCCTGAAAAAACATCAACTTACACGTATTGATGAAGAGAGCAAGGCATATCAGAATCCTGAAGCAAAAGTTATATTCTATTTCCCAGAGGGCGAATATATATTACACAGCGAAGCTGACAATACCAATAGCCCCAATAAAAAGAACCCGGCTTACGACAGCAAAGGCAATAATACAAGTAACCCTATAGGTATTTATGGAGGGCACTTTGTAATCAAAGGCGACGGTAAGGGAAAAACAAAACTTATAATGGATGCTCCGAACTTGCCCACGGACAAAAATATATTATACTCATCTCCTACTTTGCTTAATATAAAGCACAATTCCGGATTTGGGGATAATTCTAAAGTTACATCCGACTCACCAAAGGGTACATTCAGTATTACTGTCGATAATGCAAGCAAATTTTCTGTAGGAGAATGGGTTGCACTGACAATGAAAAACAACGACCCGATATTGGTAGCACAGGAGCTTGCTCCATTCCCTGTAAACGACAAATGGACAGGTATTGTAAAAGATGGAGTTCAGGTTCAGGACTATCATCAGATAGAAAAAATAGAAGGAGACGTAGTCACATTCAAGGAGCCGCTGATGTATGGAGTAGAAAAGAAATGGGGATGGTATCTGAGAAAGTATCCTCACTATGAAGAGATAGGTATTGAAGACCTCACATTCGTAGGAAAAGCAAAACCTGAATTCATACACCATGGAACATGGGACGATGACGGAGGATATAAACCTGTAAACATGCAGCGTGTAACAAACAGCTGGATGAGAAGAGTAGAGTTTACAAGTATAAGCGAAGCCTGCTCCGTAACAGGTAGTGCAAATGTATCTGTCTATGACATCGACATTAATGGTTTCCGCGGACACTCTGCAATCCGCTCTGCCGGCTCATCAAGAGTATTCATGGGTAAGATAAAAGACTTCTCCGACGGTATAAACGCCAAGACTAAAGCATTCGAAAAGGGTGTAGGACAGTTCCACTCTGTAGGTGTATCAAAACCAAGTATGGGTGCTGTAATATGGAATGTTTCATGGGGTTCGGACGCATGTTTCGAGGCTCATGCCACACAGCCTCGCGCTACTCTGATAGACAATTGTTCGGGAGCTTTCTTCCAGGGACGTCACGGAGGTGCGGAAAGCGAATTGCCAAACCATTTGGGTGACCTCACAGTATGGAACTTCTATGCGACACATTCTCCTCAAGGGGCAGGATTCAATAACTGGGGCGGATGGAAGATACATATGCCTCTGTTTATAGGATTCCACGGTGAAAAGACAAATTTCAACCTTGAGCAGGTAAAACTCGACGAAAGTAACGGTGTACCGGTAGAGCCACGTTCTCTCTACGAAGCACAGCTCGAAAAACGTCTCGGACAAGTTCCTGCATGGCTGAAAGCATTGAAATAAAACAAATTAAGTATAAACAGATGTTTACCCAAAACGTGTCCGTTTTGGGTAAACTTTTTTATAACAATCAGTATGTACAGAAAAATTATCCCTATTACTCCTTTTCTGATTTATGCAGGAAGCATAAATGCAGATACAAGACCAAACATCATCCTTATAAATATTGATGACTTAGGATGGACAGACCTGAGCTGCAATGGCAGCAAGTATTACGAAACTCCGAATATCGACCGTCTGAAAACCAGTGGTGTATGGTTCGGACAGGCATATGCCGGCGCAGCCAACAGCGCCCCGAGCCGTGCCTGTATGCTTACCGGACAGAATACTATGCGGCACGGTATATATACTGTAGGAAATCCCGACAGAGGAAACAAGACAAAAAGAAAACTTATAAGCTATCCCAACAGGACATCTCTGCCCGAAGGATTTCAGATTCTGCCAAAGGTATTGAAAGACAACCGATATGCTACATATCACATAGGTAAATGGCATGTCACAGAATCGCCTAAGAAATGTGGTATAGATATAAATATTGGAGGGAATCATGCCGGACATCCTAATACTTATTTCTCACCATACAGAAATCCAGACTTAAAAGATGGTCCGAAAGGTGAATTCCTCACAGAAAGATTATCGGCCGAAGCAGTAAACCTGATAAAGAAAGCCGACAGCAGCAAGCCATTCTTTCTTTATTTTGCAACATACGCTGTTCATACTCCTCTTCAGGCAAAAAAAGAAGTTATAGAGAAATACAAAAAGAAAAAAGGTACTGCTGCACACAATAATCCGGTATATGCCGCATTAGTAGAAGAAGCAGACCGTGCGGTAGGCAAAGTACTTAAGGCTGTAGAGGAAAAAGGCATAGAAGAGAATACTCTCATAATTTTCACTACAGACAATGGAGTTGTTTACGACATATCTCGCCAATGGCCGCTCCGTGCAGGTAAAGGCTCATTCTACGAGGGTGGTATAAGAGTACCCATGATTGTCTATCAGAAAGGAAAGTTCGAAAAGGCAGAGCATCCGGATGCTGTAGTATCACAGCTCGACATCTTCCCTACCCTTATGGAACTGACAGGAACGGAGACCGATAATCTGAGACTCGACGGAAAAAGTCTTGTAAACATACTGAACGGCAAAGAGGAGTCTAATGAAGATGAACGTACACTGTTCTGGCATTTCCCGGCATACCTCGAAGGCGGGAACAAGGAAACTACAGACAGGGTATTCCGCTCGCGCCCGGTAAGCGTGTTGCGTAAGGGAGACTGGAAAATCATACTTAACTATGAAACAGGCCTTTACGAAATGTATAATATAAAAGATGACATAGGCGAAAAGAAGAACCTTATATCATCATATCCGGGTAAGGCCTACGAAATGATGACAGAACTGCAGAAAAAAATCAAAGAGACAAACTCGCCAAATGATTTCAAGCTAAATCCTTTCTTCAAGCCTGCCACAGAAAAAGAACAGACAGCTAAATGCAGTATGTCGCCCGAACAGATTTTTGCATACACCAACTACCGCAAGTACAGCAAACAGGCAAAAGAGAATAAAGACAGCCGCAAGGCAGAAGCAGTAAAGACGCTCAGGAAATATTTCCACGACAAGCCGTACAGAGCTGTAAAAGACCCCGGAACAGAAGCAGTAAAGGAATATCTGTCACTGTTGGCGGACGACGGAACATTTACCGATATGAATCCCATAGAAGAAGGGTTCAGAAAAAACGGCGACTACTACAAGGGATACGAAAATACTACCGACGACAAGGTTGGACTTTTCATCGCAAAAGCTCTGAACAGGGTGTATTCTGTATGTCATTCACGCAATGAAGGCAATATAAAATACGACGACAATACTTTTGAGAAACTCATGAAAGCCGTACTGCATTACGGCAACATAGAGATATCGCGTCCCAACTACGTACAGCGTTTCCATGCGTCATGTTTTGCCATTCCGTCTGCCGCCTCGAACATATATTTTGCATGTCTTGACGAAATGGACAAGGCAGAACACGGAGAGTCGTCGGAACTGACTCTGAAGGCATGCGACATGCTTAAAGTCCTTGGACTTGAGGCATACACACAGCCATTGAGAAACGATGATACAGACAATAACGTAATATCCGTTGACCGCTTCCGCAAACATGTATGGTGGGTTGGAGGAAATGCATTGGCCTACCGTTCACTGCTCCCTGTAGCGGCAATGTTCTCGTCTGTACCAATGATTGACCTGCTTGCGGATATATGTCTCAAAGGTATAGACATGACATCGCAGACCACTTATGACAAATCGTTCTGGACAGAGGGATTTACTGCCGACGGTGCCGGATGGGGACACGGCAAGCAGTGTCTGATATGGGGATACCCTATAGACGGCACATTCAATGCACTGAATATGTTGGGAATGCTGAAAGGTACTCCATGGGCGGCATCACTTAAGCCGGAGAACGTAAAAGCGCTTATGAACTTCTTCCGCGGAGGGAACTGGTATTACTATAAGGGATACCGCCTGGTGGGAATAGACAGGAACTCGTGTTCTTACAATCCCTACGAAAGCCACATACCTTACAAGAAAATGCTCGACCTTATACTCAGAGACTGGTCCTCTTCTTTCTCGGAAAAAGAAATCACAGAGCTCGAACAGCTGCAGAAAGAAGCAGACAAAAACAGAATACTGATGGCCGGATATGACAAGGGTATATACAACGGCATAAGATGGTTCTTCAACAACGATGATATAATAAAGAAGAACAAAGACCATATGATATCCGTGAATATGGGAACTGTGAGAAGCGACGGACTGGAAAGCGCTGCATTTGCCGACAACTATAATTTCTATCCTACCGACGGAATGACGCTGTTCATACGAAACGGAAACGAGTATTTCAAAATCATAGGAGGATGGGATGTCACTGCATCGCCCGGAGTAACTGCCCGTGAGGGTATGGACAGGCTGAAACCCGTAACCAATTGGCGCGGATATTGCAGCAAACACAACTTTGCCGTCGGGGCGACAGACCGCTCGGAATATGCAGCCGCAGGATATATTTTCGAAAAAATACACGGAGCTGACAAGAACATGGATGGAACGAAACAGGCTCTGTATGATGAAAACCCGATGCTCTACGGTTCCAGGGCGCATAAGGGCTACTTCATGATGGACGACTATTTCATTGCCTTAGGAGCAGGAATTACAAACGACAGGCCGGAAATGGAAGGATGCATACGCACCACCATCGACCAGACTGCATTGGAAAACGATGTCATACTGTCCGTGGGAAGGCGAAGTGAAAAACTTAACAAAGGCGTAAAGGAAATAGACCTCCGGGGAAAGGACAGAATATGGATTACACAAAAAGGAAAATTCTCTTATACCGTATTGCCAGAGTATACCTCCAACCTATATGTATCATTGGAAGAGAAAGAAACTGAATGGGAGAAACTAAACCCTACCAACAAGAAGCGCACCGACCTCCCGACCACAGTGCCGGTACTGCGCATATGGACCGACCATGGGCAGAAAACGACCGACGACACATACGGATATGTCGTCTTTACCGGAAAAGGTAAGCCATCGGCTGAACTACCGTTCGAAATCCTCCGCAACGATACTCTGATACAGGCCGTAGCATCGGAAAAAGAGAAAGTAATCTCGGCAGTATTCTATTCCGCCGACGAAACACTGAACTACAAAGGACGTACCATAAGCGTATCATCGCCATGCGGCATAGTAATTAAGGACCAAGGCAAGGGCAGATATGAAATATCGATAGCAGATGCTACAATGAATCCGGACATCAAAACAATAACTATCACGATAGATGGCAAATCGGCTAAAATAGATATGCCGCAAGACTTGTACTGTGGAAAGAGCATCACAGCAAATATCAGCTTATAATCCGCAAAGTAATACAACGACAATAAATTGACTTAAAAAAACAATACGTAATTCCAATTTACGGAAAGGGGGTGACTTCATAACGAGGTCAACCCCTTTTTTTCAGCATGTCCTACAAATTAAAAACATACTGAAATTGTAAAATATAAATGAATAGAGCAATGAGTACTCAATAATTTAAGCCTCACAAGTTCAACCTATAGGTTACAGGCCGACAATGAGACAAGATTTAATACATAAAAATTTACGGATGTAGATTATTTTTTCCTTACAAATACAGAAAAATTAATCCGCATTGAACAAATATATCGTCAACAGAGACATAGCCAACAACGAAACTCCGTACTAGCCAACTGAGAGTATGATAAGCCAAACTTCAGTAAAGGCCCTGCCAAGATTGGCGTAACACGTACGTGTCACACCAATTAACATAGGAATCTTGTTATAAATAAGTATCATGTCAAGATAAACAATTCACGAACTTCGCATAAAAAAATGATGTCCACATCGCTGCGGACATCATTTTCTTCAATTAGACTTGCGTATTTATTGTTTAATTTTCAGGCATGTATGGAACCATCTCTACATCCGATATAAAGATTTCAGATATCCTTTGAGGATAATCCGCCGTTGTTTTATCATCTTTTGTATAAAACTTAAGAAAGAAATTGTTTACGTCGGTATTATCATTAAAACCACCAGGTTCAGCAGACCCTAACTTTGAAGATATTTTCTTAAAGTTTACATATATCGTAGCGTTCTGCCATTCATCGGTATCTACGTTAGAAATAGAAACAGTAGTAGCATTAAGTTTATTAACAGCATCCATATTGCTTCCTATAGCAAACTTATCCTGTCCTTCATGTAAATATAATACGATACCAACCTTATCTCGTTTATCCTCTCCTTCCTTCTTGAATGTAGAGAATCCCTTATATTTAAACGTAAGCATATATATACCATTGGTTGAAATATCCACTGCATCAGCCTTATAATAACCAATCGGAGCAATATAATAACTGTTTCCTAAAATTTTTCCTGTTTTAGGATCGGCAGAAGATGTAAATGTCAGTTTTGCAGCCTTTCCCCAGACAGTTCCTGTTTCTTCAGTTACTTCAGCTTTTCCGGCCTTGTAATTATCATTTATGAAATCATACCAATTTGACTCAGTCAATTCTTTATTCCATTTAGTCAGTACATCAGAAGCAAGAGGACTTATAATGCTCTTTACTATCGGTTCCTTGTCAATAACAAGGTCGTCATCGTTTATTTCAGTCCTGTTACCCCAATCTGCTATCGTACCATTGCTTATGCTGATATCAACTTTAGGATTTGCATCGCCAATCACAATAGCCATACTAGTATATTTACCTTTAGCCAAAGCTATAGTACTTTCATTTGAGACATCAAAGGCAGCTTCATTGGTTTCAATTCTGATAAAATTTTTGTTAGCTACAAATTCTTGTGCAGGAACAATTGCACGGTATTTATATCCTTCTACATTATACATAATAATTTCCTCGTTCGCCTCACCGCTGGTAGCTACTTCACCACTCTTAATATCTATATTGGCATTTTTCTTTACATTTACAAGAGAAACCATGGTTCCTTCCGTAACCCTGTCACCCTTAAGAGTTACCTCTACAAGAGAAAATGCATGGTCATAATTCAAGACAACCTCTGTTTGCCCTTTCTCAGTTGCGCTAATCTTGCCGGAAAGAAGAAAATCATTCTCCATGTATCCTGCACTTTGATCGGTCGAAACACTTGTAGTGAAATTCTGGTCAAAAGTCGCTTTATCCGTATATGGATAATACGCATAATAATCTAATACTTCTGTTTCTTTTATCTGAATTCGGTTATCACCTGCCATCCAATCGTCTTCACCCGTATGCAGATATTTTACATTTGAAAATTTTACATTCTCACGTTCCAATGCAAAAACTCCTACAGCATCACCACTGACAAATGTAGTACCATATTCGCCATTTGGTGTAGTCTTAGAACTTGGAGTAGCTTTTATACTCATCTTAAAGTCAACATTACCGCTGCTCACATCGTTGTTGTTATCTACCATATCTTTTTGGCATGACATGAAAGAAAACATTCCCATTGTAACGATAAATAAATTCCTTACTTTCATTTTTATGTGTTTTTATGTTTTTGAGATTATTCTTTTCAAGGCTCAAACATTTGCTTTTAAGTAGTACAAAAATAACATTTTTATCCAATCACGTATTGTACATTTGTGCCTAAAAACATACCACTTTATCGTATGCCAAATTTGAGTTATTACTTCCACAACACAAAAAGGTATAACACAAGAGGTAAATACCTTATAATTAATACAATAGCATATCAAAAAATGATTATAAAAGAAATATTGTTTCCGAAAATATTATATATTTTTTGAGGTAAGCAGTTCATTATATTTGTACGACAAAAACCTGTATTGAAATAGTATTATGAATATTTGATTTTATTGTACATTATATACGGCAACGAATACATATAAACTACCTATATGCAATATATTTAACGTACAAAGTTACTACAAAAAAGTGAAATGCGGAAGAATATGGTAATGGATTTGATT